>JANQJO010000071.1 GCA_028281605.1 Pseudomonadales bacterium
AAAATTACTCAAAGAACAAGATATGAACAGAATATTGTGCATTGTTTGATCAAAAATAGACGGTTGAGAAGCACCTAACCGTCATTTACGATCATAGCTCAATACTTGAGTTTACCGTGAAAATACCTTTTTCATCACTTGGGGTGACGAAAAAGGCATCGCTCATGGCTGTTACCGTGAAAATACATAGATCTATAAGTATTTTCATGCCCTGGGGTGAAGAACTGGCCTTCTTAATGAGCATTTGGACTGATAATGAGGGTAAAAAGATATCCTTCGACTCAGCCGAAAAGTCTAAAATATGATATCGTTGTGATTGGGACAATAAAAAAACCCAGAATCTGGGGGGGATTCCGGGCCTAAGACCAATAGGAGTTTTTATAGTTGGCACATTCTGTACCCGGGCTTTATATCTTAGCCCCCTGGTGTTCCATTTTGGGGGAGATTTGTAACACCAGTTAGTTCTAAGTATTGACGAACTGCTTACAGATTCCAGTTAATTACAAGACTTTTCTATACTTAAAAGTTACTAAAAAACATTTTTATATATTCAAACACCATAGTTTCTTTTTAATAAGCAATGATAGGCACAACATAACTCATTCCACCAGCTGATACAACTGTCCAGCTAAATCTCAGCGCTAGATGTCCAATTTATTGCTGAACACCTCCTAACTCAATAGTAACTGCTCACCCTAAACATAATCCAAATGCTCATGAAGAAGGCCAGTTCTTCACCCCAGGGCATGAAAATACTTATAGATCTATGTATTTTCACGGTAAAAAGCTTGACAGCTTTTTAAGACGATTAAGTTTTGATTTTAGACCCTCTAAATATTCTTTAGCTGCATCAAGACTTGGCTTTGTCAAAACTCAGTACGGTTGAAGGGGGGGGGGAGATATTTTATGATGATGAACAAATGCAGAAGTTCATGCACATATCCCTTCATGCTTATGAAGAACTCAAATTGGAACGATTTATCACAAATTCAGCAGCCTCTTCCACCGCTTTTTTCACTGTCTTAACGATATCTTTATACTCTGCAGCTGACATATAAAATGCTATATCAACAGAGTGCCGATAATAGCGCGCTGGCAAATTATTCAGCGCCACACAAGCAATATCATCATAGTACCTTGAATCAATCTTGTTAATACCCTCATAACGAGCGACTTCCTCAACCACCAAACCTTCATAATAATTTTTAATATTAGCCTCGATAGTCATTTGCCTCACTCCAATCTAACGGACTTCTGCCAAATTCAGATACATACAAAGCGCATACAAGATAAGTATAGCCACAAAACTTACTCTTCAGTCTGAACTGGCTAGCATCACCCCCGCTGGGACCTATACTCATATCATGCCCAAAGTGAATGCTATCGTCACCAACCTCAGCGATGGAATTGATCGTAAAACATTAAGAGCATTACGCCATCGATTCATGCAGATCAATGAAGCTCGCTATCAACGCACACTCTCTGCCCTTAACAATCATCAACAAACTTTCTTAGAAGCACTCCCCTTACTATTACATGTCAATCACCCATTATTGCCAGGTTACATGACTAATAACACCCCCTGTGGTGTTTCCCACTTTGAACCAGAAAAGAAGCACATCAGAGCCGTTAAAAGTATCGCCAATACTTTTACCTATCACAAACGTAACCAAAAAGAATCGATACTCAACATCTCTGTGATGGGCTCTATTGGAACCATTGCACATTCTCGTGACAGCGATATGGATTTTTGGATTTGTCATAGAACGGATCTGCTTGAAGATGAACTCAAAGAACTTGAGCAAAAGCTCAATGGCATTCAAAAATGGGCCGAAAGTCTAAGCCTAGAAGTTTATTTTTTCTTAATGAATGTCGAAAAATTTCGTGCAGGGCAGCGTAAAGACATATCTTCAGCAGAAGACTGTGGCAGCGCACAGCATTATCTTTTACTAGATGAATTTTACCGAACCAGCATGTTACTGGCTGGCTGCTACCCTATTTGGTGGCTTGTACCTACCGATCAAGAAAAAAAGTATTCTGACTACGCGAACACTCTAATCAAAAAAAGATTCATTCACCCAGAAGAGTGCATAGATTTCGGTGGCATACCCGTTTTCCCTGCCGGAGAGTTTATCGGTGCAGGCATGTGGCAATTATACAAAGGCATAGACTCACCTTATAAATCTGTTATCAAAATTATGCTCACAGAAGTTTATGCCAGTGAATATCCCAATGTAAAGGGACTCAGCCTACTCTTTAAAAAAAAGGTATACGACGGTGAAATTGACCTAGACGAATTAGACCCTTATATCTTACTATATCGAAAAATTGAAGCCTATTTAAAAAAAAGAAAAGAGCCTGAAAGGCTCAAACTGCTGAGACACTGTTTATATTTCAAAATCAATGAAAATATGAGCAAACCCATAGGTAAAGCCTCTATCAACTGGCGCAGACAAGTCATGCAAAATTTGATCTCAGAATGGGGTTGGAATAAAAACAGCCTAGAACTACTCGATGGAAGAAAAACCTGGAAAGTCAAGCAAGTACTACAACAAAGAAAAGACTTAGTTGACGAACTCAACTTCAGCTATAGATTTCTTTCACGATTTGCTAAAGATAACGGTTTTTCTGCATCCATCAATCAACATGATATGAGTTTACTGGGGCGTAAACTATACGCTGCTTTTGAAAGAAAAAGTGGGAAAATTGAGTTTATCAATCCGAACATTGCACCTAATATTACTGAAGAACACCTCACTCTGATCAGACAGGCCAATTATTTAGATGAACATATACGCAAAAACGCATGGTCCATTTATAGCGGTGCCATCAAACAAGAATACCAAAATGAATATGAACCGATCAATCGCAGCAGAAGTGTGGTAGAATTGCTAGCTTGGTGTTACTTTAACAATTTAATTGATCACTCAACTCTCTTCACATTATATCCAGGAGAGTCAGACTTTACAGAACAAGAACTCAGACAAATATTAGTACAATTTTTCTCCCTGTATCCAAATCGCTTACAATCAGCTAAACAAGAACGTTTTAACCATGCCGCTAGACCTGAGAGAATCACTCTCTTTATCAATGTCGGTCAAGACCCGATGCGTGAATGGAACAAACGAGGCATACATAGATTAACTGACCATACAGACCCCTTTAACTACTCAGGCATGCACAAGAACTTAGTTCTTAGTATTGATCAAATAACAATGAATACTTGGCATGAATGTACAACTCAACATTACGATCAACAAGCTGGTATTATCAATTGCATATTGGATTTTTTAAGAAATTTCCCTCCCAAAAAAAGCTACAACTATCCAACAATCAATGTGTTTTGCTTTTGCCCAACCAGACCGCAATCCATCACAAACCGAATCGAAGAACTCTTTACAGAACTATTAAAATATTATTACCAAAAAAAAAGCATTTTAGAGACACGTTATATATTTGAAATTGGTAGCTACTACCATGTACTTCAACTTAAAAACCATCACCCACGCATAAAAACATTACAAAACCAATCAGCCTTACAAAAACATCTTGGAGCGCCACAAAAGACATTCAGTCCCATTGTTTTCGATCACCATGTCAATCAGAGAGACCCCCTACCCGCTTTGTGTAAATACAACCAAGTAGGTTTAATACAGGTTTTCTACAGAAAAAAAGATAGATACATGCAGTTTTATTTACTGGATGAAAAAGGCTCTTTAGTTTACTTTATCGAGCACCCTACTAACAATCAAATCTTACACGAAAAATCAGTTCTACAAAGATTGAATCGATTTTTAAGAGCTTGCAAAAAAAGACGTACAACTTACCTATCAGAAACAGAACTATCCCAAGAAAATGATAAAATTACTTTTTATGAAATTTTCAAAGGCGATTATTTTTATCTTGAAGAAAGAGTCATTAATACTCTGCCAGAAAAAGAAAGATACCATAATGTCGAAGTGATTATTGAAAAATCAAAAGGAGAACACCTATACAAGATATATTGTGATCATGAAGAATTTACCGAATACGAACATGGCGACAAAGTATTCGAAGCAGTGGCCAACCACATCATAGGAAACAGAGCCGGTCATACACCATACCCTGTTTATATCACTGATATAGATCTATCTAGCCTATTACAAAATCATGAAATTCTTCAAACCAGCTTTTTTCTACAGCAGAAACTTGCTCTAGAAAACCGTTTAAATAAAGCTTTATACTAAGGCACTTAAAGCATGTTGTCATTTCATACACTAGCAACAAAAAAATGATATCATTAACTGAAATCGAACATCCCGTTAATTTTGTAGTTTTTGGTGCCACGGGCGATTTAAGTACTAAAAAGCTGTTTCCTTCTCTTTATCGTCTGTTTCTTGAAAAAGCTCTACCCAAATCTTTTCAAATGATCTGTGTGGTCAGATCCACACTATCACATGAACATTTTGTTAAACTCATCGAAAAAAATTGCACTTCTAAAGAAAAAAATCCAGAACACTTTAAAACTTTCGCTCAACTCATATCCATAACTGTTCTGAATATCAATCAAACCAATTCTTTTAAAACACTCTCAACCCAACTAGCCACACACATGCTTAATATTCTGTATTTTGCAGTACCTCCAACACTATACGGCCAACTCACATCGGGCTTAGCCAAAACCGGATGCCTATCAAACAGCACACGAGTCGTCGTCGAAAAACCTATCGGTAATAACTTAGAAACAGCCACTCAAATCAATAAGAAATTAACGCAATACTTTAATGAAACACAAATTTTTCGTATAGACCACTACTTAGGCAAAGAGACCGTACAAAATATTATGGCACTGCGTTTTGGTAATGCTATATTAGAGCCCCTTTGGTGCGCCGAAAGAATTCAATACATTCAAATCACTGTTGCAGAGGACATCGGTGTTGAAAGCAGAGGCCCTTATTACGATAGTACAGGTGCTTTACGGGATATGGTACAAAATCATTTACTGCAATTACTATGTATTGTCACGATGGAACCTCCCGCACAAATCAATGCGTATGCAGTACGTGATGAAAAATTAAAAGTATTACATGCTTTACGTCCGATACAACCAAACGATGTCGTCACCAAAACAGCCAGAGGGCACTATATTCAAGACTCTTACCAAATGAATCAAATGTCTTATATCAACGAAACAGGTGTAGATCCACTATCCCAAACTGAGACCTTTGTCGCTATTAAAACTGAAATTGATAATTGGCGCTGGGCTGGCATGCCCATCTATTTACGAACAGGCAAAAGATTACGAAACCGCCATTCAGAAATTATCATTCAATTTAAAGAAGTCCCTCATAAATTATTCGGTCATACTTCATCTCATCTATTAGCCAATCGCTTATCAATTAATTTGCAGCCAGAAGAAAATATTAAACTGTTTCTAAACGCCAAAACACCTGGCAAAGGCATGAACTTAGAGCCCATGGCTTTAAACTTAGATTTAACATCCCATTCCAAATCAAGGCGATGGGAAGCTTACGAGCGACTAATTATTGATATCATCCAAGGAGATCTAACCCTGTTTATGCGAGAAAAAGACGTTCTCTCAGCCTGGCAATGGATCGACCCAATCATTCTAGGCTGGCAACAATATATGCCACAACCAGAACCTTATATCATAGGCTCTTGGGGTCCCGTTGCAGCCGACCAACTACTAGCCCGAGACGGCTATATATGGCATAATCCCTTATAATTGAAAAGCACAGGATCTGTTCATGTTCACTCACGCTCGTTTATTACAAGTGCTGGCACAAATAGAAAAACGTAGCAAAAAAACACGCCAGCAATACTTAACCTCACTCAACCGTTTTCAAACAGGTCAAAACCCCAATTTATCCTGCTCCAATCTAGCCCATGGGGTCGCTGTATTGGACTCTACAACTAAAGAACAAGTCAAATCAGGACATTGGAAAAATATCGGTATTGTCACTGCTTATAATGACATGCTTTCATCACATCATCCTTATGAATCATATCCAAAGCGCATCAAACACTTTTTTAAACAATTCTCAATTTCAGCTCAGGTAGCAGGCGGCGTTCCAGCTATGTGTGACGGCGTTACTCAAGGTCAGCCTAGCATGGAATTGTCTCTTTTTAGTCGTGATGTGATTGCAAGGGCCACTGCCGTGGCCTATTCACACGACCTATTCTCTGGGATGTTACTGCTCGGTATTTGCGATAAAATTGTACCTGGTTTACTCATCGGAGCACTACATTTCGGCCATCTGCCAGCCATTGTCATTCCTGCAGGCCCAATGCCCAGCGGCTTATCCAATGAGAAAAAAGCTAAAGTTCGTCAGCAATACGCAAAAGGCGAACTCGATAAACAAGACCTCTTAAAAGCTGAAATGCAATGTTATCACAGCCCAGGCACTTGTACATTTTACGGCACAGCCAATACTAATCAAATGTTACTAGAATTTCTAGGCTTACACTTACCTGGTGCTTCTTTTGTTGCTCCTAACACACCACTGCGTAACGCTCTCACTGAACATGCCTTAAAACAGTTTATGGCACGTATGGCAGAACCTAATTTTCGCCTAGGTATCATGCTCAATGAAAAAGCTTGGATTAACGCGATAGTCGGTCTATTGGCAACAGGGGGTTCTACCAATGCCACTCTTCATATAACAGCCATGGCAAAAGCAGCAGGCATTCTCATCACTTGGGAAGACTATCAATCTTTAGCAGAAACAGTACCCTTACTCGCACATGTGTATCCCAACGGACAAGCAGATGTGAATCAATTTCATCAATTAGGCGGCTTACCCTTTTGCATCAAAGAATTACTACAAGCTGGCTTGCTGTTTGAAGAAGTAGAAACCCTAATGGGACCAGGACTCAACACTTACACACAACATCCACACTGGCAAAATGAAACGTTATCTTGGAAGCCCGTCACCCCCAACAGTACCGACACCTCTGTATTACGGCCCTATAATAAGCCTTTTACTCCAACAGGCGGGTTAACTGTAGTTGAAGGTAACCTGGGAAGAGCCATCGTCAAAATTTCAGCCCTTAAGTCAGAACAAATGACAATTGAAGCACCTGCTTGTGTCTTTCACTGTCAACACACTTTTCAAATAGCCTATCAGCAACAAACGCTCAATAAAGACTGTGTTTTTGTCATCCGCTTTCAGGGACCACAAGCCAACGGCATGCCTGAACTGCATAAACTGATGCCCATTTTAACCAATTTACAAGATCAAGGTTATAAGGTAGCTTTAATCACTGATGGGCGCATGTCCGGCGCTTCAGGGCGGGTACTTGCTGCAATTCACTGTGTGCCCGAAGCGATACAGCAAGGCGGCTTAGCAAAAGTACGATCAGGGGACATCATACGCCTTGATATTAAACAAGGTCTACTCAATGCTTTGGTCGATGAAAATCAATGGCAAAAAAGAATTCCTACCACCCCAGACTCCTCTTCACAAGAAACTGGATTTGGACGAGAATTATTCAGCTTATACAGAAAACATGTGACTTCAGCAGATAAGGGGGCAACCTCTTTCTAAAATAACAACACAGATAAGGCATTTAACAAGCACTCTCACACTCTCAGCCGGAACCAAACAAATTTAAAGATTGAGCCGCTTTTCTAAAACTTCAACCCTCCTCTCTAAGTCCAAAGCTCTCACTTGTACCCTCGATAACGTTTGATTTAAACACTCAAACTCCTCCCTGGTCACCAAATCCAGCTTGCTAAGCACTTCTTTTATAATATTTTTTATTGATTCAGGACCCTCTAGTCCCTGCAAAAAATTAAACATTTGATCCAGCACCATCACCACTTCCTCATCTCATGTATATAAATATTGTTGCACAAAAGCATTATCATACACGTAAACCACCGAGTTCTTCCAGTTGAACCCAAATCCATTATCCATTATGGTGCAAAACCAAAGCACCGGCGCACCATGGAATAGCTCTCTTGTTCTCACTATGGGCATATTCATGGTCTTTTCAATCGACTACTTCACTGATTTGGCTGTGCAGGCATGATTGCTGCTTAACATAACACATGTTTACAACTCAGTTCCTTTTGCAAGATTTAAATCATCATGCTTTTGCTTGATAGAACTGCAAATAAAGCCTCAAGAGAAACGAGTAAGATTAAAAATGTTAGTGTTTATATTTAATGTATTTTACAGCATAATATCGACCAAAGTTCAGAAGGCTTATAGTATATATAGTATAGTTAAGTGCAGTAGTCGTGCTCAAGCTTTCATAAAATGCAAGACAGGGAGATAACCATGAAATTAGTAATTGCTATTATTAAACCTTTTAAGCTTGATGATGTACGCGAAGCCTTATCAGATATTGGTGTACAAGGTATTACAGTAACTGAAGTGAAGGGTTTTGGGCGTCAAAAAGGACATACAGAATTGTATCGCGGTGCAGAATATGTGGTTGACTTTTTACCAAAAGTCAAAATCGAAGTGGCATGTTCCAGTGACTTGTTAGATCAGGTTATAGAAGCCATCACAAAAGCCGCTAATACCGGCAAAATAGGAGACGGCAAAATTTTTGTGGTCACTCTGGAACAAGCCATTCGTATCCGTACAGGTGAAACTGGGACTGATGCAATATAACATAACATTTTCTATTTAAAGCAAAGGGAGGAAACAATTTTGGAAAATGCACAATTGGCTTACGCCATAGATACGCTTTACTTTTTAATCATGGGTGCACTAGTGATGCTCATGGCCTGTGGGTTTTCAATGCTAGAAGCTGGGCTTGTCAGGGCTAAAAACACAGCAGAAATATTAGCAAAGAACGTAGCGCTCTATGCTATTGCCTGCGTCATGTATATGCTAATGGGTTATTACATTATGTACAGTTCCCCTGAGGGGGGCTGGATACCCAACCTATTTGGCGGCACTTTGGGTCCAGAAAACACAACGGCAGCCGTAGTCAACGGTGGCGACGATGCGCCTTACTACTCTGCCCGTTCAGACTTTTTCTTCCAAGTGGTATTCGTCGCCACATCGATGTCTATCGTTTCTGGTGCCGTTGCAGAAAGAATGAAATTGTGGTCTTTCTTAATCTTTGCAATCGTTATGACAGGCTTTATATATCCAGTGCAAGGGTACTGGAAATGGGGTGCTGGCGGATTAGACTCAGTAGGGTTTATAGATTTTGCAGGATCAGGTGTTGTACACATGGCTGGTGCCGTTGCTGCCCTAACAGGTGTCTTACTCTTAGGGCCCAGAAAAGGCAAATACGGGGAAAACGGAGAAATCAACGCGATGCCAGGCGCAAACATACCACTGTCTACACTGGGGATGTTTCTATTATGGTTTGGCTGGTTCGGATTCAACGGTGGTTCAGAGCTCAAAATATCTAATGTTGATGAAGCTAATGCTGTCGCTCAAATTTTTGTGAACACAAACGCCGCCGCCGCAGGTGGTATTATATCCGCTTTTATCGTATCTAGACTTCTATTTAGAACAACAGACATTACGATGGGCCTCAACGGTGCTTTAGCAGGTCTAGTTTCAATTACAGCCGAGCCGCTAACGCCCTCAATTGAGCTCAGTACTTTAATCGGTGGTATCGGTGGTGCCTTAGTCGTTTTTTCTATTATTACCTTAGATAAACTAAAAATTGACGACCCTGTAGGTGCTATTTCTGTTCACGGTGTTACTGGCATTTGGGGCTTGCTGGCGGTATGCCTTTCCAACCCAGATGCAAGCTTAAGAGCTCAGCTCATAGGAATCCTTGTCATTTTCGGCTGGGTATTTATCGCCAGCTTTGCTACCTGGGCTGCGATCAAAGCCTTTATGGGTATTCGAGTCTCTGAAGAAGAAGAGTTTGGTGGCTTGGATATCGCTGATTGCGGCTTAGAAGCCTATCCAGAATTTACCAAAGAATAACTTTGTAGTTTATCACTGAGACTGAAAAGGGAGTTCAAAAACTCCCTTTTTTAATGATTCTATAATGAATGATTCATTGCCAAAGCAGGCTGATTTTCTTTGGGCTGCCCAATCACTTTAGCAGGAATACCCGCAACAGTGGTATGTGCAGGCACATCACTTAACACTACACTGCCAGCTCCAACCTTTGCCCCTTCACCAACACGCACATTGCCCAAAATTTTAGCCCCAGCACTGATCAAAACCCCCTGACCAATCTTAGGGTGACGATCACCACATTCCTTACCTGTTCCTCCCAGGGTCACAGAATGCAAAATTGAAACATCGTCTTCAATGACCGCTGTTTCCCCAACCACAATTCCAGTCGCATGATCAATCAATAATCCAGATCCAATGCTAGCAGCTGGATGAATATCCACAGCCAGCACTGTCGAAATACGATTTTGAAAAAAGATAGCCAAAGCATGACGCCCTTGCTCCCACAAACTATGAGCTACTCTATAACTTTGTAAAGCATGAAAGCCTTTAAAATAAAGCAAAGGATAAGCATAAGCTTGACAAACAGGATCTCGCTCCTTAAATGCACAGATATCCCTGGCTACATCCTGAATAAGATCAGGCTTAAGAGCAAAAACCTCACTTATGACTTCCCTGATTGCAATGGTTGGCAAAGTCTCACTGTTTAATATGTTAGCCAGATGAAAACTTAAAGATTCTTGCAAAGAAGCATGCTCCAACACACTTGCATACAAAAAATGTGCTAGGATAGGTTCACTTTCTACAGTATCGCCCACTTCAGCACGTATTACAGACCAAATATTCTCAGGCATTAGATATCTCGCAGACAAGTGAAACTTAAGAGTTAAAAAGAAATTTTACCACTAACATAAACTCCAGTACTCTAAAAATTTAAATACAACTACCTTATTCCTATAAAAACAGCCATGAGCGATGTAATAAGCGTCACCCTAGGTGATGAAAATTACATTTGCACAGTAAAATACCTAAAAACTGCACCCAAAATAGCATCGTATAGAAACACTATGTACTCTGTGACTCTTATGATTAACACTTAGTAATATGATATATCGCAATTTCACCAAAAAAGTTCGGCCACAATCGCAACACCAAACTGTCTTGATAAGCATGATCAACCACACAACGATGTAAAATAGAAATTTTCTTATGCAAACACAAACTCTCGAAATCTTTGAAACTGCACAAATGAATATTAGGGGTATCGTACCAGCTAAAAGGTAAGGCCTTAGAAACCGGCATTTTGCCAAATACAGCCAGCTGCATACGAATTTTCCAATACCCAAAATTAGGGAAGGTCACGACACAAGTCCGCCCCACACGCAACATCTCATCTAAAATACGTTCAGGGTATCGCACAGCTTGTAATGCTTGTGTCATAACCACTACATCAAAACTCAAATCGGAAAAATTATGCAGCCCTTGGTTTAAGTCCTGTTCAATAACATTAATACCAGATTGAATACATTCCAAGATATTATCTTCGTCTATCTCTAAACCATAACCTCTAACAGCTTTCTGTTTTTGTAAATATCTTAATAAAACACCATTACCACATCCTAAGTCCAAAACACGATCACCAAAATCCACCCATCGACTCAACACTAACAACTCTGGACGCTGATCGAACAACAAGCTGGTCAATTTATCAGAAACCACATTCATCAGCCACACGCTCCATATAAGCTTTTAAAATGGCTTGATAACGAGGTACCTTCAACAAAAAAGAATCATGACCTTGCGGAGCCTCTATTTCCGCATAAGAGACGACCTTATTAGCCGCTAGCAATGCATTGACAATTTCAACAGAACGTTTAGGAGAAAAACGCCAATCAGAGGTAAAACTTATAACTAAAAAACCACATTGCACAGACCTAAAAGCCTCTGTCAAATTATTATTCGTCTTCGCAGCAGGATCAAAATAATCCAAAGCTTTAGTCATCAACAAGTAAGTATTTGCATCAAATTTTTCTGAAAATGCTTCCCCTTGATATCGTAAATAACTTTCCACTTGAAATTCAATATCGAAATCAAATTGGTACTGAGCATTCTTTAATTCTCTACCGAATTTCAATCGCATCGCGTGATCAGATAGATACGTGACATGACCTAGCATCCGAGCTAATATCAATCCTTTTTTAGGAATGCTACCTTTGTCATAATAATGCCCATGATGAAAGCCAGGATCTGACATAATAGCCTGCCTCGCAATCTCATTAAATGCAATATTCTGAGCAGACAACTTAGGAGCACTGGCAATCAACACCGCATGTTTTAAACGGTCCGGATAACTGATGGCCCACTGCAATGCCTGCATACCTCCAAGGCTTCCCCCAATAACAGCTACAAACCGATTAATACCCAAACTGTCCGCTAGTATACTCTGTGTTTTTACCCAATCATCTACCGTCACAATAGGAAAATCTGGTCCCCAAGGCCGCTTAGCATCGGAATTAAACGTATTAGGACCGGTACTGCCATGACAGCCTCCTAAATTATTAGAACACAGAACGAAAAAACGATCAGTATCAATGGCTTTACCAGGACCAATACAATTTTCCCACCACCCAGGCTTGACATCTTCCACATGATGAAAACCAGCTGCATGCTGGTTACCACTCAAGGCATGGCAGACCAAAATTGCGTTAGATTTATCAGCATTCAATGCCCCATAACACTCATAAGACAAAACAAACTGGTTTAACTTACGACCACAGGCGAGCAGAACAGGTACATTAAATGTTTCCAGATGAGTAGCAACCAACCCTACTGAATCTTTTGATAAGGTATCTATCATGACATCTGCCTCTTGCACAGCAAGGCCAACAAGAATAGCAGGCTTGCCGCTAACACAATGGAAGGACCTGTTGGGGCATCAGCAAAATAAGAAAAGCTCAGTCCAATCATTACAGAAGTCATTCCGATCATACTGGCAAAACATGCCATTTGTTCAGGCGTTTGACTGATTTGCCGAGCACTGGCAGCAGGAATAATTAATAAAGCTGTAATCAGTAAGACTCCCACTATTTTCATACCTAAGGCAACCGCAACCGCCATCAAAGCCATCAGTATAAGCTTCATTAATCCAACTCTATACCCTTCTACAAAAGCTATTTCTTCACAAACAGTTACATTTAATAAGGGCCGCCACATTCGATTTAAAATTCCAACCAAAATAAGGCAATAAACAACGATCATCAAGGCCGTTTTTTTATCAATCGCCAACAAATCACCAAACAAAAAGGCATGTAAATTAAAAGATTGAACACCACTCAAACTGATCAAAACTAAACCTAAAGCTAAGGCAGAATGCGCCAAAATACCCAACAATGTATCAATGGAAAGCCTTTTTTTTTGCTCTAAAACTACCAAACAAACCGCAAACCCCAAACACATCAGCAAAATGGTCAGGTTTATAGAAATGTGTAACAATACCCCCAAAGCAGCCCCTAATAAAGCTGAATGCGCCAAAGCATCCCCAAAGTAAGCCATACGTCGCCAAACAATAAAACTACCTAATGGGCCTGCGACTACCGCAATCATAAGTCCTGCCAAACAGGCTGGCCATAATAATTCAACCATAAATACAATACTGCCCCGTTTTTTCAGCTCACTAGGAACGAGCACGAATTTATTTCGTGCTCGTTCCTATACAAACACCTTACACACCTTAAGTTTTTTCTTTGACTGAACCCTCCAAACTATGATCATGATGATACCAAGCCAATCCCTGCAAAGCTTGTGGACCAAACAACTCTAAATAGGCTGGGTCCTGCTGTATGGCCTCTGGACAACCAGAACAACAAACATGCTGATTTAAGCAAACTACGGTATCAGTTGCAGCCATCACAAAATGTAAATCATGCGAGACCAGCAATATCGCACAGCCCTTGGTTTCACGAATATTGCCAATCAGCTGATACAACTCTGCTTGGCCTTTTAAATCCACACCCTGCATCGGCTCATCTAACACTAACAAATCCGGATTTCGCAACAGTGCCCTGGCCAGCAACACTCTCTGGCGTTCCCCATCCGATAAGTCCAAGACAGCCACTTCCCACTTACTGAGCAGTCCCACCTCACTCAGCTGTTTTTTAAGCAATTGTTCATTCGCGTAGCAACTTGACACACTTAATTCCAAAAACCTTCGAACGGTTAACGGCATCATCGGATCCAACCTGAGCTGCTGTGGTACATAGCCAATAGTCAACTTAGATGTTTTCTTAACTTGACCTGAACTGGGAAATTCTAACCCCAGTAAAGTCCTAACCAAGCTGGTCTTACCAGCACCATTGGGACCAATCAAAGTCATAATTTCATCAGAATGCAACCTTAAAGAAACATCCTGTAAGATTATACGGCCGTTTTTAATAAGACTAATAGCATCCAGAAACACCAGCACGGACTTTTGCGAATTAACCATAAATCAAATACCGACAAACTTACCATCGAACCTTACCATCAAACGTGAAAATCTAAAACAGCAGGAGTGTATGCCAGCACCAAACAGACATCAAGCTAAATACCAGTCGCATACGCCTACCTTTCTACTTTTTATTTTATTAAGAATAGGATATGGGCACGAAATAACTTTAACATTTTCCGCTGCTGAACTCGCTTCGCTCAGACAAACATCCGCTCCAAATGTTAAAGTTATTTCGTGCTCATTCCATATCAATCAATTTCGTGACAATGCATACAAAACTTCTAACCATCTAGCCATACCTTGCATCTTAGAAGAAAATAACCAATTTTTAATGGCTCTGATTATGACTATTTTTTCATACCACGAAAAACTGTTAAGATCGCACGTGTCAATAAACTTTACCAACCTCACTTTAAGCTTTTCTGCATGGCGATCAACAATAGGCTCCAACATGAATTTACACATCTCTATTGGCATATTAAGCCCTCTACGTAACAGAAAATGGCCATGTGAGCGACATGAATGATACGCCAACATCACACAAATCAATCGGCTGATGACCTTGTTATTTCTAGAAGAACCACACCCAAAAGTAATTAGCACAACCGCAGAGCAATCTAACAACACAGACACAGGCTCAAACCGTCTTGCCGTCGCCGTAAAAAACCGGTTTAACTTACTTTGGATAAAATTTAACGCTGATAACCCCTGCACAGCTCTGCGCATATCAGGTGGCCCAACAGATGGCTCAGAATTAAAATAAATAAAGTCACCAAAATTACTAAAATCAGCCCCACAGTCCTTAACCCTTTTGAGTACCTGACAGGCCTCAAATAAAGCACTATTAATCCAATCTTTAGAAACAGGCTGCAAGCCTCCTAGTTCTCCTTGTTTAAGTAAGAGTTCCTTCAATACAGCAGGATATACTGCATAAGGCAGCTCATTAACAGACCCCTTGTTTTCCTCACATAACGGCTGCCTAAAGCTATCCCTAGCAATAGGAACCACCACCCTACCCATTTTTGCACTTGAGCTACCAGCCTCTACTCGAAACCCCCCTGAACTTTCTGGTAACGATCTTGACCTTGAAACACCACCCAAACCCTCAATACTCATTGCTCATTCACCTAAATACTTATTATTATCAACATGCTCTATATAATATGTGTGCACCATATAAAAATAGACACCAAACTTTCACCCCCTAAAAAAGTATATTATTTGAACAAACACACACATATCACAGAATAACCTTTATAATTCCACAGAACTCAATCATGATAAAGCCATTTACAACATCTTGATTACAATATAAACAAATATGAAAAAATCAGACAAATACACTAATGAGGGGTTATTTTTCAATCAATTGTACTGTCTGCTCACGCTAATCATAGCTTGCACCATCGATAGCAGCTGGGGACAAACACAAAAAACCATCGTAACCAGCATCCCCCCCTTACACTTTCTATTACAGGATATAGGAGGCTCACTCATCAATAGCCTGCCCAATGAAATCAACACCTCGTCAGATTTTCACCACTTTCAAATCAAACCTTCACAAATTATAAAATGGTCAAGTGCAGACCGAATCCTCTGGTTAGGACCACACTGGGAACCCCTGCTAGCAAAGGCGTTTCAAAAAATAGATCAAGATAAACTCTGGATTGCGGGACAAACAGAGGGTTTAAACCTATTACCTATCAGAAACCCACCAGCACCACATAAAGATACCAATTATACAGAAAAAGACCCACACTTTTGGCTTAGCTTAGAAAACACACGCGCTTTGGCACTTTGGCTACAAGACAAACTCTCAACTTTATTGCCCAAACATTCGGCTTATTTCGAACAACGCACACAAACATTCACCAAGCACCTAGAGCAACTGCAAACACAATGGTTAGATAAAAAAAACAAGCCGGATGTCATCTACTATTATGTCGCCGAACATGATGCTTTTCAGTACTTAGAACCTACTCTTGGATTAACACTACTAGGCACTCTCAATACAAATCATCACACACCTATCAGTTTAGGTCAACTGACTTCTTTACAAAAATCTATTCAAAAAAAACAAATTCATTGTCTCGTCATTCTATCCAATCAACCTCAACGCTGGATGCTAAAACTATTTTCAAGTAAAGTACATATCGTTACCACTGATCCCTTTGGCCAAAACAATTCACTGCGGCCTAACCAATGGAAAAACAGTTATTACTTAAGTTTTTTAACGCATACGCTAGAACAACTCAGTACTTGCATCAATAAAGCAACCCCACAAAAGAACACATCATGAATAAAACCACCACAGCAATAAAACCACCTTTCATTTTGGTTGATGGCTCCTCTTATTTATTCAGAGCCTTTCATGCCTTACCTCCTTTGTCAACCTCTAGCGGCCAACCTACGGGCGCCATTAAAGGCGTGGTCAGTATGCTACGTAAAATACTCAATGAGTATGAACCCACACATATGGCGGTCGTATTTGATGCCAAAGGCAAAACTTTTCGTCACGAACAATATCCAAAATATAAAGCCAATCGCCCCCCCATGCCATTAGAATTAGCCAACCAAATTAAACCTTTACATCATATTATTAAAGCAATGGGATTGCCCTTACTCACAGTAGAGGGAGTTGAAGCTGATGATGTCATCGCCACCTTAGCCACAGCCGCCTCTCATGCCAATATCAACACCCTAATCTCCACAGGCGACAAAGATATGGCACAATTGGTTAACGATCAAGTCACTCTAATCAATACCATGGACAACCAGCAGCTAGACAACAACGCCGTACAAGAAAAATTTGGTGTGCCACCTCGCGCTATTGTCGACTACCTATCACTGCTCGGAGACAAAGTTGACAATGTCCCAGGATTACCAGGCGTTGGCGATAAAACAGCACGTACATTGCTCGCACACTATGAGAGCATTGAAGCAGTAATTGAAGCAGGTCAGGCTGTCTCTGAGCTTAAAATCCGTGGCGCTAAAACATTACCCAAAAAAATTCTCGACCACCGAGAACAACTACTACTCGCAAAAAAATTGGTAACACTCAAGTTAAATGTCGATTTATCAGCAGAACCTCAAGACCTACAGCTGAAGCCCAGCGATCAAGGTCAACTGAAAAAACTGTATACGGATTTGGAATTTAAAAGCTGGCTTAAAGAAATGCAATCTGACGTAAAACCAAGCCCAAACATAAATAAGAATTATCGTATTTTAACAACAAAGACTACAGCATTAGAACTTTTGGAAACATTGAAAAAAACCAACATTTTTGCACTAGATACTGAAACCAGTAGCCTGGATTATATGAGCGCAGATTTAGTTGGCTTGTCATTTTCCATCAATCCGCACGAGGCCTATTACATTCCTGTCGGTCATACCATCTTAGCAGAGCATCACGACTCACAACTGGACCGAGACTGGGTTTTAAGTACATTCAAACCATTGTTAGAATCAGATTCCAAACAAAAAATCGGGCAAAATATAAAATTCGACATGAACATTTTAGCTCGCTACAACATTCAATTACGAGGCATCCATTTTGACACAATGCTAGAATCGTATGTCTTTAACTCCATAGCAACCCGTCACAATATGGATGCTTTAGCACTGAAATACTTAGAACACAAAACGATTGCCTATGAGGACATTGCAGGCAAAGGCGCAAAACAACTGAGTTTTGATCAAATCCCCATCGAACAAGCAGGTCCCTATGCAGCAGAAGATGCAGATATCACCTTACAATTGCATCAACTACTATGGTCCAAGCTATCACCTGAACCTCACTTAAAAACAGTTTTTGAAACTATTGAAATGCCTTTAGTACCCGTGCTTTCAGCCATGGAACGTAATGGCACCTTAATCGATCCAAAGCAACTAGAACAACACAGCACTGCTCTCACAAAATCTTTACAGGGCATCGAAGAAAAAATTCACACAGAAGCCGGAGAGGTCTTTAATATTGATTCTACCAAACAACTGAGTGCTATTTTATACGACAAGCTTCAATTACCTATTTTGAAAAAAACCCCTAAAGGTGCACCTTCCACAGCCGAATCTGTATTGCAAGAACTGGCATCAAGTTATCTTTTACCAAGCTGGATCTTAGAATATCGCAGCCTAAGCAAATTAAAGTCCACTTACACAGACAAACTACCGCTGTTGATACATCCACAAACCAAACGTGTACATACCTCTTATCATCAAGCTGTAGCCGCTACTGGACGCCTGTCTTCCTCTAACCCAAATCTACAAAACATTCCGATCAAAACTGAAGAAGGACGTAAAATCAGACAAGCTTTTATTGCACAACCCGGCTATAGCTTGTTAGCCTGCGACTACTCTCAAATCGAACTGCGTATTATGGCACACTTATCCAATGATTCAAGATTAATTCAGGCTTTTGCCGAAAACCAAGACATTCATACAGCAACAGCTGCAGAAGTTTTTTCAGTACCGGCTGAAACTGTAACCAAAACACAAAGGAGAAATGCCAAGGCCATCAACTTTGGTTTAATTTACGGCATGTCAGCCTTTGGCTTAGCACGCCAACTAGGAATTAATCGCACAAAAGCTCAAAGCTACATAGACACTTATTTTGAACGCTATAAAGGCGTAAAAAAGTATATGGAAACAACACGAGCGCTAGCGCATCAACAAGGGCATGTGGAAACTTTATTTGGTCGCAGACTTTATTTACCGGATATTAATGCCTCCAATAAAATGCGCCAACAAGCAGCAGAAAGAACAGCAATCAATGCTCCAATGCAGGGCAGCGCAGCAGATATCATCAAACGCGCTATGATCAAAATTCACCAATGGCTTCAAGAAAAAAAATCAAACACATTGATGCTAATGCAAGTTCACGATGAACTCGTGTTCGAAGTCCCAGAAGAAGAGCTTGATGAGATGATTGAAAAAATTCCTGAAATGATGGAAACAGCCAGCGAGCTATCGGTGCCTTTATCAGTCGATGCAGGAACTGGGAGCAATTGGGATGAAGCTCACTGAAAAAAAATTCAAAAGGCGCCTAAGGGCGCCTTCCTATCGAGATAAAACAGGCGGTTAGAATTTATGCTTAACGCCTACCCCAACCATTGTAACATCCGTATCAGTAAAAGTAGAATTAACCACACTCGTATCTTCGTGATTCGTTGAAGTAATTTCACCATACACTTTTGTTTTCTTACCTAAGTGACGATCAACACCCAAGGACAAGTTAGTACGCTCACCAACAGTTGTACCTGCTGCATTTTCATCTTCAGAAGCACCATATTGAAACTTAAACACAGTACCGTCCATATCATAAGCAGCACTAACCATCCAAGCCATTTCTTCATCAGAAGAATCAGGATCGGTAGGTGTATTTGCTGCCTCGGAACCTTGAACCAACACCCCTAAAGCAATTTGATCCATCTTAAAACCACCCGTTAAACGCCAAGTGTCTCTCGCATCAACTTCACTATCATAAGCAAAAGCTCCATACATACCGTCTTGATCAAACACCACGGAAAAAGAAGAACCGTCAGCCAATCCATCATTACCACTAGCTTGATCCTCCCCCGGATAAAGACTTAACTGAGCCGTGATAACATCGGCTATTTTTGGTGAAACATAATTAATGGTATCCTTTGGGCGATTTTCACCTTCCATATAATTTTTGATGTCGCCATCATGATCACCAAAAATATCAACTTTACCTTGAGATTTTTTCAACGGCGTATCAATCCGACCCAGTCTGATGGTCCCCATGTCAGACTTTAAACCTACATATTGTGTACGCGCCTTCAAAAAGTTAGTACTACCAGTATTATCATACTCTTGATCAATCTCCAGTTCATATTTGTAGATTGCAGATACCCCATCCGATAACTCAGCTTTACCCTTCACACCTAAACGAGAAGCATGGCTATTAACTTCAAATTGATCATAAGTGCCGGCAGTAGTGCCATCATCTTTATCATGATTTAATACAGAAATATCTATCAAACCATACACTATTGGTTTATTACCATGACTCGAATGCCCCCCACCTGCAACTGCACTCAAACTAGCCACTGCAAGTGTAGCACCACCTATCATTGGCAAAAGTTTTTCTATCTTCCCCATCATTACTGATTTCTCCTTTTCAGATTCTTTTTAAAACCCTAGGGAAACAACATAAAAAAATGCACTTTACCCTAGACTTATAGTTGACCACTTTTTTATGGCATTCACATGACAACATAGAAGGAAATACTTTTTTGTCAAACTTCAGAGCAATAAGTAAAAATACCAATAGCAAAACCTTAAAAGCTTTTGATTGCCGCTAAAGTAAATAATGTAAAATTAGAACAAAAAAGGAACAAAATCCTTAAGACACATATAAATCACATAAAATATACCTAAATTCACTCTTTACTGTACGTAAATAGCCGCAGTTTACCGCACTCAATTAAATATTTCACCAAAAAATAATAGTTTTATAAAAATTAAGATCAAACACTCACTCAAGTCCAATGCGTACAAGATATCAATAGATCTACAGGGTTAAACAAAAACGGCTCTTTTGGATTTGCCGTGGTTTTAAATTTACTTGTTTTTTCTTCTATATCGAAAACCCTGTAAAACAAGGCTTTTTTGAAAGGCACATAGGCTGAAATTTAGTCAAATTACGGCAAATCCGGAAGAGCAACAAAAACCTATCAAATTAAGTTAACATTAGGAGCCTCTATAAACTTCAAAGACACTGGGCAGCTGCTGAATTTTGTCTAAAAGGTTCCCTAATTGACTTAAACTACGTACCTCAATCGTCAATTCCATTAAAGCAATTTGATTCGCTTCATCCGAGCCCGTATTAACAGTCACAACGTTCACACGAGCATTGGCAAAAATAGCAGAAATATCACGCAATAAACCCTGCCGATCGTAAGCACGAACAAAAATTTTAACTGGATATACTTGATCAATCTCTTCTTGCCAACTCACTTCAATCATACGGTTAGGGTAATGCTCACCTAACAACCGAACCTCACCACAATCCTGCCTATGCACACTAACACCTTTACCTACAGAAATATAACCAATAACTTTATCTCCTGGCACAGGTTTACAACAACCAGCAATGTGTGTCAGCAATTGGCCGACTCCCTGCACCTCTATTTCTGGTACATGAGCCACAGGCCTTCTACGTGCCACTCTTTTTGGCCGCAAAGCCATGGCTTTTTCAGCCAAATCATGAGCCGATTGCGCCTGCTCAAGCTGCGCATCTTTGATCGCCTGCACCGTATTTAAAACCTGCCCAAGCTTTAAGTCTCCTGCTCCCAAGGCTGCATACACATCCTCTAAAGTAAACATTTTCAGTCGTTTAACAACTGCCAACCAATCAATTTCTGTAAGACTTAAACGCTCAAACTCTCTCTCAATAATACCCTTACCATAAGCAATATTGTATTCTCTGTTCTGCAGCTTAAACCAATGTTGAATTTTTGCACGCGCACGAGGGGTTTTAATATAACCTAGATTTGAATTCAGCCAGTCTCTACTGGGCCCACCCTCCCTGGCCGTAAGAATTTCCACTTGTTCTCCCGTATTGAGCGTATAATTTAACGGAACAATACGGCCATTCACCTTGGCCCCACGACAACGATGCCCCACTTCTGTATGAATATGATAAGCAAAATCTATCGGTGTAGCACCTACAGCCATATCCACCACATGTCCATCAGGTGTAAAAACATAAATGCGAGCTTCAACAATCTCCTGGCGGATCTGTGAAAGAATATCTTTAATACCAGAGACACCCACATCACCCAATTCTTCCTGCCACTCCAATACCTGCCGAAGCCATGCAATCTTATATTCATAAGCACTACCCAAGTGGCTTGAAGTGCCTTCCTTATAATGCCAATGAGCACAAACACCCAGCTCTGCCTCCTCATGCATTTCAAAGGTTCGAATCTGCACTTCCAGTATTTTGCTTCCAGGTCCTAAAACAGCTGTATGCAATGAGCGATAACGATTCTCTTTCGGCGTTGCAATGTAATCATCAAACTCTTTAGGAATATGTTGCCACAACCCATGAACCAACCCCAGCGCGGCATAGCAATCCGCTAAAGTCGGTACCAACACACGCACCGCTCGTATATCATAAACTTGATAAAAGTCAATTTTTTTACGCTGCATCTTACGCCAAATGCTATAAATATGCTTGGCCCGCCCAGTCAACTCTGCTCTGATATTTTTTCCTGTCAGCGTTCGCCCCAAAGTGCCTATCACTTCTTTAATATAAGATTCTCTCTCAATACGCTTTTCGTCCAATAAAGCCGCAATCCTTTTATATGCTTTTGGCTCCAAATAACGAAAGGAAAGATCTTCAAGCTCCCATTTTAATTGCCCTATACCAAGACGGTGAGCCAAAGGTGCATAAATATCGAAAATTTCTCTGGCAACTTTCTGCTGCTTTTTCACATCCATTTTTTTCACAGCTCTAAGTGCACAAGTACGTTCAGAGAGTTTAATCAGTGCAACACGAACATCATCAACCATCGCCACCAGCATTTTACGTAAATTTTGTTTCTGATCATCATTTTGACCCAACACCACACCATCTGTCAGTTTTTGCACTGAACTGATAGCAGCCATACGCAACACTCCTTCAATCAGTTTGGCTATACCCTCACCACACTGTTCGCACACTTGCTCTAATGGCAACTTTCCCTCCCTAACACCCCGATACAAAATAGCTGCAGCAATGCCTTGAGTATCCATCTTCAATTCAGCTAAGATTTGAGCCATCTCCAAGCCGGTTTTAAAACTACTAATACCCACCCAAGCATGACTCTCAGGATCGCAACGTTGTTGCGCCGCATAAGCTAGCTGACACACCTCCAACAACAAAGATTTATCCAAATGAGGGTTAACGTCTTGTAAGTGCAGAAGACACTCATCAATATCAATCTTACCTTCTTCTGTCGTGGGATAAGTTTCCCTAACTTTTACCATATCAACAAACCGTTAATTCAACTCACTGCCATTTAAACACCTTAAATCACCATAAACCAAAGTGATCATAATGTACGACCATTACACGACCATTAGTAGAGGCTTCATTTCAGTAACTCGCAAATATTTTTTTGTTCTAACACGAAATTTCAATAACTTGAATCAATACTGGCATAAATACACAAGCAACCCATACTCATGCATCACGTTGGCAAACCGCTATAGACTCCACATGAGCAGTATGTGGGAACATATCCAATACACCCGCTGTCAGTAAACGGTAACCTGTTCGCTGTAAAATCTGTATATCCCTAGCCAAGGTAGCCGGATTACAAGAAACATAGACCACCCTCTTAGCTTGTGTTTTAGAGATATGCTCTACCACACTTTGCGCTCCCGAGCGAGGCGGATCAAGCAAAACCTTATCGTAAACACCCCACCACGACTGATCCTTAAAAGGCTGGCTCAGATCACATTGCACAAACTCAACATTAGTCAAGCCATTTAGTGCCGCATTTTCTTTTCCTCGATCAACCATTTGTAAGGAAACCTCAACAGCCATAACAGATCTGGCACACAACCCCATAGGCAATGCAAAATTTCCAAGCCCACAATACAAATCCAATACGCGCTCTCGATCACTTATCTCTAGCAAATCTAACGCCAAGTTGATCAACTTCTCATTCACGACTGAGTTAACCTGCACAAAATCCAAAGGGTGAAACTGATACTTCATCCCCAAGCTTTCTATTCGATACACTAAACGCTCATGCGTCTCTTCAGGCCAAACTTTATGCACTGTACTTAAACCACTTGGCTGCAAGTACAGTTCAAATTGCAAAGACTGACACAAGGTCTGCAACAAAAATTGATCGCTGCTTTCCAACGGCTCTAAATGACGAACAATCAAAGCAACAGCATTATCTCCTATGGCCACTTCAATCTGCGGAATTTTATCTTTGATCGTCAGCTGACCCAGCACATGTTGAATACGATCAATCGTTTTACCAATACGAGGATCTAACACCTGACACGCTTGAATATCTGCAACAAAATGATTGTTTTTTTCACGAAAACCAAGCAGTACACGATCCTTTGCTTTTACGTACTTACACGCCAAACGAGCTTTGCGCCGATATCCAAAAACAGGCCCTACAACAGGTTCCATAAAACCATCAACCGGCTCTAATCGACCAAAATGATACAATTGTTCACGTAAAACGTTAAATTTATGCTCTATTTGAAAGGCTGGTGAAATATGCTGCAGAGAACACCCTCCACACTGCTGAGCATACTCACATTGAGGTTTAACCCTATGCGGGTGGGCGTTTTGATACTCTAGAGCAATACCTTCTTCGTATTGCCTTTTTTTGCGCTGTACCCAAACACGTACTTGTTCTTTTGGCAAAGCATTATCAACAAATACAACTTTACCCTCTCGCTGGACAACACCACGCCCTTCATGAGATAGGCCTCTCACTTCTCCGGTAAATTCACGCACAACCACACCCAAACCTACATGCGTTAATCCACTGTCGCGACAGCAGGCTTATCCATACACCAGGCTTGTAAAAAATTTTTCATATGCTCTTTATCTGTTTGAGCCTCTAAATAATCTTGGACAACCTGTAACTCTTGTTGAAAATTTTTTGTATTCAAATGCCCCCTCATCAATTGAAAATGCAAATAAACCAGATAAGTATTGAGCACATCTGTCTCACAATAATTCCTTATTTCTTGCAACTGCCCTTGTTGATAATAATCCCAAACTTTTGCCCCACTCATACCCATTTTACCCGGATATCCCAACAAGGTTGCCATTTGGTCCAATCGCACATAAGCTTTGGGTTGATACAAGGCCAGCAAATCCATTAAATCGGTATGGCGCATATGGTAGCGGCTGATATAATTATTCCAGCGAAAACTTTGGTTTTCCTCTCCTGTCTCCCAATAAGCCGGCGCACTGATCGCATGCAACATAGCTCGATAATGTAATACCGGCAAATCAAATCCACTGCCGTTCCAAGAAACCAAAGTTGGACAATACTTTTCTATACCCTTGTAAAAACGCTCAATCAAGTCTTTTTCAGTAGACTCTAAATCACCTAAAGACCATACTTTAAAATGCTGTTGGTTACGAAAAACAACTGAGATACTCACCACTTTATGCAAATGCAAAGGCAAAAACTCTCTGCCTGAATGCTGCCTATGTAGAGCAAACATCGCTTGCGCTATATCCCCATCAGACAAACCTTCCAAACCATAAATACCAGCACCCCCCTGAGTATCAGGCACAGTTTCTATATCAAATACAAAAACGTTCATAGAGACCGCACTCCTATACGACTAAAAACTAAATTATTAGTTTAGTTTGGCCCTTCAAAAACATTGGTTGAAAGATAACGATCACCTCGATCACATACAATGGCAACAATCACCGCCTGCTCTACAGTTTGAGACAGCTCTAAAGCGGCAGCAACAGCACCGCCAGATGAAACACCACAAAATATACCTTCTTCCCTAGCCAGCAAACGCATCGTTTTTTCAGCCGTTTTCTGATCCATTTCCACCACTCGATCAACACGCCTACGCTCAAAAATCTTAGGCAAATACGCCTGAGGCCAACGCCTAATTCCAGGAATTGAAGCACCCTCGGCCGGCTGCAATCCAATGATTTCAATCTCAGAGTTTTGCTCTTTCAAAAAGCGGGAAACACCCATAATAGTACCTGTTGTCCCCATCGAACTGACAAAATGCGTCACCTCCCCTTGAGTTTGACACCACAATTCAGGACCTGTGCCTTTATAATGAGCTAGCGGATTATTAGGATTACTAAATTGATCCAGCACCAAACCTTTCCCTTGTTCTTGCATCTCTAGAGCCAAATCTCGCGCCCCTTCCATACCCACCTCTTTAGGCACCAAAATCAAATGAGCCCCATAAGCTGCCATAGCTGCTCTACGCTCAAGGCTCATATGCTCAGGCATAATTAACAGCATCCGATACCCTTTAATAGCAGCCACCATCGCTAAAGCAATCCCTGTATTACCACTGGTCGCTTCTATCAAAGTATCCCCAGCTTGTATTCGTCCTGTCTGCTCTGCCTGTTCTATCATACTTAAAGCAGCACGATCTTTAACCGATCCCGCTGGATTATGCCCCTCCAGCTTAACCAGTACTTGATTGCTCGTTTTACCCGGTAAACGCTGCAAACGTACCAGCGGCGTATTACCAACAAAACTTTCTATTGTCGGATATTTTATATTCATTCATTTTCTTCAAAAAAACAGCCATGAGCGATGCAATAAGCGTCACCCTAGGTGATGCTTATTGCATTTTCACGGTAATTAATTGTTTGTATGGTTGCAATTGTTTGCTACTCTTAAAGGTTTACAAGCAAGTTATTTTGTACAAAATTCAACAACCATCAAGCGTACATAAACCACCCAACATATTAAAATCAATCCAAAGCCAAACGTTAAACACTATGCGAATAAAACGCCTAAAATCTTTTATATATCTATCAATCACTACCCCCACTCTTATCATCGCCTTACTGATGAGCAGTTTTTACTACACCAAAAGGATACAAGAGCTTGAGGCGCTAACTTTACAACAAGCAAAAGCCACTCTACAAACTTTTAGCGCTTTTCTCGCCAAAAACACTTTAGGTCAAGACGATATCACTCGTTACAACAATCAAGAGGTTTTTCAAGCTATTTTAAATTCCGCTTTAGAGTCACCTGATATACGATCTGCATACTTCTATAACGATAATCAATCCTTTTGGCTACAAGCAGGCCCCCAAATGTACACGCCCAGTGACACACAAAACCAACACACTTCAGCGCCCACCCCACAAACGCTTCAAATCCTAGCCACCCCAAAAAGCTACCGTTTAAGAACCTCTATTCTAGACACGATGAATGCAAAAGACAAAGCGAAACCTTCCTCAACTGAGAACCTGTGGTTAGAGCTCGAAGTCAGCTTAGTTGAACTGACCGTACAAAAATATCAAACTTACCTAGCTTGTACACTAATCACACTAATCGGACTGGTATTAGCTGCTGTCATTGCCTATCACATCTCTCGAAATGTCTTTTCTCCTTTACCGAACATCCACCAAGCATTAGAACGATTGCGTGATGGATACCTGGACACCCAACTTGTTCCCAGCTTCTTTACCGAATGGCAAGCACTAGAACACAAGATAAACCAAATGGCCCACTTTTTAAAACAAGGGCATGATGAACTCAAGCAAAGCGCAGAACAAGCCACTCAAGACTTACGTGAAACCTTAGAAACCATTGAAATACAAAACATAGAACTTGATCTAGCGCGTAAAGAAGCATTAGAAGCTAGCCGTGTAAAATCAGAATTTCTGGCTAATATGAGCCATGAAATTAGAACCCCTCTAAACGGTATCATCGGTTTTACCAAGCTACTTCTCAAAACCCCCATAGGTTCAAAACAGCGCGAATATCTAGATACTATCAATAAATCATCCGAAAGTCTTTTAACCATTATCAATGACATATTGGATTTTTCAAAAATAGAAGCAGGGAAACTAGTCCTAGAACACATTGCTTTCAACTTACGCGATATTATTGAAGACGTTTTAACCATGGTTTCCCCCCTGGCCCACGAAAAAAACATCGAATTAATTAACCTATTTTATGCTGAGCCTAGAACTCCTTACGTAGGAGACCCGATGCGCGTGAAACAAGTCATCACCAATCTAGTCAACAATGCCACAAAGTTCACCGATTGCGGTTGTGTTACTGTACGCTCAACAACTGAAACAGCCACCGATCAGTATCATATTTTAAAAATTTCCATTACTGACACAGGTATTGGTTTATCTGAAGAAGCACAAAACAGCATTTTTAAAACTTTTTCACAAGCCGACGCCAGCTCTGCACGCAAATACGGAGGAACAGGATTAGGTCTTGTCATTTGCAAACATCTAGTGATGCAAATGGGTGGAGATATTGGTTTCCACAGTGAACAGGAAAAAGGATCAACTTTTTGGTTCACCATACGTCTTACCCTCAGCCAAGCTCCACGTAAACCCCTCACTGAACCTAGCTTAGCCCGAAAACACGTATTAATTTATGATCACAATCCCTTAGTTAGACTCTCCATGCGCAATATGCTAGAAGGATCTTTAATTTATGTTACCGAAGCAAGCAGTTTACCTTCTATTTTTTCACATCTAGCCAACAATAAAAATAGCGAACCCAGAATAGAGTGCATTGTATTGGGAACCCCTCTAGAACAACTGAAAAACACAGATTTAAGCGATATTATTCAAAAAATTGAAACCGAATATCAACGTAAATGTTTAGTATTTTGCAACACACACGACCTATATAACCTTCAGAACAGACTGCCATTAGAAGGTTATCAATTGCTGTCCAAACCTGTGTGCTACCATAAACTTTACAATGCGCTCGAACAGGTGTTATTACCTTCTCTATCCGACACAACCCAAGCTTACATTCAAGCAGAACCCATCCCTAATACGATTTACAATAAAAACCCACAAAATCAAATTAAAATTTTATGTGTTGATGATAACTATTCAAACTTAAAATTAATCAGCGCCTTGCTTACTGATTTAGGTGTAAAGGTTACCACTTGTGGAAACGGCTTTGAGGCTTTAAAACTGATCGAAAAACAAAGCTATGACATGATTTTCATGGACATACAAATGCCTAAAATGGATGGCATTGAAACCACACGAAAAATACGCGCAATGGAAACTGAGGCAAGAACTCCAATCATTGCATTGACAGCCCATGCATTAACGACCGAAAAACAATCTTTACTCAAATCAGGGATGGACGACTATCTCACCAAACCGGTCAATGAAAATCAAATAAAACATACTATACAACGTTGGACAGGCTACACCAATCAAGTAACACAAATCGATTCATTTTCAGAACAAAACAATCACTTAAACTCAGATATGAGACAAGCGAAAGACAACCAAGAGTTAAACGATAGCAATGCGACGAATCACTTAGAAAAGTTTAACCCAAACGAGCACCTTAAGCTTTGCAATAATAAAGAAAACCTATACTATGAAATGCTCGAGCTATTACAAAACAGCTTGAACGACCACTATACAGACATCAAAACAGCTTGGGAAACAGAAGATTTTATCCAACTGCAAGACCACGTACATAAACTGCACGGCACTACCAACTATTGTGGAGTACCAGCATTAAGGGCCGCTGTCCACACCCTAGAGACTCACTTGAAACAGAAAAATATGCGCAAGCTACCTACTTTGGTACAAACTACGTGTGAAGAAATTCTGGCCTTACAAAGTACTTTAGAAAATCACTTGGAACAGGCATAAATGTTGAGAGAGCTTAGGAACGAGCACGAAATAAACTCCTGCGTATAAACAGGAATTTATTTCGTGCTCGTTCCTTATGACAGGTTTACTAATTGCTATTTTATTTATCCTGATTCTAGAAACAGCCATGAGCGATGTAATAAGCGTCACCCCAAGTGATGAAAATTGTATTTCACGATAATATCGTTGCGAATAGAAAAGTCTTGATGTTTGCGAGCGTGTAAAACCCTATTAAAATATGATACATTGAACTGCTATCGGTAAAATTGAGTGATGGCACTTAGGGGTGCATATGTCAGATGCGATAACAGATTCAGGTTTTAAGTTAAGTACAAAGGTCGGTGATCAGCGGCGTGCCCGCTTAATGATTCCTGCCTCTGACGTATCTCTTGAATTAAAAAGTATCAGCGTCTCTGAAGGCTTGTCGATCCCTTACCAATGTACAATGACTGCTTACAGTTCCGATGACTGCATTGATATGCAGACCTTGCTTGGCAAAATGCTTACTGTAGAGCATAGTATGAGCGGTTCACAAAAACGTTATTTTACGGGATATCTTACCCAAGCTCAGTACTTAGGGCGAGCTGCTAAACATGCAGAGTACAGCTTATGTTTGCAGCCTTTTTTAGCTTTATTAGGTAAGACCGCAGATTGTCGAATTTTTCAAAATGAAACGGTTCCTGATATTGTGAAAAAAGTTTGCCAAGCGCATGGTTTCAGTCAAATTGAAATGCGTTTATCTGGTCAGTATGCTTCCTGGGATTATTGTGTGCAGTATCGTGAAACCACTTTAAACTTTATTGATCGGTTGCTGGAACAAGAAGGCATTACCTATTTTTTTGAACATGAAAGAAATAAGCACACTTTAGTGTTGGCTGATCACAGAGGGGCGCATCCGGACATTGCAGGAAACTCAAGTATCCCTTATAAAATCCCAGGTCGAGACTTACCAGATGAAGATCGTTATTTTGAAAGTTGGCGTTCTGGCCAGACGCTGCAAACAGGTCAGTATACCTTACGCGACTATAATTTACTGACACCCAGGGTCGGATTGACCGTTCGGTCTGAGCTATTAAATAAGCATGATCATGCAAGCTTTGAGTACTATGATTATCCTGGTGAATATGCTGATAATGCAGCAGGGGAAACGCTTGTTAAAAAGCGCTTGCAAGCTTTGCAAGCAACGCATGTACGGGTCAGTGCTGGTGGTAATGTTGGGCAACTATTACCGGGACACATTTGTACTCTAACAGGGCATCCTCGTACTCAAGAGAATAGAGAATATTTAGTCTTGTCTGTGGAGCATAACTTAAATTTGGATGGTTATAGTGCTGGCAGTCAAGATTCTTTTCATTACAGTAATGCAGCCCAATTAATGCCAGCGGATGTGCCTTATTGTCCTGCACTTAATACCCCTAAGCCTCGGGTTGAAGGCGTACAAACAGCCATTGTCACTGGGCCTGAGGGGGAAGAGATTTGGACAGATCAATATGGTCGTGTGATTGTGCAGTTTCACTGGGATCGTTTGGGTGAGAAAAATGAGAACAGTTCCTGTTGGGTGCCAGTGTCGCAAAATTGGGCAGGAAAACAATGGGGCGTGCAGTTTTTACCACGTATTGGTGATGAAGTTATTGTCAGCTTTTTAGAAGGAGATCCAGATCGCCCTGTGATTACAGGCCGCTTGTACAATGGGCAAAATAAGCCTATGTATGCGTTGCCGGATAACCAAACTCAATCGGGTGTTAAAACCCATAGCACCAAAGACGGTTCGCTTGAAAATTACAATGAAGTACGCTTTGAAGATAAGAAAGGTGAAGAATTAATTACAATACATGCTGAAAAAGACCAAACGATTGAAGTCGAAAATAATGAAAACCACTGGGTTGGAAATGATCGATCCAAAACCGTTGATAACAATGAGACTGTGACCATTGGGGTAGATCGAACGGAGTCAGTAGGGAAAAATGAAACAATCAGTATTGGGGAAAATCGTACTGAGTCGGTGTCAGGGAATGAAAGTATCACAATCAGTAAAAATCGGACGGAAGAAGTTTCTAAAAATGAAACGGTCAATATTGGTGAAAATAAGTCGATTACTATTGGGAAAAATTTAGAAGAAGAGGTAGGGGAAAATCGGAATACCGATATTGGTAAGGAAGATATTGTACAAATTGGTAAAAAATTGATGATCAATGTCGGCGATGAAATTTTGATAAAAACTGGGAAAGCCAGCATCAGTATGCAAAAAGATGGCACAATTGTTTTACAAGGTAAAGATATTACATTAAAAGGTTCTGGTAAAATTACAGTAAAAGCTAGTAAGGATCTTGTATTGAAAGGTTCAAAAATTGCGGAGAATTGACTATGAGCCTGCCAAAAAATAATTTGAACTCTGAAACGCTGTGTTTATTCAGCGCTTATATCCAATTCCATTAACACAGGACAGTGATCTGAACCCATAACACCATCGAGTATGTCAGCATGCTTAATATTACTGCGTAATTTACCAGAAGTGAGGCAATAGTCAATCCTCCAGCCTACGTTTCTGGCCCTTGCGCCTGCTCGGTAGCTCCACCAGCTGTATTTGATTTTTTTTGGGCAGACGTGACGAAAACTGTCGATAAACCCTGCGCTCATCAAATTTTCAAAGCCATCGATTTCTTCTTGCATGTAACCTGCGGCTTTATTGTAGTTTTCTTTGGGGCGTGCTAAGTCGATTTCAGTGTGAGCGACGTTCAAATCACCACAGACCACTACCGGCTTATTTTTTTCAAGTTCTTTTAAAAAGACTAAAAAAGCAGCATCCCACTTTTGGCGATATCCTAAGCGCTTTAGTTCGCTGCCAGAATTGGGTGTGTAGACATTGATTAAAAAGAAATCTTGAAACTCAGCGTTAATCACTCGGCCTTCTTGATCGTGTTCATCAATACCAATGTCTGTATAGACGTTCAAAGGCATTGTTTGGGTTAAAATAGCTGTTCCTGAGTAGCCTTTTTTGACGGCTGAATTAGTGTAAATCTCATAGCCACTGATGTTGGCGAGGGCTTCTAGTACTTGCTCATCCTGTGCTTTGGTTTCTTGCAGGCATAGAATGTTTGGTTTTAGCTGTGCAAGGGATTGAGGGAACTCTTTTTTCATAACGGCACGGATGCCATTAACATTCCAGGAAACAACTCGCATGTGGTTTGACGCCTACCCAGTTACCAGTTAAAAGAAAAGTGCCATTCTAACAGGTCTTTTTAAGATGAGCTACAAGGTTTCTCCAGTGTTGTGGAGCGGATTTTGGTTTGACCTATAACGAGACCCAGAATATATTTTTTTGAGCAATGAGAACAAAATGCAACCATAGATGCTTTGAAGCATAATATAAGAGGGTATTTCGTTTTACACTTCAGCCCAGCCATCAGTGCCTTTCGGTATTTGAGGTGCCTTAATGTCTGTGGCATCATGCTCAATTTCGATTACAGCCAAATAACCGTCTTTAATATTAAAACTTTTCCACGCTGTGAAGTAAGGGCTCAACTCTTGAAAATTGCCTACTCGATCTGTTAGATATGCATACATAGCCCTAGATGGTAGAACTAAAATGCCCCCAACAATCACTCTTTCTAGCATGCCCAGTACTATTTTGTTCACTGCGCGATGAGAAGAGGAAATGTTTCCAGTCTCCCATTCTAGAGCGAAGGCTTTTGTGCCTATCATTTTTACTGCGTCTACAGGGCCTGGTCTCATTTCTGCTTTTATTGATAAGCGTTTTTCCAAAACCCAACCTTTGTGCTCCAAATGTTCCATGCATGCATTTTTTATAGGTTTAACGCCATTTCCTTTAGGTTTGGGATTGATAGTAAATTTATCAGCTTTTAATGGCCATACCACTTTTTTTATTGCTGTGTCAACCTCTTTTAACGTTTGATCCAATTTGGGAATTGATCCAGACTTAATCAATACTTCATGCCTTGTTATCTTCATCCATAATCTCCACTGTTTTACGAATTAGCTCATCTGCTGGAATATCAAGTGACGCGGAGATACACAAAATAGAGGTTAGGGAAGGTTGTCTTTGCCCACGCTCTAGCATTGAAATAAATGTTCGATCTAACTCACTGCTCAGAGCTAGCTGCTCTTGGCTTAGGCCTTTTCTAGTTCTGGCAGCCTTTAGAATTAAACCAAACGCTTCTTCTGGTTTCATTGTGTCTCCTTTAGTTCTGCCAAATTCTGCTATTTGAGTAGACTATGGTCGACGGACTATAGTCTACAAACTCATTTAGGGATCTGTTATACTCAAAACAAAATATGAAGAAGGTTAAAATTAGTGAGTTATTCTGATCAATTTTTGAGCGCGATTGGCGTCAAGTCTAAGAAGGGGCTTAGTAGTTTTGCGAAATTGTCCGGTGTTCCTTTTAATCGACTGAAGTATTACAATGATAATAATATTTTGCCTTCAGGTAAGGACTTGCAGTTAATAATTAAAGCGGCGGAAATTTCTGAGCTTATATTGAAACTAAAAATGGGTCGATTGGATATTGAAACTCTTGAATTTATCCAAAGTCATGCGGTAGAAATTTCATCATTAATAGAAGATTCGAAATCACTATCCAAAAACTCGGGGTTTGATAGTTGTGAATTGGCTTTAAAAACTCGTTTAGGAAAACTTTATCAAGGTGATTGTTTAAATTTCTTTAAAATAATAAAAAATGATTCTGTTGATCTCGTTTTTGCTGATCCTCCTTTTAATTTATCTAAGCTTTATCCATCTGAGATTGATGATAATTTAAAAACAGAAAATTATCTTAAATGGTGTCAAATATGGATTTATGAATGCATAAGAGTCTTAAAGCCTGGAGGGGCTTTATTTATATGGAATTTACCCAAATGGAATGCCGTATTAACAAATTACTTGGAAAGTTATTTAACGTTTAGGCATTGGATTGGAGTTGATATCAAATACAGTCTTCCCATTTCTGGCAGGTTATATCCTTCTCATTACTCCCTGCTGTATTATGTCAAAGGGGAAAAACCTAACACATTTCACCCTGATAGGTTACCCATGCATATTTGCCCCAAATGCTTTGGCGATTTAAAAGATTACGGTGGATATAAAGATAAAATGAATCCTAAAGGAGTGAATTTGACGGATGTATGGACTGATATTCCTCCAGTTAGGCATGCGAAATACAAGAGAAGGAATAGAGCAAATGAACTGTCAATAAAACTTTTAGATAGAATAATAGAAATGGCCTCCAATGAAGGAGATTTGGTTTTAGATCCATTCGGCGGATCCGGTACGACTTATATGGCAGCTGAACTTAAAAAGAGAAAATGGATTGGGTGTGAAATTGGGCCAGTTGACGAAATCGTAGGAAGGTTTAATCTGAAAACAGAAGAAAGGGCTATTCTAAAGTCATACAGAGAAAAACTGAATGCGCTTTTTCCTGAGAGTGTAAAAATCAACAGGGAAAAGCGAGGTTTATGGACTTGTGAGAGTGTTAGAGAGAGAGAAAAAACTGAACTCGTATTTTAATTAACGGAATCTGAAATGGGTGAGTTTTAACAGGTCTTTTTAAGATGAGCTACAAGGTTTCTCCAGTGTTGTGGGGCGAACTTTGGTGCGACCTAGGCGAGCTATATAAATTCTTCTGGCAAGATCAGCATGTTTAGTTGAAGGCGTGTAAACGATTGAGCCAGGCATAGACGCGAGTGGGCCGTTGTTGCGTGTACGAAAATAACGTCGGCTACAGGAATAAAGTTTGCCTTTTTGTCCTGGCTTGAAGGGTCTGTGATATTCAATGATGGCCTCATCTGGGTCTCGCTTACGGTTGCGGTTGAGATCAGCAAAACTCATAAAGCCTTGTGTCCAGTTTTTTTGGCAATCTTGGCTGTTGCTGGTACCACACAGAACAACTTCTTGGTGATGTAAAATAGAATACGATTTCATACGCTTAATGCTGGCGGTGACACTATTGACTGAGTTGCGCATCAATTGATTGGCTTGGATGCGCTCGAAAAAAGGAATGGATAAACCAGCTAATAGGCTCGTGAGGGATAAAGCCAGTAATAGCTCAAGCAATGATATGCCTGTTGGGTATTTTTTATCAGTAGGCCTTGTTGTTTGTATCATTGGGGGTTTGCATCAGTTAATATGAATGATTGCGGATAAAGTAGCTTGTTACAACATAGAGGCACTATGTTAGTATTCGGGTGAGTTGATGTCAATTTGTTTTTTTAAGAGTGATATCATGAAAAATCAGACATATGATGTGATTGTGGTAGGAGGAGGCATTATAGGTTTGACTTCTGCATTACTACTGGCCGATCAAGGCCAGCAGGTTTTGTTATGCGATGCAGCTGAGTTTGGTCAGCAGGCATCATGGGCAGGAGGGGGTATTCTCATGCCCTTATACCCCTGGCGATTTTCTGAACAATTAAACGAATTTTATGTTTATTCTTTGTCCCAGTTAAAGCTTTTGCTTGAACGGTTGCGTAAAGATACGGACATTGATCCAGAATTATATGAGTGTGGGTTATGGGTCTTGGGTTTAGATGAAGAAGAAACGGATGCTTTTGAGCAATGGGCTGATCGTTGTCAAATAGTGCGTTATTGTGTGGATACTGCTACAGCACCCCTGCATTTCAGGAATGTGTCTGATCGTCATTTTTTTTTACCAGAAGTGAAAAATATTCGTAATCCTCGTTTGTTGAAAGCGTTAGTTGCCTGTTTGACCCAACATCCTATGATCACGTTGATGGCTAATACAGCAATTACGCAGTTGCGAGTACCGAGTGCTCAAATGGTTGAAGTATTAGCGGGCCAGACTGTATTGACGGCGCGAAAATTGGTGGTAGCCAGTGGTGCTTGGGGCCGACAGCTGTCTGAGCAGTTGCAGTGGTCTTTGTCGGTGTATCCAGTATTGGGCCAAATGTTGTTGTTGCAGGCTCATATGAAACCTCTTAATTCTATGGTATTGGCACATGGGCGCTATTTAATACCGCGTAAGGACGGTCGAATATTGGTGGGTTCGACAGTAGAACAGGTGGGGTTTCGTAAATCTTTTTCTAAAGAAGGTTATAGTAAACTCAAACTTTTTGCAGAGTCATTGTTAGGATCTATTGAAGATATTTGTATTGAGGCACAATGGGCAGGCTTGCGACCTGGTTCAGAACGAGAGTTACCTTATATTCGCGCGCATCCTAAGCATGCACATGTTTGGGTGAATGTAGGGCATTTTCGTAATGGTTTGGTATTGGCGGCAGGTTCTGCCCGGGTGCTTTCAGAGAAAATGTCTGGTGAGTACTCGAGTTTATCTAGCTGGAATTTTTAATGGGCCTGAGTTTTAGTTGTTCATGCGTTTAACCTATATTACTAACACAATTCTTTTAGTTATCCTTGCTGGTTGTTTGGTAGTGCCTAAACTTTTTGGAGTCGGTGCTTGTTTGCTAATGTTGATGAGTTTAGTATGGATTTTGAAACAAAGACAAACCATTGCTCTGACTATAGAACAAAAAATTATCTGTTTTAGCTTGTGTGTTTTTGGGTGTGTCAGTCTTTTTTCTTTATTATTGGCGGATCAGAGTTATTGGACCAGTAAACGTTTGGACCATCCTTTGAGGTTTTTGTTCTCTGTCCCTTTGTTTATTTTTTTTAGCCGACTCCAAATCAATAGTAAGATACTTTTTTGGGGTTCAGCCTTGGGCGCGATATGCGCTTGTGGACAGGGCTACTATGAAGCTTATATTTTGCGTAATCAGCATACCAGTGGGCAAGCAGGTCATCATATTTTATTTGGTGATATCAGTGTTTTACTTAGTATGCTGACATTAACATTAACGCCAGAACAAAGCAAGTTAAGGTACAAGTTATTTGGCTTGTTCGCTTTTGTAGCAGGTGTCATTGCGGCTGTGTGTGCCAACTCACGAGGGTCGTGGTTGGGTTTACTGGGTCTGCTGGCTGTGTTTTATTTTCAATGGAGATCTGTATTTCATTGGAAACTACAATTAGGTCTCTTCATCATTATTTCATCGATATTTAGTTTTGCTTATCAGCAACAAGCATTAAATATACCACAACGGATGCAGGCTGTTATTGATGAGTTCAAGCAGTATTATCAAACCTCTAGCCTTTTTACCAACCCACACAGCGATCGGCAAGTGTTTAACTCTTCTGTCGGAGGCCGACTGGAAATGTGGAAAGCGGCTACTTTGCTGTTTGCAGATAGCCCTCTAGCAGGCCAAGGCCCAAGAACGTTTTTCCCGGAGAGTCAAGTTTTAATTGGCGCAGGTAAAGTGCGTGATTTTCAAGGCTACAAACACGCTCATAATCAATTTTTTAATACATTGGCTTCTACCGGTGTTATAGGATTGATGGGTTTAATGGGTTTGTTTTTCGTACCATTGATGATTTTTTGGAAAATGAGATGTGCTTCTTGCTCACAAGAGCGAGCTTTTGCTCGTGTGGGGTTGATGATTTGTATCGGCTATTTGATTTTTAGTTTAACCGAGACCATGTTTGATCGACAATTGAGTATTATGTTTTACCTGATTTTAGTCAGCTTATGTTTATCTCAGCTAAAATCGTTCCAATGGCTTTTGTTGCAGGAAGCATTGCAAAGACTAAAACTACAAGCACAGTTGAAGCTGGGCAGCCTTTTGGTATTGTGTGTATTTAGTTTGTTTTTTTTCTTAACTTTATTTTTCCGCCCAATTCATATTGAAGCTGCTGGATTGAGTGAACAAGCTTACTGGTTTGCGCAAGAGGGTCAATTGAAATCAGTCTTTTTAGCAGAGATGCCTAGCTATGAGCAATACCTGCTTGTGCCGTACAAGTTTTTTATAGGTTTGGGTGCGTTTCTTATTAAAGGCTGGGGTTACTCTATTTGGCTTTTGCGTGGCATCGGTTTGTTAGGATTTTTTGGTTGTTTGGTGATGATGGCAGGCTTTGCTAAAATTTTGGCGCGTTGTGACCATTGTCATTCGTTTAGTACTGGTACTTTGTGGTTGATGATGTTGGTGCTCATGCTTTCTAGTGCATTAATGGCAGAATATGCTTTTATATTTCGGCCTGAAACATGGCTGATGTTATTGGGTTTGGGTGTGTTTTTTTGTTTACATCAAGTTTTAGAGCAGTCTGGGCGATTTTGGATTGGTAGCGCAGGTTTCTTGGCAGGTTTATCAACATTGTTTCACGTGTATGGCTGGGTTTTTGTCGGAGCTGGTGCTGTTTTGCTGTTGTTAAATGGGCGTGCTAGGCAGATGATTTTTTTTGTGTTATCTGTTGTTTGTGTGTTTTCTTTTTATGCCTATGTTGCCTTGCAAGAACAATTTTGGCTGTTGTTAGAGGGAAACATATTTGAACTTGCTTCAGAGCATAAGCGTTATTTTAGAACTGGTATGAGTGTCAGTTGGGTGTTGTTTTTATTGGTTCTCTTCGGCCTTGGTTACAAAGCCGGGCTAAAAATTTCGATTATAAAGCACTTAGGTATTTTTACTTTAACGGCTGGTATATGCCTAGCATTGATTTCGCCAATTAAAATAGAACAGTATTTGTTGTTATGGCCTTTGAGTGTTTGTTTTGTTGTAGCCTTATTATCAGTGTTACTACAAGAAAAATACCTTAGAAAACCTCTTGTTGTTTTGTTTTTGTTTTATTTTGTTGGTCAAAGCTATGCTTTTTTGGAACTATGGAGAAATTATAACCCACTGGGAGGTGAGTTGGCTGCTATTGAAAGATTGACACACCATCAGTTGAAGTTTACACAAGCACAACGCATTGTGGCTCCAATACAGGTGCTGGCGCACTTGCCTCCATCTGAAACATTTCGCAGTCATAAAGTCTTGGAAAGTTTGCTTGTACAAAACCGCATGAAACCGGAGCAACTGACAGAGGTGATTCCGCAGAAATCTATTGTTATTTTGGATCAGAGCTTTGTGCAACGCTATGGCCAAGATTTGAAGAAGTACCTTGGTGAAGGCATAGCAGTTGCTAGTGTTGTGGATTATCAGGTATTTATCAAGCGTTGAGCGGGTCTTTCCATTTAGGTGTACAGTTTTACTTGACCACTACAGCCTCTGCCCTTCACGTAAAAATGCATCCTTATTGAAGAAACCTGCTCCCTCTCTATCTTCAGAAATGTCAGGATTATCAATTGCTGTTGTTCTCAATAGTTGTTTAGTTTGCTTGGCATTTAAAAGTGGCTTGCCTTGCTTAATGCGCATGCTTTGCAAGACGAGAAGCATACCTGATACCACTGGAGTTGCCCGTGACGTTGTAGGTCCAAGTGCAGCTATTGTCACACTTTCACCAGGAGAAGACATGCGCCGTATTCGCATTGAACTATTTGCTACGCCAATAGATATTAAACCTGGAGTCTCATCACGGCTCATAATTGCATACTTGCTATTGCCTAAGACATCCTGAGCATAAGGAAAGGAATTACCTGCAGCGCCAAATAGGACTAATTTCTCTGCGGTTGATGTTGCTATGGCCTCAGCTAGTTTATTTATTTTATATTGCCGCGCACTACTATCAGAAAAAATCTCTTGTTGTACTAATGCTGCAAGTATACGAAGAGCTTGATTGAAAAGGGCTCGTTCAGGTGCTTTAGCAAGCGCCTTGAATTCGCTAGGTGGAATATGAGTTCTTGGGTCTGACCCTTGCGCAAAGAGGCTTACCCTACGAATGTTATCACTCAAATCAAAGGCTGATATATTAAGCTGTTTGGCAACGTCTTGTGTAAAAAGGTTGTCTGGATCGCTGAGTCTCTTTTGAATCTCCTCTTCTCTCACCCGTAACATACGCGCAATGTTCTGGCCAAATGATGCATTAATGATACCCCCAGTACCTTTTTTACGTTCCTGCACAATAGCAACGTTGATGCCTTCGGTAGCCATATCCACCACATCTAAGAGATTTGCCACCATACTGTCAATGAAGTTATCTAAACTGTAAAGATCCACATGAACCCCTGCTCTCATGGGGACTATCGTAAAATTCGTGCCAGGTGCAGCACGGAATATAATCTCTGTCACCCTGCCCGCATGATCTGGAGATGGATTGTCCAACGATTCAATCACATAGGCTGAAAGTTCTGTGCCAGGTGCATCTTTTGATATATTAGGTGCTTTATAAGGTATCAAGTTGGCTTTTTTCTCAGTAACCAGCCATCGACTGGTACCAAACAGCGTATTTATACCACCACCTTTTTTGTCAATTGCAATGAACTCATTCAAAACTCTGCTTGTCCTAGGGGTAATAAAAATATTATTCGGCTGATTTGCTTGTAGAGCAACGGTGCTTTTAGGTGATATGATCGCGTTAGTAACCCATTCCCTATTTTCTACCAATACTGTGTTGACTCTTACATGAGCGGTCAGATTTTCATTATCGGGAACAAGAGGTTTTACAGAGGCTAGACTTGCTCTGGGTGAGGGGAAAACGCTGTTTTTCTTCTCAGCAGTCGCATTATTTCTAAGAAAATTGGTACTGAGAGTCATAAATCGATTATCAGCTGTGGTTTCATAGCCAACGGCAAATTGAATGCCACTGGTCTGACTAAGTTGACCCACTAACAAGATCGCATAGCGCAAGTCTTCATCTGATACCCTGTCACTCTTATCAATTTTAAAAAAGCAGTCTTGAGTACTTAGAGAAATATTAATATCGCCTTCAAAAGGTTCATTTGTAACGCTATGGGTTACAAAAACAATTCCATTGATGTTTATCCAACCCGTAGTATCGTTAATGACTTTTGAGAGTTTAGCACCGATTACTTTTTCAGCAAACTTTATCGGTTGTATATCCACATTTTCTGGAATATCTAGCCATGTAGGCACTTGCAAAGGGTCTACCAACATTGAAGATGGTCTTTTTTTACCATGTAGCACTGATATATTTTTATGGTGTAGTAACTCTCCAACAGTTTCTTCAAAACTTTTTGTATTACCACCGCTTCCGCTTAGTTTTGTTGATGAGCGTAACAGCGTTCTGCTTGCATCTTGTCTTAAAAGGTTCGGTTCTCTAGCGGAAACACATTGAGAAAATGTTAACAACCCCCCCCATTTTAGCAGTGTTGGCAAATGCATATTTTGTCTCAGAGTCATGTAATATCCTGAAATTATTGCTAAGGGGAAAGCCAATTCATTTTTGGTCAATGATCCTGCTGCCACAGAAAAATGTGGTGTAGTAATCCAACTTTGATCATATGTAATGGTGCTTTTACTGGTTTGCTGTAAGCGATTTTTTGCCTCAGTAATGTATTTGAACCATGCAATGTTTGAAGGTGAAGATGTTTTATCAGGATGATGTCCCAGTGCAAAAGCTCTGTATAATTTACTCAATTTAGCTTTTTCTGTCCAAACTGGGTTGACACCCAATGTTGTCCAGACAGCAAGCATGTCGTATAGATAAGATAATGATTCTCTTCCAAAACAAAAATTCCATATATTTATAACTTGTTCCATAAAAGAGCATGATTGCTTAGAATCATGCATTGGTAAAACATCTGATTCTTTAGTTTTAAAATACAGGTCAGTTTCAAAGCAAGTGAGAACTCTAATCGTAGTTTCTGCAAGAAAACCTATAGGGGTGTTAGGATTTAATAATGCTTTGCACTTTTCTAATAATGAGTTGAGAGTCAGTTTTTTTGCTAATAGATCTAAGAACTGCATACCATAATGAATTAAAACATTCCAACCAATTTGTAGCTTGGCTTGTTGTAGTATAGAGACAATCAATCGTTGTGTCACTTCAGGATCTTGTTTTTGCGATACAAGAATGATGTCGTCAATTAAGCCCGGTAAACTATGGATAAGATTTTTTAATAAATAAAAATATTGAACGTGTATAGAGTTTCTTGTAGACGTAAGCCATAAGGTTGTTGCGTTTAATGAGTGAGCAGAAATTTTTGTAGGATTCTGCAAAACACCTAAAGCCCAAGCTCCCCCTAGTATGTACCGATCCCTGTAAGCTCTTAAAGATTCATAATTAAGAACGGGGAGTAACTGAATAAAGTTGGTTGTTACTATTTTGACTCCTGCCCAAAAATTTCTTTGAACAGGTTGAGGATCTAAATGTATTAATTCTTGAGTGTTATGAGATGGTTGTACTACAATTGGTTTTATATTTGTGCGAAACATAATATCTACCAAATTTTACCTCTTTTTTGATTGCAGTAATACAGGTGCATTGGATGTAAATCGTATACTGCATGTATCGCTTTCTGTTAGGCCTTGTGAACACAAAGTTTACAGAAGATCTTACATTAAAGAGCATAGTTTTCATTAAATGATTAGGGAAATCAATTGTGGATATCATGTTTAAAGGGGTATTTTTTTTCGGGTCATCGGATACGTTATTACAGATAAAAAATGTAGCTTTTGAAAGTAAGATCAAAATTGCGATTATATTGGTTTGAATTTGTTAGCAATGTCTCGTACTAACTCCACTCTTCTAGTGGTCGATAGCAAGCTTGCCATTTGATTCACACCGCGTTGTGTTGCTTTAGATAATGCTTCTTCAGCTCTGTTGACCAATTGTTCCCAAGACTCAATACATGCGTATTGAGTCATTCCAGCTGATACTGTGATGGAATCTTCAATACCTAAGCTAAAGAAACTGCGTTCTTCTACAGAGTAACGCATGCGCTCAATCACCACCTTTGATTTATCAACGGTGGTGTTAATTAATAGCAACAGAAAACGATGGTTGTCCCAGCGAGCGCAATAATCTATATTGCGTATGTGTCCATTTAAAGTTTTTCCTACCATTTGTAATACTTCATTGGCAGCCATTTCGCTGTGTTCGTTTTTTAGCTCATCAAATTTGTCTATAGTAAAGAGAGTAACAACAAAATCATAATCGCCTCGGTCCGATAAGCTTTTTTGTCCTTGTAAAATTTCTATCATATAACGTTGATTATGAAGTCCTGTGAGTTCATCACGCACAGTCATATGGTTGATGAGGCGCAAAGCATCGTTGAGCTGGTGACTTTTGCTGTATAATAATTTTAAGAGGGTATCAGTATGAATGCTGATGGTACATGCTAATGTGGTTAACAGTGTAAAAGATAGCCATGTCCATAAAGGTAAGGCCAGCTCTGATAATAAAAAAGGTTTGGAAAGATCAGGGCCAGTACGATCGATACTGATGAGTAGAAAGCCAAACACTATAGTGATACCTAGTACTATTTTGCTGCTGTTTCGGATAGCATTTTGTCCTATAAAAAACAAAGCAAGGCAAAATGATGCAAGTTCTTGAGTATAAGACTGAGCTAAAAAGGAGGCCCAAAGCATACCACAACCACTAAGGAATAATTGTAAAAAGAGTAGTAAGTGATACTCTGAGTTGGCAAGGGTATGAGTGAACCAGTTAAATTTGGCTTGCAAAGTAAATGCAGATTGAATCATCACTTGATACAGCAGCAGCCAAAGCAGGTCATGAGGGTTAATCTCAAATAAATGACAGTAGCTACCAAAATACAATAGCCCAATTTGTAAAGTGACTAACAGTGCAATCTGGCCAGAGTAGTGATACCAAACTACATCTGTGTTATCTTCTTCAGCCAAGGGCTTACCCTTTTTGTTTGGTATGATTTACCGTGTTATTTATAAATAAGATAAGCATAGGCTGTCCCAAGAGTCCCGTAAAATACTGTACGCTTAGCTTTGAGTGCGAATTCGCCTGACGGCTTCTAGCCAGCCTTGGTAGAGTTGATGGCGTAATGACGGCTCTAGTTTTGGCTGAAAGCTCTTATCGGAATGCCAAAGTTGTGTAATGGATTCAAGGCCTGTATACAGCCCTCCTCCTAGGCCTGCTAAATAAGCTGCACCTAAGGCTGTAGTTTCAGTGATTTTGGGTCTATCCACTACGATGTTTAAAATATCTGCTAAAAATTGAACAAACCAATTATTTGCAACCATTCCGCCGTCTACACGCAACCAACTGATAGGGTTACTGCCCTTTTGTTCCCCTGGTTGCTCGGTGGTGATGGCGTTGATTAAGTCAGCGGTTTGATAAGCTACGGCTTGCAAGCTAGCTGTGACAATGTCGTCTGCCGTGGTATCACGTGTCAAACCTAAAATTGCGCCTCTTGCATGGGGGTCCCAATAAGGAGCCCCTAGACCCGTAAAAGCTGGCACGAGGTAGACACTTTGGTCGTAGCGACTGCGTTCGGCAATTGCCTGAGTCTCACTGGCTGACTTGACTAAGCCTAGGCCGTCTCGAATCCATTGTATGGCAGCTCCTGCAATAAAAATGCTGCCTTCAACCGCATAGGTAGAGTTGCCTTCTAACCTATAGGCTATGGTTGTCAGCAGGCGGTTGGGGTTGATGACAGGTTGTTTGCCTATGTTCATCATTAAGAAACAACCTGTCCCATAGGTGCTTTTAATCATGCCTTGCTCAAAGCAAGCCTGACCAATTAAAGCGGCTTGTTGATCTCCTGCCATGCCGGTAATGGCGACTGGAGCACCCAGCAGGTCTTTAGGGGTTGTGCCAATTTCGCCCGCATTGTCTACGACCTCAGGTAACAGTTGGGCTGGGATGTTGAATAGACTCAACAGTTCTGAATCCCATTTTTGAGTATTGATATTAAAGAGCAGGGTGCGAGATGCATTGGTTGCATCGGTTTTATGGACTTGGCCACCTGTTAGACGCCAGGTTAAGAAAGTGTCGATGGTGCCGAAAGCCAATTCACCTGCCTCAGCCTGCTCACGTGCGCCAGGAACAGTATCCAAAATCCAAGCAATCTTGGTACCGGAGAAATAAGGGTCTAACAATAGGCCTGTTTTTTGCTGTATCATGGATTCAAGCCCATCTGCTTTGAGGTTGATGCATTTGTCTGCCGTACGTCGATCTTGCCATACAATGGCAGGGTAAATGGGTTTACCAGTAGCACGTTCCCAAATGACTGTGGTCTCGCGTTGATTTGTGATGCCAATGCCAACCAATGTGGCTGGGTTTAAGTTGGCTGCATGAAGGGCTTGTTTGATACTTTCTAAAGTGCTCTGCCAGATTTCTTCTGGGTCATGTTCTACCCAGCCTTTTTGTGGGTAATGTTGTTGAAACTCGATTTGATGTTGTGCTTGAATGTGGCCATTTTGATCAAAAATAATACTTCTGCTGCTTGTTGTGCCTTGATCGATGGCTAAAAGAAAATGTGGCATAATTACACTCCTCCTATCCTTTATTCCTGGTTATTCAAGGGTTCGATGATTATAATACAGGCTTTTAAGCAAAAAGTGCTAACTTGGCGATGCGTCAGTTAAGGGTATGATAATGAAACCTGCTGTAACTCATACAGATTTGTTGGTGGTCGGTGGTGGGATCAATGGTGCAGGCATTGCTTTGGATGCCGTTGGGCGTGGACTGTCTGTACGTTTGGTTGAAAAAAATGACTTTGCCAGTGCGACTTCTTCTGCCAGCAGTAAGCTCATACACGGTGGGCTGCGTTATTTAGAGCATTATGAATTTCGGCTTGTGCGTGAAGCTTTGGCTGAGCGTGAAGTCTTATTAAAAAAAGCGCCACACTTGGTAAAGCCTTTACGTTTTATTTTGCCGCATCGCCCGCATTTGCGACCGGCTTGGATGGTGCGTAGTGGTTTGTTTCTTTATGATCATTTAGGTGGGCGCAGCAGCTTTAGAAAATCAAACGGTGTTAAGTTTAAGGGTGACTCTCCGTTGCAAAAACATCTAAAAAAGGGCTTTGAATATTCGGACTGTTGGGTTGATGATGCGAGATTAGTGATTTTAAATTTAATTGATTTAGCACAAAAGGGCGGGCATATTCATAATTATACAGAATGTCAGTCGGTCCACCTGGATCAAGGTTTATGGCGTGCGCAATTGTTAAATAAGCACAGTGGCAAAGTTTCTAGTGTTACAGCTACGGCATTGGTTAATGCCACAGGTCCTTGGGTGCAAAGTTTTATTGAGGATCGAATGCAAGCACGCTCTGCCCATAAAATTCGTCTGATTAAAGGCAGTCACTTGATTGTGCCTCGTGTTTACAAGGGAGATGAGTGTTATATTTTACAAAACGAAGATAAACGTATTGTGTTTGTTATTCCTTATTTAAATGATTATATGATCATTGGCACAACTGATAAGGAGCATGAAGGCAAGCCAGATAACATTGCTATTGATGATCAGGAGATCCATTATTTACTTGAAGTTTATAATCAGCATTTTAAGTATCAATTAACACAATCTGATATTGTGGCATACTATTCTGGAGTGCGTCCGTTATGCGACGATGAATCGGACGATCCATCGGCTATTACCAGAGATTACACTTTAACGTTAGAAAAAGTGGAGAATCAAGCGTATTTGCTGAATGTGTTTGGAGGCAAGCTGACGACCTATCGTAAACTTGCAGAGGCAGCGATAAAAGAATTGAGAGCCTGTTTTCCAGATTTAAAGCCAGCTTGGACTCACAAAGCGCCTTTACCAGGTGCCAACGCTTTGTTAGATGATGCATCGTTTGCTAAGAAATATCCTTTTGTTCCGAAACAGACCAGAATGCGCTGGTTAGAGGCTTATGGAGGGTTAGCTAAGAAAATTATAGGTGATGCGAATACATGGTCAGATTTAGGAGAAGACTTAGGCCATGGTTTAACTCAACGAGAAGTTGATTATTTGTTAGAAAATGAATGGGCGTGTTGTTCTGAGGATATTCTCTATAGGCGCACAAAATTGTATTTGAAGCAAAGCCAATCTTTAGAAAAAAAACTAAAACACTATATGAGTGAGCGTTTTTCTAGTCAAGACAATGTTATTCCGAGTGTTGTTGAAACGCGTTAAGCGAGAGCTTACAGCAAATTGACTTAATTTTTGTTATTTGATAGGTTTTTTAATGAATAATCAACTTCCAAATCTTGTTTCTATCTGGCTTCGCCGTTACCCTGCTTGCAGCACATCTTCATATATTGTTTCATCACCAGAAGTGCTCAGTCCCTCTGATCAAAGTTATCTTGCAGATATTAGGAAGGCTATGAAAGTTTGTTCTATGGGTAGGCATGGGGGCTACAACAGAATTTTGCTGACTGATATGAAATTTCCTACAACGAGCATGAATTTTTTTAATGATATACTTTTGTGTTCTGGAGGCCTTGGTTGTTCTCGAAATAAAGCGGATACAAAAGCAGTAAGAGAAACAAAAGATAAGAACTCTACTCAGGTGGCGCAAGTAGAGCAAAAAAATATGAATAAGATAAAGTCGTCATTTATTATTATGACCATTGAACAGGTTCAGCAAAAGGCAGATTCTTTGTTTTCAGCAAGGTTGCTTTCAAAGCAACAATATCATGTTATATCACGCGTGCTAAGCCATGCTATGGATTATTCAGTTGGTGTTGAAGTTAGATCTGATGCGCTTCGTATTGCATTTTTAACTTTATTTAATGAGACGGTATATATTGATATAGATGTTTATAACGCGCTTGCTATTAACAAGTGGCGTGTTCATGGGAAATATACTGATTTATTTAGTGGTGGTAAACTAACTCGAAGTATCAAACTTCAGATGCATCGAGAATATTTTCCTGAGAACATTTATCTGAAGTTTTTGCACTTTAAACCACGTTTTGATTTGAATATTTTGCTTTCTAGCAAGGGTGTGCAAGAAAATGGTTTTTTGATAGGTGCTAGAGGAATTCCTGAAAATGGCCTAGAAATTTTAAAAGAAGTGGATTGCATTTTTTCTGATGTTTTTTGTGAGGCAGTTGTTTTTTCAGAGATGCTACGCTGCCTCAGTCAGGTTATGAATAGGGTCGACGAGTTTGCAAGTTCTATGCATAACATAATGCCAAGTTTCAGTAAGTATTTTTTCGGTTATTGGGATTCTCGTTGTTCGGTGCTGACTGATGAGTTAGGAAAAGGTTTCGAGTTTTTGTTAGATGAATGGTCTGATTATAGAGATAAGATTGAAGCATTAGCCAGATTGTCAAATTCGAAAACATACCTTTTTGAGCTTAACTGTATAAATAACAACCATTTTGCTAAGGATGTCTATTTTTTTTGTGAGCTGCTGGAATTTTTGAAGAAAGCTGATGTTTTCTCTGAAAGTTCTCGGTATGAGAAATTTTTCGTACATCAAGGTTTAAATCTACAAGAAAAAAGCCTTGCGAGAAAAATAGTTGATTTATTTACCAAACCAAGTAGTAAAGCTGGAAAACTATTAAATAATTTAAAAGACTTTAATCCTATTTTTTCTCTAAATTCTAGAATAGATTTCTTTGAGCTCCATAAAGTCAGTACTCGAATGACTTCACTTAAAAATAAAGTGCTGACGCAAGAAATCCTGATTCAATTAGATAAAGTGAAAGACAGTCCGGTGGTTGATGCAGGTGTTGAGGTTCTTTCAAACTTGATGACTCTAAAAGAAAGAATACTGTTAGTTATATTGTGTCGTGCGCAGAATGTGTATCATTGCACGCTGAATTTGCTGGTGTATGCTAGTACGTATCATCATGCTTGGAAAAACGGGGCAGTGCACGAAGATGTTATGAGATATTATTTTAACGTGCCAATGTCGATGATGCACTTATGGAGTGGTAATAAATTTGAGGGTTGTTTCTTTGAAGGGCAAATACCACAAATATTACGCTCAGGTAATTTTCTCTATGGTGATGGCGGAAAGGACAGCAAAGAGGAAGTTGATGCTGTGCTTAAGAAAACTTTAGTAGCAATGTTGAAAAAGACCAAAGATTTACTACCAAAATCTCCACAGGACTTATAGTTACAAAAACTATAGAGTGGTGTCTTTGTTAATCTAGAAGACAGAGAAAAACCTTAGGAGGTGTCCCAGAATAAAGTTTACAATGTGAGCGGATGCATGTCTAAGCGCAGCGAGTTCAGGGGCGAAGCTTGTAAACTTTATTCTGGGACACCTCCTTATCTTGCTAACCGATATGGTACTTTCTACTATTGGTCAATGTAGCACTGCTTTCCAGGGGATTTCCCTAGTAGGATAGAAAACTAAAAAAATAGGTTTTTTCTTTGCCAGTTGGTTTGGTTTGCAGGGAACTGTCGATTTATTGTTACATACAATGATGCACTATAATAAACCTTTAACTGTTCAAGCTGAGCATGAATTACCTGAAAACTTAAAAATTCCTTTTAGACCATTAAGTGGTTCAGTCTGATTGTAATGTAATTATTTAGGGTGTAATTCGGTGGTTTTTTCTAGCAGTTTTTCTACCTGTTGAGTTCTATCCACGCAGCTTTGATAGGCTTTCGTATCTTGTTCTACCTTGTGGTTGGGTGATGCTAGCTGTGCTGGCATCAATATGCTATGGTTGTTGCGTGTTGTTGCAATATCCTTAGCGTTTCTTTTGCATACTGTATTTGAGATACTACCAGCGTGTTAAGGCCGTTATCGTTTTATCATGTTCATGACCAATACCTACCAGTATAGGTATGGGGCAACAGCAAATGCCTTGTGCTATTTTGGATTCGTTCAGTTGACATAGCCTTGTTTTGTTGTCCCCACCTCTAATGATAATGACCGCATTATACTGGTCATGAGATATGGATTCATTTTGATAGCGTGCAATTACCTCAAACAATGTGTCAATCAAACTATCTGCCACTTCTGTACCTTGGAATAGGGTAGTAACATAATTGAAGTGACACAGTTGATATTGGAGAAATAAGTCGGTTTGTGAGAGAAACAGCCATGAGCGATCCAATTTTCATCACCCTTGGTGATGAAAATTGGATTTACACGGTAAAATCACCAAGACTGACTGCGCTTTGGAGAACAATAACAGCGATACAGTAAAACTCTGTAGGGGAGCATAATTGCTTAGTTTTCGCTTAATCCTACTAGAGAGCGTATTTTTTGTAATTTAATCTATATATCGCTAAGTGTGAATTTAGGGTCAATGTTACATATGGTCAGTGAAAAGTTATATTCAGCATGAAACTCTACTGTACAAAGGAATAAAATTCTCACACCTAGTGCGAGAGTAATCTCTGAGTTTTGCTCAAATTGAGTGACGACCGAATTGTGACTGGCCCAAATGAGTGCTTGAGCTTTGGTTTTTGCTTAGAATGTTGGTAATCATACGGCTCTAACCTCCAGTGGGTACGTTTATCGACCTTTAGGATTTCAGCGTGTACACCCCATAATGCCTACAATAATTTTCCCTCAAGGCGCTTTTGATTTGGCTTAGTATTCAATAAGAGCAGGCAATTTTTTTGCTGTGATGTGTCGCTACTCGTTTTTTGATGAAATTGGGACATGAGTTATTCCCACTTATGAAGCATAAGTTGAAGAGTGGTTTATATGATTGAGCTTAAAACTGTAATCAACTCTTACCTTATCTGATTCTAAAAGTATTCATTTTTTTAATGATTTTTAGCCCTGATAATAGTTTTTTTTCAATAATTGATAAAAATTGCTTGATCCTTATGAGCAGTCTGACTAAGCTTGGCGTATTAGATGTATTATTTTTTGTATGAATATGTCTATTGAGATTGTTATTTAAAGATTGATACTTGATTCACGATTAGTAAGGAAGGAAGCAGCCATGCCATTAAAGAAAAAGCCAACTGCAAAGAAAGCAGCTAAGCAGCCAGCAAAAAAATCAACAGCTTCAGGAAAGAAAGCAGACTCATCTGTGGCACAAAAGAAGGTACAGCAAATTGAAAAGGAGATTGGTGCAACTCAGAAGTCCATAGAGCAGCTAAAATCTAAGTTAGTAAAGCAAAAAGCCAGCCTTAAAAAAGCTAAAGAAAGCGCAAAAAAAGTTGTGGCTAGAGCCAAAAAGGCTAAAGTTGCAAAGAAAAAGCCTGTTGCGTTGAAGAAGAAAGCGACGACCAGGAGAAAGACCTCTACACGTAAGATAGCCAAATAATACATAAGAGTGTGAATTTGTTTATTCCTACAGCCTGGGCTAGTCTCATCTAGCCCAGCTTTTCCCATAATATCTGCGTCTTTTTATTCTTATAAAGCTTGTTTACTTGGCCATTATGTATGGTGTATGATCACGATTTTATTGTGTGCGTAGGGAGATGATCCCTTGTGGTATTGTGGTTATTAAAGAGAGGGAGTGAAGGTAAGCTAATGCGAAATAAAAAGATCATGCTCATTTTCTTGCTGTTTTTTTTGACCTTGTTGGCTTGGAGGCACATAGCTTTTGCGCAGAGAGGGTACGACAAACAGAGCAAAAACCTTGAAGAAAAAATGTTTATGAGCTACGTTTGTTATCATCCTGGATACAATATCGAACGTAAAGTTCGGTTGGTTTATGAGAATGTTGATTCTTTTTTGCCCTGTCAAGCCTATTATTTAAAGCCAGATGAAGGATTGCCTCCTCAGAGAATTGCTTATTACGTACATGAAGATGGTATGTGTGAGCAGCATGTTTCACAATTGCTGAATCTTTTGCGGGATAATGATTGGGATTGTATGAGTTCAAAACTGTAAGGTTTTGCTACAGCGATTCTAAAAACGCAATGAGTGCATCGCGTTTTTCTTTATTAAATGTAAGAACTTCCTGCTTGCTGGCCTGTGCCTCACCGCCGTGCCACAGCACAGCTTCTAGTAATGTACGAGCACGGCCATCGTGTAAAAAAGTTGCTTCTTGATGGACTACTTTACTGAGACCAATTCCCCATAAAGGAGGAGTACGCCATTCGTGAGTAGTCGCACTAAATTCGTTATGGTGAAATGGCGGTGCTACTTTGCTATTTAACTGGCGATCTGCTAATTCTGGTCCCATATCATGCAGCAATAAATCAGTGTAGGGATAAATGGTTTGCTCAGATTGCTCAATGTGATTACTTGCTTGTTTTGCCGTGGTGTGTCGTTCAACATGGCAGGCGTTACAACCACTTTGATAAAATAATTGGTAACCTTGTCGTACTTGCAGGCTGTTTATGTTACGCCTGGCTGGTACAGCTAAGTTGCGTGCGTATAAAGATAGTGAGTTGAGTATATTGTCTTGGATTTCTATTTTGGTAATGGGATCGCTGCCATCGGGTGCTAGTCGACAAGCATGTTGAATGGCGGTGCAATCGCTTGAAGGAAATAGATTCGTGGTTAACCCCATATCACCGCTAAAAGCGGCTGCAGTTTGTTGTTTAACAGTTGGTTGTCCAGCTTTCCAGCCAAAGCGTCCGATGCTAGGGGCTTGTTGCTTGATATCCCAGGTTATGTTGGGTCTACCAGAAATACCATCATTATCTTGGTCGTCAGCATCGGCCAGGCGCTCAAGGTGAGCCGTAGGTATTGCTTCGAGTAAGCCCAACCCAATCATGGGAGGGGCAATACGAAGAGATAATATTAGTTTGGGGTTGGGGCGCCCATAGTTCCAGTGGGTCACGGTCACAATGGGTTCACGTAAGCTTACAGTGAAGCCGTCATGAAAACTGACTGTTTTATGGCGATAGCTTATATAGAAGGAGGCTTCCGCTTTTACACCGGGTGTACCACGATTTTGTAATTGTTTTCCATATATGGAGTCGTTTAGAACGGTTTTGATGGATGGGTGGTTATGTCGCTGAAAGTGGAAAGACTTTTGTTGTCGTTCTGTGTGGTTTTTAGGAGCTACAACGCTCAAGCGAATAAGTAAACTGTCGACATCGTCTTTTTCGTCACGCGGCGCATGGCCACGACCGTCGTTGAAATGACAACTTTGGCAGGCATTAACATTGAATAGAGGGCCTAGGCCATCGCGTAAGTGAGTGCTTGAAGGAGCGATTACCCACGGGGTTTCAAAAAAGTTATTACCGATTAAAAACACACTTTTGCGTTGTGCTGACATGTTGGCCGCATTGTAAGAAAAAGCATTGGAATGTATTGCAAAGACGGTGGTACTGCCGCCTGAAAGTCTTTTGTCTTCGGCCATGCTGCTAGAGGGTATTTGCCAGGAAAAACAGATTATAGCGATAACTGCTATGGTCGTTGTGATAAGGCCTTTTTTGTGGTTTCTATTTTTTTTCATGATCTTATGAGTTAGAGGTGAAGTTTGCTTAGCCTGGGCAGGTGTTTTTTTTGGGTTGGCTACGTGTTAGGTAGAATATGGGGGCGACTTCTTGGGTTAGAGGTATATTTAAAGCAGATAAGGCTTTAGCTGCATTAAGTATCAATAACTGGTCTTGCTTGGAGCCTTCTATGATTTGATCAAAACGTTTTCCAACTTGTGCTTGTGCAGAAATCTTTTTCATGGCGTCCATAATTTGATTTAAATGTGTGAGTATGCGTTGATTTAAGTCTGGATTGATGGTGCCTACCAAATCCGATAAGCTGGCACCTGCGATGTTCTCGCCGTTGAGTTTAACATAAGTGCCGGTATAGGCGTTGACAATGCCGCGAGCGTTATTTTCCAAGGCAAGGTGCGTTAGATCACTGAAGCAATCTAATTCATCTTCGGTGCTGCCAAATAGGATGGGTATTTTTAAGCGTTCACTGGCCAACTCAGCCGCAGCCATATCGCTGATAGCATCAAGAATACGAATGAGGCCACTGCCTCTGTGTAAGAAGTCATAGGACAATGTGCAAGGTTTTTTTTGCGCGGTTGGAGACCATTCAGTGACCATGATTTTGAAGTCTTTTATCAATAGGCTGACGATAGCTTTCAGATATTGGGCTCGACGTTTGCATACACGATAGCCATTGTGTGTTTGTTTGCCACTGGTACATTTTCCCATTTTGGAGTGGGTATAATAGTCGCTGATTGGACGTTTGCCTGCACCTGGTTTTGATCCGCGCGTATCTTGTCCCCAAATTAAAAATTCAATGGCATGGATACCGGTAGTTACATTAGCTTTAGAACCACCGATTTCGTTTAATTGGGTTAAAACTTCTGGAGTCAGTTGGCTAATATTGACTTGATCTCCACCGATTGCAAAGAGATTTGTTTTGCTGTTGATAATATTGATACCCTTTTTATATTGCCCTTGGTAACCGGCTTCGACATAGTCAACCAATGCTTCATCTAGAGGCCAGGCATTGACTTGACCTTCCCAGTCATCTACACTGCTGGGGCCTCCATCTTTGTCTAGTCCTAAGCTGATGTGCCCATTCTCATTATCAAAACGTAGTATTTCACTTTGTGGATAAGTAATACGCAAAGTGGTGTAGCTGGCTTTGATACGTTCGAGTTTAGTTGGAGTAGGGGTCTGTAAGAAATCATTAACACTGGCTTGCAGTGATTTAGAGGCAAGTAAAGAGTCAGTGTACATGGTATAAGCTAAGTGCGCGAAATGTTGTAGAACTTCTTTTTTAGTGACTTCAGCCAAGACGGTTGATGTAAAACCCATCAGTGTGACTGTAGTCAGTTTGAGCATCAGTAAGGTGTTGTGAAGTTTCATGTGTGCTCTTTCTCCATCGCTCAATTGTGCTTACTTGTTTAATTTGGTTAGGATATGAGTATATTTTCTTGTATACATTTATTCTCAGCAAGTAGAACATTGTTATATAGATTTAGATAGTAATGATTATCATTATTTAACACTGCATATCATTTTTATGCTACTTATTACCTAAAAGCTTTAGGTAATAGTTCACAGTTTTGGCAGCTTATAATTAAATCTAAACCTGTGGCTTAAATTATCATCCACAAGTTCTGTGGAGGTAAAAAGTAGTCCAATAGCGTACTATGATTTTTTTAATATCTTTTTTTCATTCATAGGCTCATTAGGAAAATATTGATGGTTTATTCATTTCTTGGATTTTTGTTAATTTTTACATCGATTGGTTTGTCATCTGCCTGGCGCAGTCGTGGTACCAAAGCCGATTACTATCTGGCTAGCAGTCATGTAAGCCCCTGGTTAGTGGGGTTGTCAGCGGTAGCGACTAACAATAGTGGTTATATGTTTATTGGTGTCATTGGCTATACTTATGTGACCGGCCTTGCATCGATTTGGTTGATGGTCGGCTGGATTGCTGGAGATTTTCTTGCCTCACTCTATATACACAAACGTCTACGAAAAGCAACCAGTGCAAGTGGTGAAGTCAGCTATGCTGGCGTGTTGAGTAATTGGTACGGCCAAAAGTATTCCTATCTACAGCACTTGATTGGATTGATTTCCTTGTTGTTCTTGTTGACCTATGCTGCTGCGCAATTAGTTGCTGGAGGAAAAGCGCTACACGTACTACTAGAGTGGCCCCTGTGGTCGGGTGCTGTTGCTGGAGCAATGCTTGTCAGTTTGTATTGTTTTGCTGGGGGCATTCGCGCATCAATTTGGACAGATGCTGCTCAATCCATTGTTATGATATTCGCGATGGGAACGCTGCTGGTTGTTGCAGTAATGAATATCGGAGGGTTATCTGAAGCCTATGCGCAAATGCAAGCGGTAGAGGGGTTTATGGATTGGCTGCCAAAAGACCTGGCGTTTCCTGGCTGGATTGGTGGTGCACTGTTTATTGTCAGTTGGTTATTTGCTGGTTTTTCTGTCATTGGTCAGCCCCACATCATGGTGCGTTTTATGACCTTGAATGAGTCGAGTAATATGAGACAAGCAAAATTTTGGTATTATCTCTGGTTTTCAGGTTTTTATTGTATGGCGACAGGTGTGGGCCTCTTGTCTCGAATTTACATGTCTGACGCTGGAACTTTTGATGCCGAGCTAGCCTTGCCAATTATGGCGCAACAACTGCTACCTTCAGTGTTTGTGGGATTAATTCTAGCAGGTATTTTTGCGGCAACTATGTCTACTGCCGATTCACTGGTATTGAGCTGCTCAGCAGCTATCACTCACGACATACTACCGCATAAGGTTGAGCGTACTTGGTTATTAAAGCTCGTAACCATTATGATTGCTGGTGTCGCACTTTTGTTAGCACTTTTAAATAATCAAAGTGTCTTCAGTATGGTGATTATGGCGTGGTCAGGATTGGCCAGCGCATTTGCTCCTGTATTGGTGTATTTGTGCCTTGGTAATAAGCCATCTCAAATGGTTAGTATCCTAGCGGTACTCGGCGGATTGATGGTGGTATTTGTGTGGCGATTGTTTGGACTTCAAGATAAGGTGTATGAAGGCTTACCTGGAATAATGACAGGTATCATCATTTTGTATGCTTACCACTTTTTTCAAAACTTGCAATCGTGTAAAAACACTGAGCCCTCATAGCATTGCTTTAATTTTTGTTTTGGATGATACTTGTCAGACAATGGTAATCTAAGATTTTTGATGCTTCATTTTTTCTTTTTTTTTATTTTCTGGTGTTTCTCTCTCTTCAGCATACTTGCTTTTTTTCTTACGTGTATACCCTATTTTAACCATCATTCGTTGAATACTAGACTGGCTCATTATGGGTTTTTTGAGTTTTTTCGCTAACAGATTTGCATATTCTAGGAGGATGAATCCAGGATTTTGATCAACAATAGACTTTAAAACTATAGCTATAAGAAAATGACCTGATCATTTTTTATGATTATATTTTGGCCAATTTTCTGTTTTCAGCTTCTTCCTGTCGCCGCTCCAGCAGTGCG
>JANQJO010000075.1 GCA_028281605.1 Pseudomonadales bacterium
CATCACGCGGATCAGAAATAACGCTGATCAAACCCTCTATTTCCATGTATAACCCTCCCAAAAGGAGGTCATACTACTTTAATTTTAAATATAATCAAATAGTTACATTGTTGATCAATTATTGCTAGGCAGCCCTGTCTCATAATGATATTATCCCCACTATTTCTTGAGAAGTATGGCAAATAATGATAAGGTTGCGGGTTATTGTTAGACTTAACGGCAAGTTTTGTGGTGCCGAGAAGAGGATTTGAACCTCCACGGCTGTTAAGCCACTAGCACCTGAAGCTAGCGTGTCTACCAATTTCACCACCTTTTCACCACCTTCGGCAATTTTAAGAAATGAACTCTATTAACTTAAAACCCCACTGTCAAGTTTAGTGAAAAAGCGATGTAAAGCTGTGTACGTGTTGAGCATTGGCAAACAAAACAGCCATGAGCGATGCCTTTTTCGTCACCCCAAGTGATGAAAAAGGTATTTTCACGGTAAACAATTGGCAAGGATAGGAATTTAATTGTATGGCTCGTTTTCCGCTTCATAAAGACCCTCAGGCTCACTGGGAGATGCAAAAATACGATAACCCTATTCCCAGTAGGCAGTATATTCTAAGGGCTTTGGAAGCTTTAAAAGGCCCGACCAGTGATTTGGATTTAGCCAAAGCTTTTGGTATTTATAAGCAAGCAGAGCGATTGGAAGCTTTTCAGCACCGTTTAATGGCTATGCAGCGTGACGGCCAGCTGATCCAAAATCGTCGAGGGGATTTTGGTCTGGTTTCGAAGATGCATTTGTTGCAAGGCACTGTGATTGGACATAAAGAAGGTTTTGGCTTTTTAGCTCCAGATGACGGTTCTGGAGATATATTCTTAAGTTTTCGTCAAATGCAAATTGTTTTTGATGGTGATAGAGTGCTTGCCCGTGTCAAACATGAGGATCGGAAAGGTCGCCGTAACGCAGTCATTGTTGAAGTTTTAGAACGTAATACGAAACAGCTGGTTGGACGTTATTACTACGAATCAGGTGTTGGTTTTGTAGTGCCTGATAATAAACGTATTACTCATAATATTATTGTAGCACCGCAGAATGCGCAAGGGGCACAGACCGGGCAATGCGTGTTAGCTGAAATTACTTTGCCGCCTGATTTCAAACGTCAAGCCCACGGCAAAATTCTGGAGATTTTGGGAGATATCAGAACCTCTGGTATTGAAACAGACATGGCCATTCGAACTTTTGATATTCCTTTTGAATGGCCACAAGCTGTTACGCAAGAAGTTTCTAGTTTGGGCCCCGAGGTGCTGGCTCAAGATAAAGTTGGGCGGGTTGATTTAACAGCGCTACCTTTGGTGACGATAGACGGTGAAGATGCTCAAGATTTTGATGATGCCGTGTATTGCGAGCGTAAACCCTCTGGAGGGTTTCGTTTGTTAGTCGCTATTGCTGATGTCTCGCATTATGTTTTAACGGACTCGAACTTGGATCAAGAGGCACATAAGCGAGGCAACTCGGTTTATTTTCCAAATCGAGTGATTCCGATGTTACCTGAAGTGTTGTCTAATGGCTTGTGTTCTTTAAAGCCTCAAGTTGATCGCTTGTGCATGGTGTGCGAGTTGCATATCAGCACTAAGGGAAAGGTGGCGCGTTATCGCTTTTTTGAAGGGTTGATGTGTTCGCAAGCACGTTTAACTTATACCCAAGTTCATGCTTATTTAAGTCGTCGTGATTTTCAATACTCGTCAACGCTTTCTCCAGCTTTAGAGCTCGAACCTGTGCGTGAGTCTTTGTCGAATTTGTATGAGTTATTTCAAAAGCTGCGTCAAACTCGTCAAGAAAGAGGTTCGATAGACTTTGATACTAAAGAAACTAAAATTCTCTTTAATAATGAAGGTAAAATAGACAATATTGTGGCCACCTCCCGTAATGACGCTCACAGATTGATAGAGGAGTGTATGTTACTGGCCAATACAGCAGCGGCTAAACTCCTACAAAAAATGGAGTTGCCCGTATTATATCGCATTCATGAACAGCCCAAGGAAGAAAAAATCACTTTGTTGAACCAGTTTTTGGCTTCACTGGGTTTGCAATTACCTAAGCGAAAGCACTTGCAAGCTAAGGATTTCCAAGCAGTGTTGCGTAAATCGGCTGGTCGCCCTGATGAGCGTTTAATACAAACGGTGCTATTGCGTTCTATGCAGCAGGCCCAATATAGTGCAGATCCCATGGGGCATTTTGGGTTAGCTTATCCGATTTACGCGCATTTTACTTCGCCGATTCGACGTTATCCAGATTTAATGGTGCACAGAGCCTTGCGATATTTAATTCGATCTCGTTTGGAAACACCGCACGTGCAGCGTGTACCTGGGGTTAAGAGAGTGCCGAAAAAGCAATGGTTACAGCTCTCTGCAAAGAAAATGCATACTCTCGGCGAGCATTGTTCAGCAACTGAACGGCGTGCCGATGAAGCGACTCGAGATGCTTATGGGTGGTTAAAATGTGAATATATGCAAGACCGAGTTGGCGAAATTTATAAAGGGCTGGTCAGTGGTGTTGTACCTTTTGGCTTGTTTGTTGAACTCAAAGATATTTTTGTGGAAGGATTGGTCCATGTGAGCGCTTTGCCTAGTGACTATTATACGCATGATGAAGTGCATCATCGTTTGGTAGGTCAAAGATCAGGGAGGTATCATGGTTTAGGAGATGAAATTTGTGTTCGTTTAGCCAAAGTTGATTTAGACGATCGTAAAATTGACTTTGAACTTTTGGACAATTACAGTCATGATAAAAGGGGTTTAGGTTCCAAAAGAGCGAAAAAAGACAAAGGGGTCCCAAAAGGGAGGGGTAAAGTGAATATGCGGAGAGAACGTGCGGCTTCAAGCAAAAAAAGAAAGAAAAGTAAGAAAAAAAGCAATTGAAAAACAGTTGAATATAATCAGTGAATAATTGGAACGTATGAAACGCTTTTCTAGGAACAGTGAGTACATCTATGGGTATCATAGTGTGTTAGCTGCACTGAAATACTATTATATAGGTGTGTTAGAGATTTTTTTGCTGCAAGGGCGTGATGATGAGCGCGTTCGTACAATTGCGCAATTAGCCAAAGAGCTGGGGCTAAGTTGTCAGTGGGCTAGCAAAACTCGCTTAGATGCAATGGTTAATAGTGCTGTTCATCAGGGCTTTGTTGCTCGAATTAAGGCCTTGCAAGTGGTGTCAGAGCAACAACTCATGACAGACTTAGAGCGTCAGCAACAACAAGCATTTATTCTTGTGTTTGAAGGCATTCAGGATGTACATAATTTAGGAGCGTGTGTGCGTACCTGTGTCGCGGCTGGTGTCAAGGGTATTGTATTTACTAAGCACAACAGGGCAAGCATTACTCCTGCGGTGGTGAAAGTTTCTAGTGGTACGGTCTTTCAAATGCCTGTCTATCAAACCTCCAGTATTGCTAGATTGTTAAAACAATTGCATCAGTGTGGTGTGCGCAGTGTTGGTACTGTTGCTGAGCAAGGGACGTGTTCATCATTGTATCAAGCTGATTTGACAGGGCCATTGGCACTGGTGATAGGGTCGGAGGAAAAAGGTTTAAAAAGGCTTACGCAGCAGACTTGTGATACGTTAGTTTCAATTCCCATGCACGGAATGGTCGACAGTTTGAATTTATCTGTATCGGTAGGTGTTTGTGTCTATGAGGCTGTACGCCAGAGGCAACTCAAAACAAAAAGTATAATGTAGTGGACTTGGATACTTATCGGTTATTCCTTCAGTATTGGTGTATGTATGGTGTCTTGGGTGTCAGCTATAAAATTACACGATGAGCACTCTATTTTTTGATACTATGACATGATTGCCGTATACTATCGCTCTGTTTTGTATCGAAGCAGTTGCACATTTGGTTTACTGCATGTCAGGAGAATATTGTTGATTAAAGTGCTTCTTGTTGATGATCACGCGTTGGTCAGAACTGGTATATCCAGAATGTTAGAAGATATAGACGGTATTAAGGTTATTGGTCAGGCTGACAGTGGTGAGCAAGCGCTGAGTTTGGTGCGCAATCTTGAGCCTGATGTTGTACTGATGGATATCAAAATGCCAGGAATTGGCGGTCTTGAGGCAACTCGTAAGGTAACACGCTTACACGTGGATATTAAAGTTATTATTGTTACTGTGTGTGAAGAAGAGCCTTTCCCTTCGCGCTTAATGGATGCAGGTGCTTCGGGTTATATTACAAAAGGGGCGCCATTGGAAGATATGGTGCGTGCAATAAAATCGGTTCATATGGGCCAACGTTATATCAGCCCTGACATAGCACAGCATTTGGCTTTGAAGCGCTTTAATAATCACACCTCTCCCTTCGATGAGCTTTCAGAGCGTGAATTGCAAATTGCAATGATGATTATTAACTGTCATAAAGTTTCTGAAATTTCCAATCGATTATTCCTCAGTCCAAAAACAGTCAACAGCTATCGTTACCGTTTGTTTGAAAAACTAGGTATTAACAGTGATGTAGAGTTGGCATTGCTGGCTGTTAGGCATGGAATACTGGACCAAGAGACTATCTCCTAACCTGGTGTACTGATGTGGACTGACGTTAGCTGCCTTAAGCTATATATCTAATGCTAACTCAGCTTAAATCTTTCATACAGAGTTTGCCCCAGTGCCCTGGCGTTTACCAGATGTTTGACGATTGTGGAGAGTTGCTGTATGTAGGCAAAGCTAAAAACATTAAAAAGCGTGTTACGTCTTATTTAAGAGTACAAGAGAGTCCTAAAGTACAACTTTTGGTGCAAAAAATATCCCACATTGAAGCTACAGTGACCAACACAGAAGCGGAAGCTTTATTATTGGAACAAACGCTGATTAAAAACAATCGGCCCCCTTTCAATATTGTGTTACGTGATGATAAATCCTACCCTTACATCCAGTTAACAAGTGAGCACACTTATCCACGTATGTGCTTTTATAGAGGTTCGATTAATCGATCGGGTTACTTTTACGGTCCCTTTGTCAACAGCGCTTTGGTACGTGAGGCCTTAAATATTTTGCAAAAGGTATTTAAGGTTCGTCAGTGCGATGATGTTTTTTTTCGGAATCGTACTCGCCCCTGTTTGCAGTATCAAATGCACCGATGTACAGCGCCGTGTGTGGGCTTAATTAGTGAGCAAAATTATGCGCGTGATATTGAATCATGCCGTACTTTTTTGCAAGGTAAAAACCAGGGTTTAATAAACTCCTTGATAGAGCAAATGGAACAAGCTTCCAGTGAGTTGGAATATGAAAAAGCAGCACAATTAAGAGATCAAATTGTGGTACTGAGAAATGTACAAGCAGCTCAACACGTGGCAGGAGGCTCTGGTGATGTTGATGCGCTTGCTGTCAAATTTGATCGAGGCTTAGCTTGTGTGAGTGTATTGCATGTTCGCCAAGGTAATGTTGTTGGGAATCAGCACTTTTTATTGAAGGCCTATCAAGAGGATGCTGAAGAAGTGTTAGAAGCGTTTATTTCTCAGTTCTATGACTGGGAGTCTCATCGTCGTAATACAATTCCTGCTAAGATTCTGTTGAATATTAACTTTGAAGGGAAACGGCTTTTAGAGCAAGTATTGGCAGAACAGGCTCAACATAAAGTAGAAATGCTGATTCATGTACGCCAAGAGCGGGCGGCATGGTTAAAGATGTCGGAAATGAATGCTTGTCAGCACTTAGAAAGCCGATTATCGGATCATCAGGTACAGTTTAGGAGGTTTGTAGCTTTGCAGGAGGATTTGAGTTTACCAGAATTGCCAGAGCGCTTGGAGTGTTTTGATATCAGTCATACTGCAGGTGAAGCCACTGTGGCTTCTTGTGTTGTATTTGATTCATCAGGACCTAAGAACAGAGAGTATCGCCATTTTAACATCAAGCATATAAAGCCAGGAGATGATTACGCAGCAATGGAGCAAGTTGTGACCCGTCGTTATGAGCGTCTTAAGCGTGAAGAGGCTAGGTTACCCGATATTATTATTATTGATGGAGGTTTTGGGCAGATTAACAAAGCCGCTAGAGTATTAGAAGAGTTACAAGTTTCGGGGCCTTTATTATTGTCTGTTTGTAAAGGCCCTGGTCGCAAAGCCAGTTTAGACTCTATATATATGAGTGAGGGCTGTGACCAAGTTAAACCGATTAAGTTGAGCACTGAGGCTTTAAATTTAGTGCAACATTTAAGGGATGAAGCGCATCGATTTGCAATCACGGGTCATCGTACTCAGAGGGATAAAAAGCGAAAGCGGTCTGAAATAGAAGGTATTGTAGGCATAGGACCTAAGCGACGGCGTTTACTTTTGACGCATTTTGGTGGTTTGCAAGGGCTCCGTCAAGCGAGCATAGAGGATCTGAAACAATTGCCAGGAATCAGTGCCAAGTTAGCTGAAGAAATTTATATGTCTCTGCAGAGGTAATTACATGTATCTAAAAGCTTCAGGCTCTGTGCCTTTATGGAATATTCCTAATGTTTTGACTGTTTTTCGAGTGTTATTAATACCAGTATTTGTGATCATTTATTGTTTGCCTGTAAGTTGGGCTAATAGCATCTCTTGTTTAATTTTTACATTGGCGGCTTTAACCGATTGGTTAGATGGTTTTTTAGCACGAAAACTAAAACAAACGACTCGTTTAGGCGCTTTTTTAGACCCTGTTGCGGACAAATTGATTGTAGTGGCCGCATTGATATTATTGGTTTATGGCTATGCAACATTATGGTTAGCTTTACCGGCTTTAATTATTGTTATCCGGGAGATTGTGATTTCAGCGCTTAGAGAGTGGATGGCTGAGATTGGCAAAATAACCAGTGTAGCAGTTTCATATATTGGCAAAATCAAAACGGCAGCGCAGATGGCATCCATAGCTGTTTTATTATTTTTTGAGCCAAAATCGAGTGACCATTGGGTTTTGTTGGGCTATGGTTTGATGTATTTGTCAGTTGCTTTGACGATCTGGAGTATGGCTTTATATCTTAAGGCTGCTTGGCCTGAACTTAAAAAGACATAACGCATGTATCAGAAATTGAATAATTATTCATCTCTTGTAGTAACTAAGATGAATTCTTGCCAGGCATGCGTGGTTTTGCGGTAAAAAACGTAGTATCTGTCTTGACAGGTCTTTGTGATTTTGTAGAATACTCTGCTTGATTTAGTAAGAGTGGTACACTGTAGCTCCTACAAGCTTGCCTATGAAAAAGCGGGAATAGCTCAGTTGGTAGAGCACAACCTTGCCAAGGTTGGGGTCGCGAGTTCGAGTCTCGTTTCCCGCTCCAAAAAATCCTTTAAATACAGTGTATTAATCATAATGAAGCTTCAAAAGAGCAGTTAGCCATGCTGCGCGAGTCTCAAAACGTCAAAATCGACGAAGACATTCCCGAAGCCGTTCGCAATGCCAGCAAAGCCCAATTACAAAGTTTAATCGACGAGATTGAAAAAGACATTGCGGAGTATGAGAAACTGCAAACGATCAGTCTTGAAGACATTCCCATTCAATCTATCCAGGACTTGCTCATTGCGCCGATCCGTTACCGGATTGTTTCGCATATGAGCGTTGATGCTTTCAGCCGAAAAGTTGAAGTGAATGCCCGTCAAATTCATCGCTATGAATCCGAGTGCTACAGCAATGTGAATGCCAGTACGCTAACCAAAATTCTTGAAAAGCTCGATCTTAAACTTGATGGGCGTATCGCTGTGCCTTAACAAGAAATGTTCTATGCAAACATCATCAACAAATGAACCTGATATTCCTGTTGAAGATATTCGTGAGCTTGTTAGCCAGCGATTAAAGTCTATGGGGGAAGGTTTGACTGATCTTCTGGAAATAAGACGATGTTTTTGATAAGCTTGAAGATGAACTACAACTCAAACAGCAGCGACCCGGAGCCAGAATAAAGTTTACAATGTGAGCGGATGCATGTCTGAGCGCAGCGAGTTCAGGAGCGAAGCTTGTAAACTTTATTCTGGGACACCTCCTTAGTTTGGTGATTTGACATCGTATTTACCTTGTTAAATAGGGTTTTTTGAACATTCTCATCTTTTTCCCCCTTCTTTTTGCCAACCAAGTAAACTTTGTAGATTGACTCTAAACTCCTCAAAGTAGTACTAGGATTGGTAAATATCCCTTTATTTATAAGGCGGCAACGAAACGTCGTTAACATGGCTAGCCCCAAATAGCAGATCATTACGTGACTTTTTATATTT
>JANQJO010000025.1 GCA_028281605.1 Pseudomonadales bacterium
TCGTTTAGCGGAGACAGGCGATCGTGTGGGTGGTCTGCAAGCGATTCAAAGGTCAGTGGAACTATATGAGGAATTATATCAACAAAACCCAGCGGCCTATGCCCCTGACTTAGCTAGTAGTTTAACTAATCTGTCGATTCGTTTAGCGGAGACAGGCGATCGTGCGGGTGGTCTGCAAGCGATTCAAAGGTCAGTGGAACTGTATGAGGAATTATATCAACAAAACCCAGCGGCCTATGCCCCTGACTTGGCTTTGAGTTTAAGCAATCTGTCGATTAGTTTAGCGGAGACAGGCGATCGAGCGGGTGATCTGCAAGCGATTCAAAGGTCAGTGGAACTATATGAGGAATTATATCAACAAAACCCAGCGGCCTATGCCCCTGATTTGGCTAGTAGCTTAATAATAGAAGTCTATATTAACGAAGGCAATAAACCTGATAAACGTAATTCATGGGTTCATCAATTAAACAGAGCCATTACTTTGTTGGAACCTTATGCAATAGAGGGCACGCAGAATAAGGTTTATCTTGATTGGGCTTATGAGTTAAAGAGGGTTGACTAAATGCATAAACCATTTGTAAATCTTATTACAAGATTTTTACTGTAGTTTAAGCTCGTTAAAAGACTCGATCACTGGGAAGGAATCGCTGGACTGTGTACCAGGACGAACTACATGCACGACTTGTAACTCAGCTTCAGCTGCACTGGCAAGTTCTTGTGTGATGTCGGATAGAAAGACGATTGATGTTGCTGGCACTTTTAAAGTTTCTGCTATGTTTAAATAAGATGTGCTCGCTTTTTTGGAGCCAATGCTAAGGTCAAAATGTTGATCTAAGAAAGGCAAAATATTCCCTTGTTCTGTGTGCTGAAAAAATAATTTTTGTGCTTGTACACTGCCAGAAGAATAGATACCCATTGGCAAACCCATGGATGACCAACGTTTCCAATTGGGTAGTACGTCTGGATACAAAGGCGCAGTGAAACGTTTGCTTTCAAAGCCTTTTTGCCAAATCAGACCTTGTACAAATTTGAGGCTTTCGTTTTTAATATCACAATCAATATAATCGAGTAGCTGGTTTATACAGTGCTGTATTTGTGCGCTTGTTTTTACTGGTTTTTCTAATAATAAAGACAGTTTTTCATTGACTGTTGGGTCAGACCAATTTTGTTCTATAAATGAGGGGAGATGTTCACGGGAATAGGGAAATAAAACCCGCTTAACAAAGTTAATGTCTGAAACAGTCCCCTCGATATCCATTAAAATGTAGCGAACTTGTAGTTGTATCATGAACCTTTCCTTTTTAACCATTCGCATTCGAGCAGAAACTCTAAGGTTTCAACGTGGCGCTTTGCTGTTGCAATGCTCTCTCCCCAGGTGTAAAGGCCATGGCCTGCGATTAGATAACCAAACATAACAGAGTGGTTTTGCAAATAGGCTTCTACTTGGGTTTTGATTTGTGAGATGTCTTGAGAGTTATCAACAATGGGAAGCCTCACCTGTGTGTCGTGTGTCTGTATTCCTGATAAACCTTTGAGTATTTCTAAGCCCTGAAATTGCAGGAAAGATGTTTGCCGATACTGCATAGACAATACAGTGGCTATGGCTGAATGAGTGTGCAGTACGCACTTTATATTGGGAAATTTTTGATAAATCAATGTGTGTAAGTCGGTCTCAGCTGAGGCGCAAGCATGAGGAGGTGCCTTCACTTGACCATTTAAATCAATGTGTAAGAAATCCTGAATTTGAAAGTGGCCTTTATCAATCCCTGAGCGTGAAATAAAAATTTCACCGCTCTCTATTTCACCTATTTCACCTATTTCACCTATTTCACTGCTCTCTAGACGAAAAGAAAAGTTGGAGCTGGTCGCAGGACACCAGCCTTGTTGGTGAAAAAAGCCAATAGCGTCAATTATTTCTTCAGCTGCTGCTAGAAAGTGAGGTGAGGTGAAAAGATCATTCATGTAAAGGCCTGATTGCAGAGTTTGTTTTGAGTGTCAGTATAAGTCGCAGCCCAACCGTCTGTACGGGTAAAATAGCGAATGGTTTTGATGCGTCTGCTAGGGCCTAGTTCAAACCAGTGTTCAGTGTGCGCTGGAACACAGATGTATTCGCCGGCTTCGACTTTCATCATAGCTTGTTGCCCGCCGGTTTTGACAAAGCCAAAGAATCCAGAGCCATCGATCACGTAACGGACTTCATCATCATCGTGCGTGTGGCAGCGGTCAAATTTAGCCAGTAACGTATCTAAGTCTGGTACCTCTGGGTGCAGAACAGTTATATCACGAGATTGATAGCCTTGCTTTGATTTAAGCTTTTCAAAGTAATGTTCATGCAGTGTGAGTAAGCGTTCTTTTTCGGTATTATCCAAATTGGGCTTGGATAACAGTTGCTGGGCTTCGGCAGATTTTGAAATCGGCCAGTTTGATAGATGAATACCAAAGTTTGAGATTAACTGCTTGATTTTGGAAAAGTCGTTAATGAGTTCTTGGCCTTCAATGATTAATTGTGCCATTTTGTGTGCTCCTGTAATTTCCCTTTGTGTAGTTCTGCTTGGCTGATAAAGCCAGTGTTTAACACAATACCGGTCAGTAGGTTTGAGGGAGTTATGTCGAAAGCTGGATTGAATACACTTGTGTTTTTGGGGCTCCAGTTGAGTTCGGCGTGAGCGAGTTTGACACCCAGAACTTCGTCTGCGTGCCGTTGTTCAATGGGGATCGCTTCACCGTTTGGACATTGTGGGTCGATGCTGGTGACCGGTGCAGCCGTAAAAAATGGGACTTGGTAGTGTTGTGCACAAATGGCTGTAGTTAAAGTGCCCACTTTGTTAGCGAAGTCACCGTTCATGGCGATTCTATCGGCTCCTACGAAGACACTCTGGATTTTGTTTTGTGACATTAAGGTGGCTGCCATAGTGTCGCTGATTAAGGTGTAGGGAATCCCACAGTAATTTAATTCCCATGCTGTTAAGCGAGCTCCTTGTAATAATGGTCGAGTTTCGTTGACATAAACATGTATGTTTTTACCAATAGTATGGGCGTGTTTAATAATACCAAGAGCTGTGCCAGTACCTGCTGTAGCTAGGCCGCCGGTGTTGCAATGTGTGAGTATACTGTCTCCATCATTAGTGAAGCCTTGACCGTGTTCTGCAATACGATCACACAGATCGATATCGTCGTTAAAGATTGCGTGGACTTTATTGATGACGTTTTCAGATGTATAGGTTGTGTCTTGGAGTAGGGGGGTCATTGCGTTTAGGTAGTTGATTAAATTAATGGCGGTGGGTCTTGAGTGACGTAAAGCTGTTGCAGCGGCGCGCAGTTCAGTAGGTGTTTGACCTTGTAATGCCATTTTGGCTAATATGGCAATGGCAGCTAGTCCGATGGCGGGTGCTCCTCGAATAGCCAGACATTGAATTAATTCTACTAGGTGGGTGAAGTCATTGACTTGTATCCACTGTACTTGTTGGGGTAGTTTACGTTGATCGAGGAGTTCAATGTTGCCATTACTGTCTGTGCGAAGGGACATTGAGTTCAGTTCAAACATTTTCTACCTATCATTATTTCCTGGTTCGTAGTTCAAACCCCGCTGAACTCGGTTTTTTGTACAAAACTTAGTTATCTCAATTGTCGGGATGCCCAAAATTCAGGAGATGCGGCTAAGTTTGTATTATGATAGTTTATTTTCCATCTTTCAGCATTGTTAGGAGGTCTGGTAGTTCCAATGCTTGGGTCATATACTGAGTCTGTATTAAGTCTGGGGTATGGGTAGCTTTGATTGCACAGTTCAACGCTTGCCCCCAGGCCAGTAAACATGCCTGTAAGCGTGGAGGTTAGTATTGTGCGGGGATCGTTGGTGGTGAGTAACCGTCCTATCAAAAATCCTGCGCAGCATCCTACAGTTGCACCAGTTAGCTGAAGTGCCATTCTTTTACGCACTATGTCACAATGCTCTGGTGATCCACGTAGGATGGTTGGTTGGCCGACTACTGGTTGCATATCCTTAACTCGTTGAGTTATTGCTTATGTTTATGGTGGAGCTAAGCGGGATCGAACCTGGCCACCGCCACCCAGCAGCTGCCGCTCTCGCCGATCCAGCCTCCAGCTGCCGCAGCTGCCACCACAGCTGCCGCAGCTGGCACAATCACGCTGCCCCCGAGGTCCCGGTCGCCCAGCCTGCCGAGGACGAGCTCCAAGGTGAACCACCCGGCGGACGCGACCGACTCCGGGCGCCACAACCCGGCGGGGGAGGTGGAGGAGTTTCCGAATAACATTTTGGCTCAGAGAAAGCAGGTCAGTAATACTACTACAGTACAACTAGCTCTGCTTTATCCAGATTTGGATATACGAGATTTCTCACATAATCGGGATTCTTTCTACCTAACAATTTATTCTGTATGCAGTAAAATG
>JANQJO010000052.1 GCA_028281605.1 Pseudomonadales bacterium
CAAGAAAAATATTTTTTTAACTGTTCGAACAAAATCTTTTAACTATTTGAATTTAAATGGTTTCTTGATCGATTAATATTTGAACTCTGAATCGCTGCACTAAGCCCATTATCTAATCTATGAATAGACATTGAATTAAATCCATTACATATAGCGGGTTTCAGAATTGTAGAATAGTGACGCGAGCGAGAGCGCCGCTGAGCGTATAACAGTTGACATCGGCTTTTTTAAGACTTCTGGTAACTGCCAGATTAAATCTGAACTGAACTACTACAAGTAAGGAGGTGTCCCAAAATAAAGTTTACAATGTGAGCGGATGCATGTCTGAGCGCAGCGAGTTCAGGAGCGAAGCTTGTAAACTTTATTCTGGGACACCTCCTAAATGTCTAAAAACTACCCTCGATACTGGAAATACTCTGAGTTTTGAACCAATACGCCAAAACGAGGATTAATATAAGCAATGACTTGCCCATTACCATCTAATAATTCAACCTCCATTTCAAACTCACCCTTACCATTTTTTTTCAAATAACGCATTACACGCTCCCACTGCTCATCATCAGGGTTACGCGCAATAGCAGCAAAGTCAGTTTGCGCAGCCGAGGCCATAACGACCTCATAATCAGCCAAATACAATTTCAGCGTATCTTGCTCAAAACGATCACTTGTCCAGTTACTCAACCAACGCCAAGCCGCCATCACCCCTAAAGTAGCGATCCGATCTATAGGCACCTTACCTGTCACCCCTATCAATAAGTTCTGATCTAGAGGCGCTCTTAACATCACTACCTGAGAATCTTCATATGCCAAATGTACGCCATAGGGCGTAGAGAGCGTCAATGCATTGCCATATATACGACGCTGCCCATTAAGCATTCCATCCTTTTCCAATGAAGTTCGATCAACCGGATTATTCCAGCGGTAATATTTTAATCGATTCTGGCCCGTAGCATTCAGATCCGTCTGAGTTAATAACAAGGCATCCTTTTCATGAAAAAAACCACCCATAACCGATTCCACCACTCTCTTTGGAATGGATAAATCCAATGGCAATTCCTGCAGCTCATTTAAATATAAAGCACCCCACTCATGATGATTAACCAAACCGAACACGGTTGAAATAAAATCTAACTTACTAGAACTACCTTGCAAGCGCACATCATAAAATTCACCCATCATAGACATGGAACGGCCCTCTACACCCCTATAACAACCCTCCACTTCATTGCTTGCACGTGACACAGCACCCCAGTCACTTTCATCAAGTGCCTGACCACTCAGCACGTTCTGAGCAGTTGTTTCAAAGGGTGTTTGAAACAACTGCCAAACTTTAATTGAATCAGTTGAACCTAAACACTCAGAACCTGCAAAATCACCCTTAGTATCCTCTATTTCTGACTTTAAGTCAGCGCACTCTCCAATAGAACCTTTTTTATTCGAACCCAGTAATCGAATTGGGCTGATTGAACCGAACTCTGCCATCGACTCTCCCCCCCTTCAAAACCATCACAAAAACTGCAATTGAATTGATAGTAAGAAGTCTAGCCTAGCCAAAAGGAGACTCACAATCTACCCCTGTTAAGATCGTTTGCAGAATCTGTATACACTTTGTGTTAAAAGCGCACGATCTAATAGCAGTTTACAATAAGAAAAGTCTCTTTTTATTCTTTTAATCAATAGAACTGATCAATGACTTTACCAAGGGCACAGTCACTTTACGCTTCAAACGTAATGACTGCTCATCAATTTTATCTAACAACTGTATCAAAGTACCCCAATCTCTGGCTACACGCTTCAAAATATAAGCGCCAACTTCATCGGATATTGCAATGCCACGCAGCTCAGCCCGTAAACACAATGCGGCTTGCTTTTGCTCATCATCCAAACCATGAAGTTGGTAAATTTCACCTGACCTTAGCCTTGAAAGCAAGTCTTGAAGATTAATTTTTAAACATATCGGTGACACACCACTGCTGATCACTAAACGATTGCACAACTCTTTCATTTGATTAAAAAAATGAAAAATAGCCTCTTCCCACACACTATCACCACCAATACAATCAATGTCATCCAAACACACTAAGGGATACTGGCTCATACCTTCTAAGACCTTCGGGCCAACAGTCAACAGCTCCCTCAATGGTAAATAAGCAACCGCCCCCTGAACACTCTTAAAAACACCTTCTACTCGATGACATAAAGCCTGCAAAAGGTGCGTCTTACCTGTCTGTTTTGGCCCCCAAATCAATTGATAGCCACTAAACTCATGCACATCAGCATTCATCAGGGCATGTACAACCTGAAGGTTCGGCCCCACAAAAAAATGTTCAAAATCTTGCTCACTACCAAAAGAAAAACCAAAGGTTAACTGCTGGCCTACCACCAACTGATTCTTGGACTCATCAGAAATTTTTTTCATCTGATGGCGCACCATATAAATTACTGTCCAAATACACTTGATAAAAATACCTCACCAAAACCAAAATCACAGCAGCCACCGGTAACGCCAACAACATACCCACAAAACCAAACAATTGAGCTCCTGCTAGCACTGCAAAAATCACAACCACCGGATGCAAACCAATACGATCACCTACCAATAAAGGTGTTAACACCATCCCTTCTAAAGCCTGCCCAACACCAAAAACAGCAAATACCAACCCCAAATGCAACCAATCATGATATTGCACAAAAGCGGCTATCAAAGAAGCTGTAACCCCAACAAAAAAACCAAGATACGGCACAATACTGGCCAAGCCCGCAATCATACCAATCAAAAATGCCATGGGAATACCCACCAACCACAAACCCACACTATAAACAGCACCTAAACTCAACATTACCCAAAGTTGACCTCGAACGAACGCTGCAATCACTTCATCACACTCACGTGCTAAACGAACTACCGTTGGCTCAACCAAACGTGGCAATAACTGCCGCACCCTATTCATCAACATTGACCAGTCTTTCATCAAGTAAAACGACACAACGGGCACTAAAGCAACGTTGCCCACAAAAACCAGCAATGCCAAACCAGAAGAAGTAATCTTTACCAACAACTGTCCAGCCAAATCACCAAATTGACCTAACCCTTTAAGAGCCGTTTCTTTTACTTGTTCAAATTCAATATGCCCAAAATCCAAATCAAACTGCTGACTGACCCAAGGAACAAAATTTTGTTGTAGCCACAGTAAAAACACAGGTGTTTTTTGTACAATCATCTGCAACTGTAATCCTAATAAAGGAACCATAATCAAAACACCTAAAACACCCATGGCACTCAGACTGACAAAAACGACAGCCACAGCAGCCATACGACTCATGCCTCGCCGCTGGAGCCTATCAACTAAAGGATTTCCCAAATAAGCCAACAACGCTCCCGCTAAAAAAGGGGTTAAAATAGGCTTGAGCAAGTAAATCAACCACCCCAATAACACGACAAACAAAATACCCAACAACACACGCCAATCACCTTTCACATCAGTTATCTCCCATCCTTAGGGCTTGTCAAGAAATAAATTGAACACCTAAATGTTCAATTAGATGTTCAATTTATTTCTTGATGAGCCCTTAACTTAACAATCACACGACAAGCATAACCCAGAACACTGATCAGACATAACATAACAACCAACACTTGCAAACTCTCTACAACCAACAGTGGCATTTGTAAAATATCCTGATCAAATAACAAAACAACAGCAAAAAGAATTTGCGTAAAAGTACAAAGCTTTCCCTCCAGAGAAGACCCAACAAAAAAATGGTTGGTCAAGCAATAAAGTACCAATGTTCCAGAAACGATGGCAATATCTCGCCCCACCACCACAAACAACAACCATAAAGGCACAATATTTTGTTGTGCAAAGATACTATAGACAACTATTAACAGTACCTTATCCGCTAAAGGATCTATCAATGCCCCACAATGAGTGACCCAATTAAAACGTCTAGCCAAATAACCATCCAATGCATCGGTAATGCCCGCCAATATAAATAACGTTAAAGTCAAGACATACTCCTCTAAGACAAGACCATAACCAACAGGCACAATCAACAAAAAACGAATAGCCGTAATCGTATTGGGTAGCCACTCCATAAAACTTAACTCATCGTAAAAAGCTGCTCATGAAGCTAAGGAACGTGCACGTTCCTAATCACCTAGCCAATGATACTCAAGAGCAGAAGCAGAACCCGTCTGTTTAGCTATATCGGTGATAACAGTTTGTATAGGCGCCAATTTTTGATCATACGCCAATACTTGCTTAAACTTCTCAACACTGGTTTCAAGCTCAAGCGCAAAAGTTAAAGAATCCTCTCTAACATGCACCAAGCGTACTGTATTAACAGGCACTAATCGATCAAGATACCAATAGACTTGGTCAAATTTATTAATATCAGAAACGTTCAACACACGAACAACCGTTTTACTTAAAGATTGATCATTCATCACCATCGCATACAAAGAAGACATTTGCTCTGCAGCAGAAGCAACAGCTTTATCAATCAACTCCTTGGCACTGTGCCCAAGATCTTCAAACCAATAACTTTCTCCATTAACAACCAACATCCAACTGCCCTGCCACTTCTCTTGGCGAATAGACTTAATACGGCCCACCAACAAAGCATCAGCCGCATAACGCACAGAAGCTTGCTCAATAGGAGGTATGACAAAACCAAACACCTCACCTGAATTGACCAACTTTTGATCCTCAAAATCAATTAAAGGCAATATCAACGGAATCGCGCGACGCTTAGCACTTTGGATAAAAGCATCAACCTCAGAATAACCACTGTCACGGCTAAGAATGTCTCGACGTCCAATTTGATCTTGCCCCCACCATACAATTAAACGCGGTCGATTGTTACTCCAAATCGGCAATTGAGCTCGTTTTAGCACTTGCTTTAGCGCCTTCTCATCAAATTTTAATTTAAGTAATTGCTCTTGCCCGCTTTGCTTAACGGCTCGATTCTCTACAGCGTAACCCTGACCGGCAGGCTTGGCTTGTCTATCATAAGTATACTCTTGCAAATAAGTTGCCGGGTTTTTTAATAAATTACTGACAGCAGGATGATCGAGACTGGTCACAGTACCGGTAATACGAACGATCACTTCACTCAAACCTACCGCCAATGCGCGAGAGCGTGTATTTTGAGTATTGTCGGCCACCCACACCTGTATCTCCCCCAACTTTGTGACCTGCTCTGCTGCTAAAACCCAAGCACCCAAAAAACAACTAAACAGAAAGACTACTCGTTGTATCACCTTCACATGAACACTCCTTAAACATTGATCACCTCATCTGGGTGAGATTGTGTTTATTTTAACGCTTTATACTGTAAAAAGCCGATTTTCACGGTAAAATGTACCCTTTACCGTGAAAATGCAATTTTCATCACCTAGAGTGACGAAAATTGCATCGCTCATGGCTGTTTATTTTGAAAAACTACCCAGCACAAAGCAACAGCAGTGAAGAGCAAACCTAATGAGCAAACCCATTTCATACAAAAACAGTGGTGTCAACATCGATGCTGGCAATGAGCTGATCAAACGCATCAAACCTTTGGCACAAAGCACACTAAGGCCTGAAGTATTAACAGGTTTAGGTGGTTTTGGAGGGCTCTATGCCCTACCCACCCACTACAAAGAGCCTATTCTAGTGTCCACAACCGATGGAGTGGGCACCAAGCTTAAATTGGCTTTAGACTGCCAACAATTGGGTGGGATCGGCATAGATTTGGTTGCTATGTGTGTCAACGACCTCATTGTAGCAGGCGCTGAACCTTTGTTCTTTCTAGATTATTTTGCAACCAGCGAACTCAATCTAGACCAAGCTCAAACAGTCATCAGCAGTATTACAGCCGGTTGCCAACAAGCAGGTTGTGCACTCGTTGGAGGGGAAACGGCTGAAATGCCTGGCTTTTATCAACCACAAGAGTTTGATTTAGCTGGCTTTTCCGTTGGTATCGTTGAAAAAGCAGAGCTAATCAATGGTGAAACAATCACACCTAACGACAGCATCATTGCTATCGCCTCCTCTGGCCCACACTCAAATGGCTATTCGTTCATCAGAAAGGTTTTAACAACCCATCACATCAGTCCTAACGAACTGCTAGAGGGTAAACCACTAACAACTCACCTGCTAGAACCCACTAAAATCTACGTAAAACCGTTACTCTCTTTGCTTAAAGAACACTCCATCAAAGGGATTGCACACATCACAGGAGGGGGTCTAACTGAAAACCTACCTCGCATTCTACCAGAGGGGCTGTGCGCCCAAGTGGACACTCAAACTTGGCAATGGCCTACTGTTTTTCACTGGCTTCAAGAAAAATCCGAAGCCTCTAACCAAGAAATGTATCGTACTTTTAACTGTGGTGTAGGCATGATTATCGTTGCACCTAAGCCGATAGAAAACGATATCTTACAAGATTTAGAACAACAAGGATTAAACGCTTGGACACTCGGGAAAATCAGTCCCTTAACACACGACCAAGACCTTGTAAGTTACGCAGTGACCTAACTTCAACTCATATGAAAAAAAATCAAAAAAAAGCTAGACTTGCGGTCTTGGTTTCAGGCAATGGTTCCAACCTACAAGCCATACAAGAAGCCTGTAAAACAAAACGACTCTGTGCAGAGATCTGCCTAGTCTTATCAAACAAGCCCCACGCAAAAGCATTAGCTCGCGCCCAAAACGCAGGACTCCCCAATACGGTTATCAACGCACAACATTACCCAGAAAAAGGTCGTTTCGACACAGCCCTGTGTGTAGAACTGCAACGAGCTGCGCCAGACTGGATCGTGTTAGCAGGATACATGAGAATCCTCACCCTTACTTTTATACAAGCCTGGAAAGGTCGTATCATCAACATTCACCCCAGTCTTTTACCCAAATACCGAGGACTGAACACACATGAGAGAGTTCTAGCTGCACAAGAACAGGAACATGGCTGCAGTGTTCATTGGGTCGTTCCTGAGTTAGATGCAGGCCCCATTATCACACAAGCCAGCTTTAACTTAAAAGCAAGCGACACAGTAGACAGTGCAAAAGAAAAAACACAACAACTAGAACACATGTTATACCCTCTATCACTGGCCTGGGTACTCTCAGATCCTACCCGATTCCATGGCACAACACAGCGACTCACAAACCAGAAACCTAATGTAGATCACACAGTCCAAATCATAAAGGCAGATCGACTGAAAAAGCTTGATGCACAATGGCGCCAAACCTCCAAACTTCCCAATTTATTTGATTAATAAAGGCATCAAATGAACAAAGCTTCTGTTTACTACTTCGCAGTGTTAATACTATACCTATGCATTTATTCACCTCATACACTTTCTCATGATCTACCCAAATGGCTTTCGCCTTTTGTTGCAACCTATAACGCCAATGCTAATGGCCTCCCATTTAAAGGCTCTGCCATAAAAACACTGACTATCACACCTGATGGTAACTTATTAATGAAAAGCAACGCTAAAGCACCTTTTAATAAAATCGAAGAAGAAAGTTTGTTTTCATGGAAAAATTGTAACAGCCAACCCATTTATTATCGTTACAAACGTAAAACGCTAACCAAAAAAAAGCACTATTCTCACCAATATAACTGGCTTACAAAAAATGTCACCTATCAACATTCAGACAAGGTAAAAAATATTCCTATTCATACCACCTCTCTCACAGATAGAGTATCAGAACAACTGGTGGTTCGTTGTAAAGTGCGTAAGGGCTTGCGATCTTTTAACATCACCACCTTACACAAAGATACGATTAAAAAGAATAAATATCATGTCATTATGGAAGAAACTGTGACCACACCTCTAGATACTTTCCATACGCTAAAAGTCGAAAAGAAACACTTAAACAAAGACAGAACCACTCATTTTTGGTTAGCTAAAGACCTAGATTATGCCATAGTCAAAATTATACAAAAAGATGAAAAAAACACTTATACTATCTCACTGAAAGAATACAGCTCAACAGCCTCAGCGCTTGATCCCAACCATAATCTATAAGGAACATGCACGTTCTACATTGATATATTAGACTTTCGACCACTTGGGTTGAATATGTGTCATCTTTGCATGTCGGTGGTGGAACATTTATTGGGTTAGGGGTGTAAATTTCTAACAATACGCCATGAGGTAGATCAAAGGAATGAATGTTAAGCTAGCAATGAAAAATTAAAGACAGCAATAATACCTTCATTTGTATCTAGTAATGGTACAATGATAAAAATTGCAAAAAGAATTACATGAGGTACAGTTATGCATGCTATTGAATTTCAAGCGAGAGTTAAGAATGGCACCATAGCTATTCCAAAAGAATATAAGGGACGCATTAAATCACGAGTTCGAGTTATATTAATGGTTGAAGAAGATACAATAACAAATGATTATATTGGAGAGTTACTCCAAAATCCTATTAAAGTATCAAGTTTTCAGCCTTTGGGTAGAAAGCAAACCCATGAGCGAAATTGAAAATGAAACAAATCATTATTTTATTGATACTAACATATGGCTCTATGCATTTATTGAAGCAAATAACAATGAAAAAATGGTAAAAGCGAAAACAATTATAGAATCTACTGCCAACATTATCATAAACACTCAAGTGATTAACGAGACATGCATTAACCTATCTAAAAAAGCTCAATTTACTGAGCGGCAGATTCAACGTCTCATCGATTCCTTCTATACAAATTATATCGTTGTGGAAACAACTGAGGGATCATTATTAAAAGCCTCTGAATTGAGAGAAATACATTCATTTTCCTTTTGGGATAGCCTTATCATTTCAAGCGCTTTAGCATCAGATGCATCTATTCTCTTATCAGAGGATATGCAAAACGGAATGATAGTTGAGCAGCAGTTAGAAATTATTAACCCTTTTGATCGGGCATAATAAAACATTCCTAACCAACCACTCCAGTTGACATCCAGAGCCTAGGGCATTTTATGAATTCGCTTCGCTCATTTTATCACAAAATGCCCTAGGCTCTGGATGCAACTGAGTGGAGCGTTAGGCAACTAAATTAGGAGAGAAAATGCCTACAATATCTATGTTTTACGGTATCTTAATTAGGATGTTTTTCTATGATACTGATAAGCATAAGAAGCCCCATATTCATGCAGAATATCAGGGTCAAACAGCTGTCTATGCAATCAAAGATGGCGAATTACTCGCTGACTCTTTGCCAGCGAAGAAGCATAAGCTTTTCACCCAAGCTGGTGTTTGAAGCGTTAGCTGCCTCACTGAAAGCTCGATGGTATAATCCTATGAGGATGATCTGGCTATGGAATTAAAAAATATAGTGGCATTGGTAAATCAACAAGTTTACGATCAAAGATTCGCCTCTGATTGTGAAGAGCAATTATTGTCTTCTCAGTTGCCAATTGCATTCGGTCAAGCTGTCTGGTTTCCTGTAAAACGAAGGTAAGGAGGTGTCCCAGAATAAAGTTTACAATGTGAGCAGATGCATGTCTGAGCGCAGCGAGTTCAGGAGCGAAGCTTGTAAACTTTATTCTGGGACACCTCCTAAGTATCGTCAATTTATACACCGTTTGCTATAGTACGGCTTTGTTGTAAGGTTGAGTTCCGTGGTATTCGGTGTTTTCGTTGGTTGTATTCAAACTTAGCAGCGAACCAGTCGCTTCATCGGACCACCAAAAGCGTCACGCCTTTTGTTGAAGCAAAAGTCACGCCACCTTTTCCAGCTGCTGAGCGAGACATTATGGCTTCAGTAAATATTCATATTTAGAGGTTTTTTATTATGGGACTAGTGAACGCAGAGATTGAAATTTCAAACCCAAGAAGTAAAGAAATTAAACCAATGATAGTGAAAGCGCTCGTTGACACAGGCGCATTGCATCTGTGCATACCTGAGCATATCGCCATTCAGCTTGAGCTCGAAGAATTGTATAAACGTGAAGTAACAACAGCTGATGGAAAAAAGCATTTAGTTCCTTATGTTGGGCCAATAGCAATAAAATTTGAAAATCGTGGTTGTTTTACCGGTGCTCTTATTCTTGGTAATGAAGTTTTATTGGGGGCAGTCCCAATGGAAGACATGGACGTCCTGGTGTCGCCATCTAAACAAGCTTTAATTGTTAACCCAGAAAGTCCAAATATAGCAATGTCTATAGCTAAGGGTGTAAGGCCATAACAAAGCGCTGCACCGGACAAGCCGATCAGCGTGACGTTTCGTTAGATGCATGATCTTCGAATAGGAGTGAAATGATGAAAGCTGATAATCAACTTCAATACGGAATAGACAGTAAAGGTGTAAACACCTCTGGGCAACCAGTAGATAAGGAATGCCAATGACACTGTCTATGGGGTTATCGGTTTATCAATAATCACACCTTTAATTTACACGGCTTGGAATTGGGCATTTAGTGACAGTTATCTATAAAGCCAAAATCTCAAATTCAATCAGATATCACGAAGATAATGTAAATATGGCTTTGTAAAAACTGAGTCCTGAACCATCTGCTTTAACTCTTTAACGTTCGACTTTTTTAAACTATTTGAAAGATTTCATTCAATTCCTGAATTTTAGACAGACTTTGACTGTGGATTTAAATATTATCGCAAGTATTATTTGCCGGCTGAACTATAAGGAGTCCACTGGTCAAACCAGTGGCTTACCTTGTCAATGAGTTAGACGACTTTTTAGCTGGTCAATCGCGCTTTCCATAATGTATGAATCATCAATCACTAATAAAGATAGAACAGACCGTCTCTTCTTCTTTAGGCGTTTGTACCGTTACAGCAAAAACATCAGTAGAAGCATCCCCATCTGTAGTCAACCTAAGCTGATAGGTCATTGGATTAAGTGTATTTGGAATCGTCGCCTCTTCTATACCCAACAACTCCCCATTTTCAGTTGCAAATGTAACCGTACTGCCTTCAGGCATAGAGTTGCCATTTACGTCTTGCACTGTAATCGATAAATTCAAATCCGTAGTCGCAACATTAAAAGCAAGATTATTACAAGAATTATAAATAGTGGTCCCATCATTTAATATAAAATGAGCTCTTGAACCCGACATCACGATTTGTCGTTGCGCCCTAACACTGACGTTGGTCGTAGAGCTGCACAAAGTCGAATGATTACACAGTATTCCACTGTAGAGTCCATCGGCTGCATCAAAGCTAGCATTTAAATTAAAATCCACATACGGTTCTACCGCATCACGTACTCCATCAAAGTTATCATCTCTGAAAGCCTCACTTAAATCAGAAAAAGTATCGCCGTCATCAAACACACCGTTGCCATTTTCATCTGCAAACGACTCATTACCAATCGCTGTGGCTAAAATCGTCACCAACCCATCTCCAGGAATGGGTTGTTGGCTGGTCCAAGTGCTACTGCAACTTCCCGCAGCTGTTGTGCAACTGCCTACAATAGATCCACCTTCAGTCGTAAAAGTTACCGCCGTTCCATCCGGTACCGGGTTGTTAAACGCATCCCCAAGAAACGCTGACAAAGTAATGGTCTCACCCACATAGTTCAAAGCCTCAGGTGCTAACGTAGAAGCCGATAGGGTCATACTGTCCTGATCTGGTACCCCCGTAGAAATAGACAGCAAGTCTGACTGGGTTTTAATACTCGTCGCATTAACTGTTGCAATCACCCCTACCGACACGGCCACAGAACCCGATTGCACAACTGTGGAAACCAAACCTTCAGCATCCGAAACTGCACTACTCGGGCTCAATTGAATGCCTCCCACTGCAGTCGTCAAACCAAAGTTCACAGTTTGATTAGCCAAAGGCAAACCTTGTGAACCTTTCACTCGAAAACTCACCGTGGCCGTTTCTGCTAAGCCCTGACCACCTGTCCCCACCAAAGCAATACTATTAGGACTGGCTGTGACAAACTCTATGGACCCTGCTACATCAGCCAATACTTCTAAAGCACGACTGGCTGAAAAATGAGTTCCACCTAAAGTCACCTGCGCATCAATCGTATCATTGCCGACACAACCTTGAGCACGGTACGTGGCTTGCGCAACCCCATTGACAGTGGTCACCACGGCATCCAAGCTGGCCTTATCATCCGTCACACAACCAGAAATAAAACTGACATCAACCGGTAAAGTAAACAAACTAAAATCACTGCTGACGACACTAGCAGTCACTGTCGTTGTACCACCAGCACTTAAAGGATTCACATTAATAGCAAGATCACCCTGAATAAAACCTACACCATTCCCACTGCCCAATAAAATCTCAGCCGGTGCCACACTAAAATTCAAGAGACTGCTGATGAGACCATTAACCGTTACAGTAACACTGCCAGCGCCGGTTACACTACCTGCCAGTAATTCAACACTCGCCTGACCATTGGCATTTGTCAACACACTACCACTGCTGGGATTAATGGTACCCAAATCTGTTGCAAAACGAGCAATGGCACCCACCACAGGCTGACCATTACCATCAACAACTGTAGCGACTAAAGAGCCTGGTGCATCAATACGAATCGTATTAGAACTAGAGTCCAAGCTGGTTAATGCCATCGAAACACGACTGCCTTGTTTCAATCTACTAGTTGCGAGAATATCTATAGTGACAGAAGCACGTAAGGTCCGCCCCTCCACAACAGCCGAGGCTGTTATAATATCTTGCTCAAAACAATCAGTGGCTGTATAACGTGATACGGCTATCCCCGCAACCGTCTCTATCGATTCATCCAACGTAGCCACTTCTTGCTGCAAGCAAATAGAATTAAACGCTACGGTAACAGGTTCATCGTATAAATCACCAGCACTATCAACCAAAGTCGCTGTTATATTTAAGGTTTGATTCAAACCAACCGTCGTCGAACCGACCGACAAAACACCTTCGACAAAACTTGTACCTGAACCATTGCCTATGCGCAGCTCCGATGCTTGCTGTTGGCCCCCAGCCTCATCAACTTGAAAATTCAACGTAGCAGACAATACCTCATTGCCACTAACACTACCATTTAATTCTACCGTCACCGTTGCTGTCACCGTTCCTGCACCTGCACTTGCACCAGCCAATAACGTGACACTGGCTTCCCCTGCACTGTTCGTCAAGACCTGTCCATTAGTAGGACTCAATATTGCCAATGCAGTGGAAAAAGTCACAAGGTAATTTACTAAAGGAGCGCCAGCTGCATTTTCCAAAGTTGCTACTAAACGCCCTGGCGCTACGGTACTGACAATTTGGGTGGAAGCACTGTCACTGGAACGTAACAACGTTAATTCAAGCGTCGTGCCATCGGATGCTGTCGCTTTAGTTGACTTAACTTGAGCATCTTCCCCACCACAGCCGAACATACCCAGCAAAAGTACACAACAAAACAGTTGATATAACCATACTTGCATGAAAAAACCATGATTCTAAATTGAGTTATGAACATTTTATACTTATAAGCCAGTATAGCTTACTAAAATTGACGCCCTACATAATATAGCGAGACACGTCGTTTGATTATAATTTTCTCGTCTATAATAAAATTTGTACACACACCACACCCGTTTTTAAGGAAAGTATAAAATAAAACCATGGAATTCAAAGACTTTCTAAAAATTATGGTCGATAAAGACGGTTCTGATTTGTTTTTATCAACCGGAGCCCCCATCTCATCAAAAATTTACGGAACTCTAACGCCTTTAAGCAACAGAGCCTTAGAAAAAGGAGAAGTTGAAAAAATTGCCATGGGGCTGATGAACGAAGAACAAAAGCAAGACTTCGTAAAACGACCTGAAATGAATCTTGCTATCAGTCTCTCAGGTATTGGTCGATTTCGTGTCAATATTTTCAAACAAAGACATGAGACCAGCATGGTTATCCGTGCCATTAAAACCGAGATACCCAATTTTAAAAGTCTAAACCTCCCCGATATTCTACCCAAAATCATCATGCAAAAAAGAGGGTTGATTCTATTCGTGGGAGGAACGGGTTCAGGCAAGTCAACCTCTTTGGCTTCTTTAATTGATTATCGTAACACAAACAGTGCAGGGCACATCATTACCATCGAAGACCCTGTTGAATTTATTCACAAACATAAAAAATCCATCATTAATCAAAGAGAGGTAGGCGTTGATACCAACACCTACGAAGATGCCTTAGAAAACACCTTAAGACAAGCGCCCGATGTAATCCTCATTGGAGAGATCAGAACGGCCGAAACCATGGAACAAGCCATTGCGTTTGCTGAAACAGGCCACCTGTGTATTTCAACCCTACACGCCAACAACGCCAACCAAGCCATTGACCGTATTGTTAATTTTTTCCCTGAAGAGAGGCATAAACAGCTGTTTTTGGATCTTTCACTCAACCTAAGGGCCATTATTTCGCAGCGTTTGGTTCCAACCATAGATAACAAACGTGCCGCAGCCGTTGAAATACTACTGGCCACACCCAGAGTCTGTGACCTTATTAAAGCCGCCGAACCTGGTGCGATTAAAGAAGTCATGGAAAAATCCGAAGCACAGGGCATGCAAACGTTTGACTCGGCCCTTTATAAGCTGTACACAGACGGACGCATCTCTCTCGACGAAGCACTTAAAAACGCAGATTCTAAAAACAACCTCAGATTACGCATCAGTTTGAATGAAAACCCTCAAAACCAGACAAGCGCACATAAACCAAAGTCAACAGCACAACAAACAAAAAAACCACCCATCCAGCCAGCTCAAAAAAGCACAAACCTCAAAAAGCCAACCAATACCAACCAAACTAAAACAAACCAGTTAGCTCTAGAGCCCATGGAAGAAGAACAAGAAGAAGAACCTTCAAACCCCATCTCTGAATTTTTTCGGAAACAGTCATAGAGCAATCATAAAAAAGGCTTGCCATCCGTAATATCCAACTGCTCTGGCGTGAGTTGGGCTTTGGCATAAGTTTCCCACACTTTATGCTCTATAAAAATACGGTAAATATCAGGATCAATGTGGTTTTTATCGCGCATTTTTTTCAAAATCGTCAAAGCCCCACTGATTTTCAATGGCTGCTTGTACGGACGATCCGTTGACGTTAACGCCTCAAAAATATCCGCTATCGCCATCACTCTGGCTGGTATTGACATCTGCTCTCGCGTCAAACCTCTCGGATAACCAGTGCCGTCCATTTTTTCGTGATGCCCACCGGCATACTCAGGTACCCGACGCAATTTCCTCGGAAAAGGTAAAGACTCCAACATATCAATTGTCAAAACAATGTGATCATTAATCAATTCTCTTTCCGCTGCACTTAAGGTACCCTTTTCAATGCACAGGTACTCCACTTCTTCAGCCGTTAACACTGGGTATGCTTTTCCTACATCATCATGCCAATAACGCTGCTGAGCAATCTCACGAATACGCTGTTGATGCTCTTTGGGCATGTACTCAGCGCCACGATTACACTTTTTAATAAAACACACTTCTTCATGAATTTGCTGCACAAATTCATAATATACCAGACCTAAAGCAATCGTAACCAAAGGCAACTCACTCCTCTGACTCAACAATTCAATCATTTTCTCCTTTTTCACCAGCTCCATACGCTGCTCAATTGCATCAAAACCATCTTTCATTAAATCCAGTTTGGTGGATTTATTTAATACATGCTCAGGTGTCGCTAACTTACCACAGTCATGCAACCAAGCAGCAACCTGCAATTCATACCAGTCGTCCTGATTTAAAATAAAGTCTTTTAAAACCCCTTGATCATCACAACACGCCTTTGTAAGTATTTCTGTCAGAACAGGCACTCTTTGACAATGCACCCCTGTATGCCTTGACTTCGCATCTATCGCTTTAGCCATACATTTCACAAAAGCATCTAAAAAATCCTTATGCTCCTGAACCAATACCCGATTGTTTAACATCACAGCTGCATAGTCAGATAACGCAGAAACAACTTCCTCATGTTGAGGTGAAAATGCGACAACTTCTCCCGTTGCCATATCTCGCGCATTGATCAACTGCAAAACTCCGATGACTTCACCATCATGGTCCACTAAAGGTGCCGTTAAAAAAGATTTTGAATGATAACCGTGTTCTCGATCAAATACCTTTGTACCTGAAAAGTCAAATTCAGAAGTATGATAAGCATCTGCAACATTAATCACTTTTTTAGACAGCGCAACATAGGTCGCAACGTTATTATAATTACCCTCACCATTTTCTAAATATAGATTAATAGGATCCAGATCAAGACAGTTGTTTTGATTCGCCCTATGCTTAATATCCAACATGACATTATGTAACACAGCAAATGTTAAACGAGGTGCTGCGTCCTGTGCGCTTTGATAACCACTCTTGTAGCCACTCTTGTAGCCACTCTCTAACAAATACAAAGTTGCACCTTCAGCGCCAGTAATCTCCTGCGCCTCCCACAAAATCCGATCAAATAAACCTTCTAAAGTATCAGCACTGGCTAAACGAACCAGCAAACCCCGTTGCTGCCCTAGGAGCAAATGATTGACTAAGGCCAAGCTGACCAAACCCGCAATCGCCTCCACAACAGACTGTAGTTCTGCTGAAAACACAACGCGGCGTCTCGTGACCGAGTTTCTGGCATTAAATAACTGTAAAACACCAATGGCTTCACCATAGTGATTCAACAAAGGAACCGCCAAAATAGACTCCAATGGGTAACCTGGTTTCAGCTGGCAAATAGGCTCACGTGAAACATCAAACCACTTAGCTTTATGCACATCAGCAATATTAATAGGACTACGTTGTATCACAGCACAAGCCATAATCTGTGCATAATTAGGCTTACCTTCTGTAGTTTTTAACTTTATATTGAGATCACTCGATTGCTTAGTAGCAAATTGTTCGCCCTCTAACCATAGGCTTTTAACAACCAAAGCTCCAGAAGAACTAGCGCTGTCAACCAGAGCAATCACTCCCCCCTCTGCATGAGTAAGGGTCACTGACTCTTGCAAAAAGTAATCGACTAGAAAATCCAGTTGAGTAGCATTGGATAATGAACGAGCGAGCTCAACAATACGCCACACATCTTCATGAGGCAGCACAGCTGAAATGGCATGTTGAGTTACTATCATTAAACTTATCGGCAAGCTGGCAAAATTAATCAAAAATCCCTTCATGTATTAGCATAGATCATCTAAGACCAAGACAACTTAACTTTGGCTTGTTTGCTTTGCCATGTTAAGCTAGGCAAAAAGCAATTACAGTGTCTATAGGGCAAACATGCATACAATACGATCAGTTGCTTTGCAAACCGGGCTATCACCAGATGTCATTCGCGTCTGGGAGAAACGCTATCAGGCAGTTATGCCTAAACGCACCCAAAGCAACCAAAGGATCTATACTGACAAAGACATTAGTCGCCTACGCTTATTAAAAACCGCAATAGACTCTGGCAGACGCATCAGTGCCGTGGCAAAACTCGATTATGATGAACTATCATCACTGGTCAATCAAAACACTCACAAAAGCTCACAGGAAATCACCTTAACTCCTACTGAAGAACATATAGGCCAGTGCTTCAGCGCCATTATTGATTTAGAATCAAGCAAACTCGAAGCAGCCTTAACCAATGCCTTAAGTCAACTAGGAAGTATTGCTTTTTTGACCGAAGTCATCAGTCCCTTACTGAACCATGTGGGTGACCTTTGGCTCTCAGGCAAAATACGCACTTGTCAGGAACACTTTGGCAGTACCCATATTAGAACCTTTTTGGGTCGCCTTATGATAGATGCTAATGCAGCATCCTACGGGCCTTACATTGTTGTATCCACACCAACTGGCCATTGGCACGAAATAGGCGCCTCGATGGCCGCACTGATTTCTGCTCAATCTGGATGGAAAGTAATCTATTTAGGTGCCAATGTTCCGATAGAGGAAATCGCTTTTGTCACGGCTCGCAAGAATGCAAAATGTGTCGCATTAAGTTTGTCATATGCCAGCAACGACCCAAAACTGGGGAACAATTTAAGAAGATTACGTGCTCTGCTGCCAGAAAGCACTGAAATTATCGCAGGGGGTTCATCAATGCTTAGCTACCAAGAAGACCTAAAAAAAACCAAAGCACATATCTGCAAGAACTTAGATGAACTTAAAAACACGCTATTTACTCTACACCAAGTTTAATTCAATACCACACACACTCCATATCCATAAAATAATCCGTTTAATGTCTCTATTTAAAATTCTTTTTACTGATTAAAGAGAATTAAAATTATTGCTTGTAATCATAATGAGCATCGAGTACTTTAAGAAGCGTACGCATTCCTAAATATAAGCGCAAAAACAATTAAACATAGGAAATTTTTTTCACTAAAGCAGCAAATGTACGCTGTCTAATTTTGTCTGCTTAACAAAATACAAAATGGTTTTTTACTATGGTTATGTTTAGTAAACAAACAGGAAGAGAGCTTCAACCTATACTTGGGAAATACGGCCTTTTTGCTTACAAAATACCTGAAAGAGAACAAAAAGCAAACACAACAGGAAGCAAGGATGATGCGGCAAACACAACAGCAAGGCTCTCTCATTCTCCTACTAACTCACTCAGAGAGGCCTTATCGGCCTCACCAACAACCACTCCTTTTGCTTCATCACCACCTTCAAGCTCTTCTCCCGCTGCCCAAGAAACTGAAAAATCTGAGAGTGGTTATTCTGAGAGTGGTTATTTAAGAAGAACTGATGGCTCAGATGACTTACTATTGGGGTTCGGTTCATGCGATCTAGATCAGGTGGTACCTTTTCTGCAACAAGATACTGAACCTCTCTATCCAACAGCCTCTACTTGGACAGGAAAAAACAGTGTTGCAAATCAAGTTAATACCTTTCTAACAACACACTCAAATACACCCATCTGGATATTTCTCGATATTGACAACTGTACCTGCCCTGAACTTGGAGGAGGACACGGATTACTCCCTGGCGCCCCCGATACTATAAGTCAATGGAAAAAAACGAATAATGTAAGCGGCATTGCTTATGTTACCAGTAGAAAAGCTACTATGAATTCCAATGAAACAGAAGCCAATAAACAAATAAGAGAGCAACAAATAAATGCAATGATCGATAACACGATACAAGACCTCAGTAATTTTTTCCAAATTCCAGAAAGCTTAAAAGAAAAAAATCTACCCAGCATTTTAACATCAAACAAGGTACGCTACGAACCTAAATGTGGAACCTTTTTTATGGGTGATTCAGAAAAAAATAAAGGCGAAGTGATAACAGCCATAATATCAGCATATATTGAATCAATGTCTCAAAACGAAACTAATTGCTCTACAATCCCAATTGTTTTTATTGACGATGTAACACAAAACGTCAAAGCAGTAGAAGAAGCATTAGATCAATTACAACGACAAAGACCAGAGATAACCATACCCCGCCTGCTTATGGTTTTCAATGGAGACAGTTGAATACAACATGGATACCCATTTGTATTTCAAACTAAACAGAAAATTTCTTAACCAAATGATGCAGCTCTTGCGTTGCCACTTCAATTTGAGTGGCAGAAACCATCACTGCTTCAACTTCTTTAGAAGTATTTTCAGTAATCACTTTGGTTTGCTCTGACAAACTATCTATCTCAGCCGTCAATGTTTTTTGCTCACTAGCCGATCCAACAATATCTTGCGCCATCGATTGCGTTTGGTCCATATTTAAGGCCAATTGTTGCAACGAAGTTTCTGTCTTACCAACAAACTCTATCATAGTCTCTGTTTTTTGCGCAGTATATTCAATTTCATGCACATATCCTTGCGCTAAAGATGAGTTCTGTACGAGTAACTCTGCTATTGTGCCAGCAGACTCTTGCGTTTTAGTGGCTAACTGACGAACTTCATCTGCCACCACCGCAAACCCTCTACCAGCGCTACCTGCCCTAGCAGACTCTATTGCAGCATTTAAAGCCAACAAATTTGTTTGATCAGCGATATTTCTAATTAAATCAACCACTGACAACATCGTCTTGCCTTGCTCATCTAGTTGATAAATACCATTTTTCAAATCATAGACTTTTTCAGAAAGTTCACTGGCCTGCTGTGACAAACCTTGCATATTCTGCAATCCTTCTTGCACTCGATTTTTACCATCCAACACATGCTCGGCAGCGTTTGATGCTCGATCAAGCACAAGACTTGCCATTCTAAAAATTTCCTTACTGGCTTCATCTGCCTCACGGTATTTATCACTTGTTTTCTGTGTATTGGTCGATAAAGATTTTAAGTGTTTAATCGCTAATTTAACCAAAGCATTCACACGCACATCTGTTTTTACAATATGCGCAATAATACTCTGAAGCTTTTCAATAAAATTATTAAAATAAAAAGAAGCTCGTGCTATTTCATCATCCCCTTGAACTTCTAACCTTTGTGTCAGATCAGCATTGCCTTCAGAAATATCACACAAAATTGCTTGAAAATGCTTAATAGGTTTAACCACAGTTTTTTGATAAAACCAAGAAGCCAACCCCACAACAAAAATAGCTGCCATAAATATAAAAGCAAATAAATTTAAACTATCATTAATACTTTGATTAAGACTTGACCCTGTTGCTTCCATTCCTTTAAGCTGCTGATCTACCATTCCTCCAACCAACTGGTTGATATTTAGCAACAAAGGACTAAGCTCATTTCGAATGGTATATGAATCTAATTTCCATTGTTCACTGGTATGTAATGCAATTGTTTCTTTGAGCACTGCAGAGTATTTCTCTGTCAAATCTGATATTTCTTCTATTGCATCGATTTGCTCGTCGTCTAAATCATCTTCAAAAGACTTTATTTCTTTTAAAATTTGCTGAGATCCTCTCAAGTACAAAGTAATATTTTCTTGTGCACCTGGATCTCTAAAGGCTAGAAATTGTCTGACATAGCCAATCGTCATGGACCAATTATAACGCAAATTCTGAAACAAAAACTTTCTCTGCTCTGAAAAAAACTGAGTGTCAGACAACACCAAATCAGAACTAACCTGCAACAACCTGGCACTTAATGGTTCCAACGTTTTCTTAGCCAAACCAATTGCCGGCATATTAGAATCGTCATTAGCAGCAAAATTCAGTATCACTGTTTCTATATTTTCAAAATGTTCCAAGCTCTGTTTTATTCTGGTCAAATTCTCCAGAAAATTTAAATCCTGTTGAAAACGCTTCTGTTCATCAATCAATTGAATATGAGCCAATAAATTACTTTTTTCAGTCAAATACTGTTGCTTATCTGTATCACTACGACTTGAAATGTAAAACCCCAAACTAGCAGCTGTTTGGTTCAATAAAGCAGCCAACTCCAAACCACCGACCATCTTTGGCTGACCGGTTGTCAGTATATGATTGACATCCATGCTGAATTGACTGAACTTGATGTAATTTACAGTCAATATAGTTGCAATAAAACCTAGGAGCACAAGGTTACCAAATAACAACTTTTTCTGAATACTTAATTTCACAACCATATTAACTAACACAATTTATTCTACTATTCTACAGCTTTTTGAGAAAAATATGTCGAAAATATATAATCTCTTTCTGCCATATTTTTATGGCAGTCACTACATACTTTCTTAATAAGCGGATCTTTTGAGCTGCCTCGCATTACAACCTGACCCTGTACATCGGTTTGCCAATATTCCCAATCACCACCTTCAGAGTCAAACCCACTCGGTTTTTTAACCATAATAGTCAAAGACGCCGGTGCGCCTGGTCTACCACCTTGAGACAAATAGCCTTCTTTGAGAAAAATTGTGCCAACCTCATAAGCCTGAAATTGGTTTTCAGTATCATTTTCCTCCTCTTCTTCGTCATCATCTTGATACAAACGCACATATTCAAAATAATTAGCTTTATAAATTTCAGCGCCTTTATTTACATAGATTGAAACAAATTGATTCCAATGCAAACCCGAAAATTCAAAGCCTGTGAGTCGCGTCCAATTTTTTCTATAACTAGACAGCTGAGTTTGCAATTGTATTGGTAACACAAAAGGCATCACTGAAAACGGATCTACTGTGTCATTTTTTGTCAGTTCTTGTGAAAAAGTAATGGCGCTATAAACAATAAAAACAATGAATGTCAATAGTTTCATATCTATCCTTGATATTGATTACCGTGAAAATGCAGTTTTCATCATCTAAGGTGACGAAAGCTGCATCGTTCATGGCTGTTTCTTTATAATTTAATGTCTTTTCAAAGTCATTTGACCTTTTTCTTTCCCCTTTTTCACTAATGAAACCGTGACAGTTTCATTTTTCTTTAAAGTGACTTCAATCGGGTCGTATTTTGGCAAAATGAGTTGAACTTTTTCTTTATCTGCAGGTATAGATTCTATCTTAACCTCATGCTGTGACGGAGTAGTGTTACGCCTAAATTCAAAAGCCTGATAGTGATTACTATCAATAACCGCAACATACGATCTCATTTTAGGGTGTATTTTACAACCAACACGAATCAACGCACCCGCATCCCATTGCGCAACAACGCTGGACTCAGACGCAGGAGGCATTAAACCAATATCAAATTTTACATTACTGTCAAAATCATTTGCAAAAATATTATGGTCAACAGCATCAGAATTTTTAAAGCCAATGTCCCCTCCAGGTGTGACAACGGTAACATCACTGGTAAAAGCTTTATCTTTCTGATCTAAACTGCCCTGTACCGTATCACTATGGCTGCCCACGACATACAAAACACCAGACAAAGGAGGTCTTTTCAAGAAGGTAATCTCCCCTGTAATCGTATCGGCCCAACTGTAGCCTGAAAAAATCATAAACAGCGCTAGACAAGCATTCAATAATATAGACATTCTCTCCTATTCCTCTCTGTTACCATATCGCATAATCAACACCGTCCTTAACTGTGACACAAGCACTTCTGAAGAAGTGCTTGTACTTACCACATCAACACAGCAGCATCATTTTGGCAATTCTGGTCTTTGTACAACTACAGGGTCAGTCAATGCGCCCATAAATGCTACTAAATCATTAATTTCTTGCTCTGTTAAGCTTAACGGTTTAATTAATGGATCTATTCCCTTTTTCTTGTCACCTCCTCTATTATAGAACCTTACAACATCTTCTAAAGTTTTTTCAGAGCCATCGTGCATATAAGGGGCCGAAAAAACAATATTCCTCAAACCTGGCGTTTTAAAGGCTTTACTAAGTGAGTTATCATTAATAATAGCCGCACGCCCTTTATCTTTATCTGCAACACCAATATTATGAAAGCTATCATCTGTAAAATTAGGACCGTCATGACAGGCTGTACAATTAGCCTTTCCTTGAAACAGTTTCATCCCTCTTACTGCAGAAGGAATCATGGCTGTTTTATCCCCTGCCATATATTTATCAAATGGGGAGTTCATAGAAATTAAAGTTCTTTCAAACGCAGCAATAGCACGCGCAATTTCTTGTGGTTGAATGCTAGAAACACCATAAACTGTTTTAAAAGCTTTCATATAATAAGGTACCGCCTCAAGTCTCGGCAACAATTCGGCCAATGGCATATTCATTTCACCCGGCGCTTCAATAGGGCCTAAAGCCTGCTGTTCTAACGTAGAAGCCCTACCATCCCAAAAGAAGACTGAAGACCAAGCCAAATTATACAAGTGAGGTGCATTACGCCCCACTCGCTTACCCTCAGAACCCATACTTTTCGAAACACCATCACTAAAACCTAAATCAGGGTTATGGCAAGTTGCACATGACTGTGTTTGATTTTTACTTAAACGCGTATCAAAAAAAAGCTTTTTACCCAATTCTACTTCAGCATGGGAATGCGGTTCATCATCTGGGTATTCAATATCATCCAAGCTGGGTGTACCAATCTTCTCACTGGCATAAAGATTCAATATAGGCGTCATCATCAATAACAACACAGGCCACAGCTTTTTACACTTTCTCATGAAAAAACATCCTCTTATCATTACAACTACAGTACCTACTTAAAACGACAAAAATATATCACTGCAAATCTGCAACACATTACATATCCTTTAAGTAGAACCAAAAACAGTTATCCATCTCTCTAAACCATAGAAAACAAATTTCAATTATGCCACGAGTATACTTTTTATTTTTGATCAAAAAATGCCAGGGTACTCTGATTCAGAAGAAGGCATATTTATATTGACAAGAGTTTTCTAATACAATAAAGTCAACATTCTATTTAAGCTACACAGTGATTTGTAAAACATAAAGGAATGATGTTAGGGCCAATTTCAAAAAACCAAGCCTTTTAAAATCAATGGTATCAAGAGGAAAAACAATATGCGGCTTGCTGGCGAATCTGACTCCCCTAGACTTTTCTTTGAAAGACATCAGAATAAAGAAAGCATCATTTTAAAGGGCTTCTCAAACACCTCTAATAATGGGCCTAATGACGCAAGTGCTACTATTTCCAGGATATCAAATTTCATGTCAATGCGAGCGACTATTGATACTGACAATGTCATCGATCTCTTCCAAGACACAACACCAATTATACCAAGTCGAAACAAAGAGGATTGTCAGATAACATGCACGTTAACTGGCAATGACAACAAAGAAGAAGACGTTAGACTAAAATTAACAGTCGTAGATGTAAGCATCTTACTGACTCATCTCTCATTATTAAATCAGTCAAATCAAGAACAAAAAATCCAAATAGATCAAAGTTGTTTGGAACAAATGCAACAGCACACCTCAGAAAAAGACAGACGATCTCAATCTTTGTTATCTTTTCTTCTCAAAGCCGATTTCAGTACACCAACCAATCAAGAAACTAGAGCATGCTACCTTGGAAACGAGCTCGAGCCAATAGCAGTGACAATGGATAACAACCCTGCACCTGCTACAAAATATATGAGAGATAATTTTCGCACAGTTTATAAAAATGATGGATCTATTTTTGGATATATAGGCCGCCAACCATTCCATCAGCAACATGCCAGTGAAACTGCGCGTGATGCCACACAAAAAATTATGAGTCATATTTTGGCATTAGAACACCCAAACCTACCTAAACTAATAGGCGTTCTCGACAAACCATTTACTGATTTAGATACTCATGGGAAGATATATACTATTTCTCAGTCTTTTGTGATGAGCCCCCTAGAAGACGGGTTTCTAACACTAACAACATGGAGAGAGGAGGAGACAACTGTTATTAATCGGCTTTCAGTAGCCATCCAATTCGGCCAGTTAATACAGCATTTACATGCCCATCAATTGTACTTAGAAATAGAAGGATATGACTTTTTTCCTCCTTTTAAAAATCTTTTTCCAAACCCTCTTGGTAATATGTTCATCACTCAAAACAAAACAGGCTCTCCCCACCTTCTTGTTTATGGGCTTGGTTTAGTGCCTGAACTTAGCTCTGATGGTCAATCTGCCGCGAGATGCGCAAACCACCCGACCAGCATTTTATTTCATCCCATTGAAGTATTTAAAAATAGAGACGAGACTAAGTCACCTAGTCATTCTACAGAAGCAGATGCTTTTAGATTTGCCCTCTTTATATGCATAGTGCTCACAGACCATGGGCGTCCTTATGGAAGACACTCTTCACCCGAGGAAATAATGCAAAAAAAACTGGCAAGCACCCCTCCTTTCAACCTAGAACAATTCGAAGTAAGTGCTTCATGCAAAGATATACTGCAACAATGTTTCTCAAAAACCCCACAAGAACGCCCCCCAATAGATAAAATTATGTCAGCTTTACTCTCGGAACGAACAGAGCGGATGTAGCAAAAAATACACTCAGAAAATAGTTCTAAACCCCTATCATATTGTATTTTCCAATAGCTTTTAACATAACCGCTATGCCATATAGCGGTTTTCAGAATGGTTAGATGTAGGCGCCGACGAGTGAGAGCCGCTGAGTGTATAAATAATACATGATGCGGTCGATCGAGGAAGGCAACA
>JANQJO010000072.1 GCA_028281605.1 Pseudomonadales bacterium
CGGGATCTAATTGGGAATAAAGTTTAGGGAATACCCATTTTCATGGTTTGGGGTGGGCCCCAGGCCCATGAGGGTTACCGTGCAAATGCAATTTTCATCACCTGGGGTGACGCTTATTACATCGCTCATGGCTGTTTCTTAGTAGTATCTGTAATCGTAGGGAATAATAGGGGTGTAACTGCAGTGAAATTTCATCTTAATATGAATCACGTTTGGCTGATAAAACGTTTGATTCTACTGGTTGGTGCCTTATCGGTATTTTCAATATTGACAAGCAGTCGTACTCAAGCAATGAATACCAATATTTGGAGAGTACAAGGTGATAACACTGATGGCATTGACCACAGTTCCTGGCAGGTGATATTGGATACCTATATTGAATACAAACAAGATATCTCAAACTATCCTCCTGTAAATTTATTTTGCTATCGTAATGTTTCAAAGCAGGATCGATTGAATTTGACGGCCTATCTTGATTATCTGCAGAGTATTGATCCCAGAAACTACCCGAAAACAGAGCAGTTTGCCTATTGGGTCAATTTGTATAATGCTTTGACTGTTGATCTTATTTTGAAAAATTATCCGATTAAAAGTATTACCAAATTAGGTTCTCTTTTTTCCTTTGGCCCTTGGGATGAGACTATAGCAAAAGTTGCCGGTCATGCACTGACACTCAATGATATTGAACATCATATTTTGCGTCCTATCTGGCAAGATCCTCGAATTCACTATGCTGTTAACTGTGCTAGTTTTAGTTGTCCCAATTTATCAGATAAAGCGTATACAGCAGCGAATGCTGAAGCTCTGTTAGAGCAGGGAGCACATGATTATGTGAATCATCCCCGAGGATTGAACTTGCGAGGTAATAAACTTGAACTTTCTAAGATTTATAAGTGGTATTCAGATGACTTTGGTGATTCTGAAAAAGAGGTTATAGATCATATCATTCGCTATGTTAATCCTGTTTTGCGCAATCGCCTTAAGAGTTTTAATGGTAAAATCAATTATCGTTATGATTGGCGTTTGAATGAATCTAAGCAGCCATAAACAGCTGGCTGTAATACGGAGAAAATAACTATGAAAAAACTGTCGATTATTGCGCTGATTGTTGTGATATTTTATATATTTTATGCTTTGGGTTTAGATCAGTATCTGAATTTGGAAGGTATTCAGTCTAATATCGTGCAGTTTCAGAATTGGAAAAACCAATCTTTTTTACTGGTAGTGTTGGTTTTTGTGGCTGTGTATATTGTTGCAACGGCTTTATCAATTCCTGGTGCAGCAATCCTGACTTTGGCAGCTGGTGCCTTGTTTGGTTTGCTTTTGGGAACGATTATTGTATCTTTTGCTTCAACCATAGGTGCCACTCTGGCCTTTTTGGTGTCACGCTTTATGCTACGCGATACGATACAAGCTCAATTTGGTGATCGTTTGCAAACCTTAAATAAAGGCATTGAGAATGAAGGGGCTTTTTACTTATTTACTTTGCGTTTGGTGCCTGTTTTTCCATTTTTTTTAATTAATTTGTTGATGGGCTTAACGCCTATTAAAATCACGACTTTTTATTGGGTTAGCCAATTAGGAATGTTGGCTGGTACTGTGGTGTATGTAAATGCGGGTACACAATTAGCGCAACTTGAGGGTTTACAAGGTATTTTGTCGCCCAAGTTGTTGTTCTCTTTCGCGTTGCTGGGTGTGTTCCCAATTATAGCTAAGCGTGCTTTAGATACGATTAAAAAAAGACGAATTTATGCCAAATGGAAAAAACCTAAAAATTTTGACCGCAATCTGATTGTGATCGGTGCTGGTGCTGCTGGTTTGGTCAGTGCCTATATTGCTGCAGCTGTTAAGGCTAAGGTGACTTTGGTTGAGGCTAATAAAATGGGAGGAGATTGTTTGAATTATGGTTGTGTGCCCAGTAAAGCTTTAATTAAAAGTGCTAAGTTGTTACACCAAATGAAACAAGCCGATCGTTATGGTTTAGAAGCAGTGCAGCCAGAATTTAGTTTCAAGCGTGTGATGCAGCGCGTGTATAATGTGATAAAAAAGATTGAACCGCATGACAGTATTGAACGTTATACGCGTTTGGGTGTTGAAGTGTTGCAAGGCTATGCACGCCTTGTGGATCCTTGGACGGTAGAGATAGAGTTGAGTGAAGGGACTAACCGACGCTTGACAGCTCGTTCTATTATTATTGCATCGGGTGCCAGTCCTGTGGTTCCACCTTTGCCGGGAATTGAAAAAGTCAATTGTTTGACCAGCGATACTGTATGGGATGCGTTTGCTAAGCTTGATGTCCCTCCTGAAAAGTTAGTGGTATTGGGGGGAGGACCCATTGGCAGTGAGCTGACGCAATGTTTTGCGCGTTTGGGCTCTAAGATTACGCAAATTGAAATGGATAAGCGTATTATGGGTCGTGAAGATCAAGAAGTTTCTGACTATATTCAAAAAACGTTGATGGATGAAGGAGTGAATGTTTTGGTTGGGCATAAAGCGCTGCGATGCGAGCAGGATGGCGCAAAGAAATATGTGATTGTTCAGGCAATCGATGACTCTGTGGGAAGTGAGAAGCGTATAGAGTTTGATGCTTTGTTGTGTGCTGTAGGCCGTAAGGCTCGTTTAAGTGGCTATGGTTTGGAAGTGTTGGATATTCCTACAAACCGAACCGTAATCACTAATGAATATTTAGAAACCCTGTACCCTAATATTTTTGCGGTCGGTGATGTTACAGGTCCTTATCAGTTTACACATACGGCAGCTCATACAGCTTGGTATGCGTCGGTTAATGCTTTGTTTGGCCGATTTAAAAAATTTAAAGTAGATTATTCAGTTATACCTTGGACAACTTTTGTTGATCCAGAAGTGGCTCGGGTTGGTCTTAATGAGCAGGAGGCAACAGCACGTGGTATCGCTTATGAGGTGACGCGTTATGATATAGACGATTTGGACCGTGCTATTGCTGATGGTAGTGATACTGGATTTGTGAAAGTGTTGACGGTGCCCGCTAAGGATACAATCTTGGGCGTGACGATTGTTGGCGCACATGCAGGGGATTTGTTAGCTGAGTTTGTATTGGCTATGAAACAAGGTTTGGGGTTAAATAAAATTTTAGGGACAATACACACTTATCCAACTTTGGCGGAAGCTAATAAGTATGTAGCAGGTAAATGGAAGCGTGCACATGCACCAGAGAGGCTATTGTCTTGGGTTCAGCGTTACCATGACTGGCAACGTGGAGCTTGATGAGACCGCTGAATTTATTAGTTGAATAGGCTGTTGGCGTGAGTATACAGACCTCAAGAGCGCATAGATTATGCCAAAAACTAACTCATCAAGCCTTGACAACTTTACAAAGCTATTTTCCCGATTACAGCATCATAAGTATTGACAGTAAAGCTCCAATCAAACAATATGGCAGTCTTCACTGCATCGCCATGCAAATCTCTAAAAGTCAACGATAGATTGTATTATGAAAAGTCATTTCCTAAAAATAGCCTCTATACAACACGCCTGTACTCCGAAGTATGCGGACAATTTACAAACAACAGAAGAATTACTAGAACGTGCAGCCGAAGCAGGAGCCCACTTAGTACTACTACCAGAATTACACACACGCCCCTATTTTTGTCAAGAAGCACACCCCAGTTACTTTGATTGGGCTGAGCCTATTCCTGGCCCCAGTAGTGAAAAACTGCAGCAATTAGCTGCACGATTAAATCTAATCATTGTGGGCTCTATCTTTGAAAAACGCACGACAGGTGTTTACCACAACACGGCCGTTGTCTTAGATCGGGACGGCAGTTTCAAAGGCCTGTATCGTAAAATGCACATCCCCGAAGACCCTGGTTATTATGAAAAATATTATTTTACCCCTGGCGAAAACACAACCCAACCAGGCACAGCCTTTACCCCAATTACGACCAGCCTCGGCAAGCTGGGCGTTCTAATTTGTTGGGATCAATGGTTTCCAGAAGCTGCTCGTTTAATGGCGCTATCTGGAGCAGACATATTGCTGTACCCTACAGCCATTGGCTGGGATCCTAGAGACGAAGCCAATGAACAACAAAAACAATTAGAAGCCTGGCAAACCATACAAAAAAGCCACGCGATCGCCAATCACTTACCTGTTATAGTTGCCAATCGATGTGGTTTTGAAGAAAACCCCTCAGATACCGAAACTGGTATACAATTTTGGGGGCATAGCTTTATTTGCGGTGCTCAAGGCGAAATACTTGCACAAACCACAGACAGCCAAAGCACCCTAATCTGCGCCGAGGTTGACCTAATACAAACAGATACCTTGAGGCGAATATGGCCCTTCTTTCGTGACCGAAGAATTGATGCTTACGCCGGCTTAAGTCAACGCACTATAAATTATACCCGTCATGAATGATATACACTTAATAGACTTTTACAAAGACGTTGGCCAAGCTTTGATATTATTACACCAACAATTCCCCAGAAAAACTCAAGTCTATGTCAGTGACTTAATTGGCTACGATGAACCTGACGAATATGGCCTACACTCAAAACGACACGAAGCTTGTCTTGCAGCCATGATTTGGCTTGCCGAAGAGTCTTTCATACGATTTGACAGTTTAATCCAACGTGAGGCCATTGATCAGGCCGTACTAACACGTACATGTTTTATGCGTTTACACGCTCCCTATATTCCCCACGCTTCCATTACAAGCAATCCAGAGAACAATGACGAACCTTCCTCCATACAAGCAAATAAGAACACATTAGTCTATCAACTCAACACGGCCTTAAAAGCACAAGAAACACGTCAGTTGCAAGATTTAGTGGCATATCTATTCATTCAATAAAATTACTCTTTTTTTCTCTGACCGTGTATCCATTATCTCTCTTAATTTAAGAAAATGAATCCATATAATTGCAAAATACCTGGCTTTGTAAAAACTGAGTCCTGAACCATCCACTTTACCTCTTTAAAACTCGATTTTTTTTAAACCATTTGAAAGATTTCATTCAATTCCTGAATTTTAGACGAACTTTGACTGTGGCGCTGAGATCGGGTCATTTTTTTCGATGATAAAAATTGTCTCATTTTCTCAAATGCTGTGCAAAAATTTAAAGCTGTAAATGGATT
>JANQJO010000108.1 GCA_028281605.1 Pseudomonadales bacterium
TTAGATGGTTGTTGCCTTCCTCGATCGACCGCATCATGTATTATTTATACACTCAGCGGCTCTCACTCGTCGGCGCCTACATCTAACCATTCTGAAAACCGCTATACTATCTAATACCACCACCTTCTTACACTCATTGACTCAAAGTTAACTCAAGCCAATGAAGGCAATTTTGACACTAATCTCATCGAAACCGTCATGCCTTCAAGTTGATAATGTGGCCGCACGTGAAAAGTGGCTTTGTAAAAACCTGGATTTTCAGGCAAATCTTCAACAATCACTTGGGCTTCCGCCAACGGTTTTTTCGCTTTCACATGTTCATTGGCATTTTGTGGATCAGGGCATACGTACTGCCTAATCCAATCCCATAGATATTGGCGTAATTCATCTTTCTCCATCGTTTGACCAATTTTGTCGCGGACCATCACCTTTAAATAATGTGAAAAGCGGCAGGCAGCAAAAATATACGGCAAACGAGCCGACAGTTTAGCATTCGCCGTGGCTACAGGATCATCATATTCTTGTGGTAGGTTGGTCGTTTGGGCACCCATAAATACCGCACTTTCTGTATTCTTACGATGCACTAAGCCCATCAAGCCTAAGTTAGATAACTCCATTTCTCTACGCTCACCAATCGCGATTTCGGTAGGGCACGTCATATCCACACCCCCTTCATCAGAAGGAAAAGTATAAACTGGCAAACCTGAAACAGTACCTCCCGACTCAGCACCCCGAATACGCGTACACCAACCATATTCTTTAAAAGCTTGATTAATATTCACTGCCATCGCATAAGCTGCATTTGCCCAGCAAAAATCATTGGCATTGTCACCTGAAACACGCTCTTCAAAGTCAAACCCTTCAACTGGATTATCTTTAATACTATAAGGTAAGCGCGATAAAAATCTGGGTAATGTTAAACAAACGTAACGTGAATCTTCACTGCTTCTGAATGCATTCCAAGTCGCATACTCCGGCGTTGTGACGACTTTTGCCAAATCAGCCGGTTTACTTAATTCTGACCATTCATCCATCTGTAACAGCGCTGGAGATGCAGCTGTTATAAAAGGTGCATGGGCTGATGCACAAATTTTACTCATAGCTTCCAGCACAAAAACATCTTGCGGACCATGATCAAAATAGTAGTCCCCTACAAAACAAGCGTAAGGTTCCCCACCCAGTTGATCATACTCTTCACCATATATTTTCTTAAACAAAGGACTTTGATCCCACGCTGTACCCGGAAAACGCTTAAAAGTATTAATTAACTCCTTTTTTTTAATCGGCAGTACACGAATCTTAAGATCTGTACTGGTCTCAGTGTTGGTAACCAGATGATTTAAACCTCGCCAAGCGCTTTCCAATTCTTGGAAAGATGGGTGATGAATAATCTTGTTAACTTGAGTACTGATTTTTTCATCCAAAGCAGCAATCAAACCTTTAATGGTATTGACCGCATCCTGCTCAATAATACGCCCTTCTAATGCTTGCTGAGCCAAAACTTGAACAGCCTGGTTTATTTCTGAGCGAGCATCTTCAGTTCTCGGCTTAAAACGTTCGGATAAAGCATCTTCAAAGCTGTCCAGCTCTAACGCTGGAGCTGAGTCAGCACCTTCTTGTTGCTTTTGTGCCTCTACTACGGCTTCATCACTCATGTTTCAGCTTCCTCCTCAGTTTCAGTTGATGCATTTGCATTGACTTTCTCAGCCAGTTTTTGCAAAAACTCTGAATTACTTAACATATCATTAAGCAATTGTTCAGCATCTGCTTTTCCATCCATACGGGCCAATAGATTATCCAGTTGCTTACGAGCTTGTAGCATCTGGTTCAGTGGCTCTACCTGCTCTGCTACACGCTCAGGATCAAAATCATCCATGTGCTTAAATCCCAATTTAACGCTCAATTCACCTTTATTGGTCATAGTATTAGGTACGCGAAAGCTGACCTCTGGGTTAATCGCGGCCATACGATCATTGATATTTTCGCCGTCATATTCCAAAAATTTACGTTCCTCTACAGGAGGTAATTCTTGCTGGCCTGCTAAATCTGACATAACTCCCATAATAAAAGGCAAGCTTACTTTTTTTTGCGCGCCTCCTGTTTCAACATCATATTCAATTTGTACTCTGGGAGGGCGGTTACGACGTAAAAATTTTTGCCCACTGTCTTTACTCACGGCTGGCCTCCTATCATTTCATGCATTTCACATTTCATCATGGCTATTTCAACTATGGTTTGTTTAAATTTACCCGTACTGTCAATCACTATTACCAGAGTTTAATAAAGCTTGGACCTCTTCAACAGCTTTTGGGTTCAGATCTTTCATTAACTCCATAAAATCCATTGGCACCCAACGCTTTGCCCGAACCAATAACATGGGAACCGGACTTGAGGGCTCATATTTTTTATAGTAGTCCATGATACGCTCCAGGCTTTTTACCACATCACCACGACTTTGAATAGCGCTATCTTTACCCACAGCAGCTTGAGTTACAAGTTCTGAGTCCAACTGATTCATTACTGGGATCACCTCATCATGATCATTACTTTCAGTATTCTCTGCGCTATGATTACCTTGTGTCAATACATTTAAAACCGTACTCAAGACATTTAATATAGGCATTAAATTTACTGACTGTGAACTCCATTGAGTCTGAATAAGGGTACTGATGGCTCGCAATGCTTGCACACAGGCTTTGACAACTTGAATTTGTTGAGCAATATGATTTTGATCCGCTTCAGAGAGCACAGACTCCACCAACGACAAGGCTGTAGACTCTGACACGTGTTGGCCATTTGGAACTCGTTTACCTGCAGCAATTAGAATGGTTTCAGTTGAAAGCTTACCAAGAGCTCTCGCATCCCAAAGACAAACTTTATCGAGCATTTGTAGGGTTAAATGCCCTGCCAAGGCTTCCAGAATAAAAGCACGCGCGGGAGACTCAAAACCTTCTTCATCAACAAGCAAAGGTTCAACGCTTTCCCAATATTGCTCTAATAAACCTTTCACCAACTGTAGGGCTCGATGTAAACCTTGAAAACCCTCAAAGTGTATGAGAGGGAGAAGCCAGATATTAATAATCCGTAAACTCTTGTAGCGCTTAAATAACTCTGCACACTGATTATAAATAGATAGCCAGTCATCTCTGGCTAAAGGGTCTTGGTCACCCAGTTCACTATATGTGAACTGTTGCGCCAGGGCGTAATAAGTTGCATCAAATTCAAAATCTAATAAGTTCTGGCCACAGGGGCATTCGTCAGAGATAGGCTGTAAAAGTATTTCCAAGTCAAGAGGCTCAATTTTAAGCGCTTCCATTATCAGGAGTTTCCATCATTTATCTATGAGTCTTAAGTATCTAGTCATACTACCATCTTGGCTAAGCACTATAACATCTCTCACCACAAGCCACAAACATGCCCGAAACTGTCAATGACTCAGAACCCTAGCATTGGGATAAATGATAACAGCAGCTTAACGGTTTGCATTAGCCTTAACTAGAGAACGATACTTGTACACCTCTGAAGCAAAGATATAGCTCTTTAAGCTTTTGCAACATCTTGCTCAAGATATTGTTGAATTTTTTTGTAATCTTGTTGGAGCAAGTATAGACGCTTTTTAGGATCATTTGGGTCTACTATAAAGCCTGTTAAACAAAGGTAATCATTATTGCCCTTACCAGCTGTGTATATAGCGTACAGTATGCGTTCTTCACTGTATTTAAAATCGTTACCCAATGTGCGAGATGGTACATATCTCACTTGTTTATCCACGGGCACTTTATATACACAACTGGGCATTCTAAAAGGTTTTGAACTACATACTTGACCACATTGATGTATAAGCGTTATAAAATCTTCTATACAAACGATCTCTTCCAAAGGTGCGTCTGCACTATAACAGTGCTTTTCCCAGTGGCACAATACGGAATCTAATGCTTCATCTTCTGGTTTCAATGCTGCATCGTAAGTTCCCGGATGCCACAGTGTGGTCGCCAATTCACGCAGCTTGTTTAACGTTATATCAGTACGTACCTTATAGCATCCTATCATGCCATTTGCGTATTTTATTCTAAAAGTTCTAAATGGCTTGACTGACTTAAAATCCTGGTCTGAAACAGTTAACTGCGATGCAATGCGATCGTTTAATGCGCCTGTGTCTGTCAGATCCTCCTGCGTCTCCGTTATTTCGTTAACATTATTATAATCGAGTCGCGTATCTTTAGGTTCTGGCTCTGGCTCTAGTTCTGGAACAGTAACGCTTTGAGTACCTTTTTCTTCTACTTGTTTTTGTATTTTTTGACTTAAATTATCAATCTGGATTTTTAAGCTAACCAAATTTTTACCCAAGTGTAGCCTTTCCTCTGCATATCTATATTCCAATGCTATTTGAGTAGATATATCAAGAAAACAACCTACACTATTTATGTATTCTTTAGCATCACGCAACGTTGTTGATCCTTTTAATTGATCGATTTTTTTTTTATAATTTTCAACATCACAAATTGCCACACCTGCCTGTAGAGTTTCTTCAAGGTTAGCAATTGCAGTTTCTACTAAAGTAGTGTAAGCACGGATTTGCTTTAAATAGAACGCGGACTTTTCTATGTAACATTTCTTATACTCCTTTGCATCCAATACGGTAGTACCGATTTTCGAAATATAATCAATATAAAATGCTTGAAAAACGCTATCTTTGATAATTTTTCCCCATAATTCTGTTAAATTATTTTTATCTTTGTGATTAAAAAGTTCTACTGTTTGCGTACCGTCTGTTTTAATTTTGTTATATATGGTAACTATGTCATTAGCCAAATCTTTAACTTTGTCTGAAAAAGGCAAATTTTGAGCCTTGTTCTTTACGATAAAATAAACCAAGTGCATCCCCACACTGGATGTAATATGAAAAGGAGTGCCTTCAGATTTTTCTCCCGCAAGCATTCGCGAAGAGCTATTTACATCTTGCTGTAATCGCTCGAAGAATGACTGGACGTCCCCTTTTTTATGTTTTGTTGAGCAGCTGAAAAGTTCAACAATGACTTGTTGTGCCTCGACTATCAAGTCTAGATAATTTTTTATCAAAACATTCTGTTCAACACTTTGCGGACCCCGTAAACGTATATATTTTGCTTTCAAAGAGTCAATGTGATCACTTATTGAGCTCGCCTTTATTTGATTTGCGAAGGGAGAACAGACGTTCATTAATAATTTTAAGTATACATTTTTAACATTATCAATAATTAATCGTTCCTCTAAGGCAACACCCATATTTGCCACATCAATTATATTACGAAACAACTTCTGTAATTTATTTTGATTCAGATCCGAAACCTTTTTCAATCTTTTTAGAATCTTTGCATTAGGCTCACGCAAACTCCTTAAAAGGTCAGTAGCAGCATCGGTCATTCTGACAGATGGTTGAGTTTCGGGGGTACCTTTGGGTTTCCCTGGCTTGGGAGGGTCACTGCTCACTTTATATGGTTGTCGTTCAGCTCTCATATTCGTTAGCCTTTTACTTTAGATACTCTTCAAATCAGTTGTGATGTCCGAAGCGAGCATGATATCAAAATACTTCACGGTAGGCCAACGACTTAAGAGCCATCGTAGCTCTTTAAACAAACTTATGATACTTTAACGATTGTACTTGTTAATCTGCTACACAAACACTGTAACCCGTTATTTCATAGGAAACTTTTATGTATAAACTGTATGTTTTCCCAACCAATAACAGTAATAAAACCGTTTACGTTGCCGAAGCACTTAAAGTACCTTTCGAATTGAAATTTTTGGACCTCTCTAAAGGTGAACAAAAAACAGAAGCCTTTCTTGCCATCAACCCGATGGGTAAAGCACCGGCGCTTGAGCATGAAGGCCGACCTTTATTTGAATCAGGGGCCATTTGTCGATACATGGCCAACAATGAACAATCACCTTTATATCCAGCAGATCCATATCAACGTGCCTTAGTTGATCAATGGCTAGATTTCTTTACAATACATCTAGGGCGCTGGCTAAACACTTTGTTTTATGAGCAATTTATTAAAAAGCAATACCCTGCTTTAGGTCAACCCAACCAAGCATCCATAGATGAAGCCACAAAGTTTGCACAACAACAAATGCAAGTTATTGACAAACATTTAAGTCAGAATACTTATTTTACCGGAGAGCACTTAAGTATTGCAGATTTTTTTGGCTTTGCTTATGTGGAGAACACAGAAAAACTTGATTTTCCATTAACTCCTTATCCTCATGTAAGCCAATGGTATCAGCGCATAGGTGCCTCAGATGCCGTAGCTTGCACACATCAAAAGATGGTGATGCCTAAAACACCTTAAGCATATTGAGGACTATGGCTCACGCAAAGTCAAAGTCATCTGACCCCTCATCAAGCGAACGTACGCGCTTTTTATACGGTGGCAGTAGCCAATGTCACCGTTATCAAAATTAATGGCTCGCACCGTACTATCTTGTTCAGCACTCAATGTATCAGAGTATCAGAAAATCAATAATCATCAGGGTATGATAAAGTCTTTTCAAACACAAACGCCACTTTTGTAAATGTCAAGGACGGACATCCAAGCAAACTTATGTTACAATCTCATTCATAAAAAGTACAAACAGAACAAACGGTACACATTATGCGCACTAACATGCGAGGAAGCGTGGTTTCACTCCTCTTCTTTACTATTGTATATACTGGTTTGATAAGCACAACAGTAGCCGCCGTCTTATTTCAAGATTTTGAAGATGGGGAAGCAATAGGTCGCAGCCAATTCACTTACTCTGCCAATAACTTGAATCTTACTTTTTCAGCAGGTGAGATCTCATACATGAAAGCATCGGGTTTAGCCTTCAGTGGAGACTATGCTTGGACAATCCCAGCTAAAACCCAAGCATTTATTCTCTTTCATCCGCCTATAAACAAAGTAGTGCTGTTTCTAAAAGGGAAAAGCCTAAGCGGTCCTATGACCTTAACAGCTCTAGATACACAAGGTAAACCGCTCAAAAATATAGTATTGAAGAACCGTGACCAGTGGAAACAAATCATCTTTCAAAGCAAAGATGCACTCATTAGACGTCTTACTTACAACAACTACAGTAGTGGCCTGTACGCTGTAGATGACATCAACGCAATCAAAAACGCCACACCAGTTTCACGCGGTATTGCACTAAACATTCTCTATGGCCACAGCAATGGCAATGGTCACAACAACTCTGGTGGGCTTAGTCTAATAGCCAATGAATTAGAACAAAGCATTTACGATTTACAAAATTTTGCAAGTGATTATTTCTCTTCCAGTGAAAGTGATTACTGTCTTAAAAGCACCTGTAACTCTTCCCGACCACCAATACATCATGTCTCTATTGCTGATAACAGCTCCAGCAGTAATCAAAACGGTGGAAGTGTGAACTTATTTTATTTGTTGCTCATAATAAGTTGTTTTCTAATTTTTCCAAGCAAAACATATATACCCTCTTCTTTTAGCTTGGTTCTGAGACGATTCTTAGCCATTTTTGCAAGCTCTGATGGTGGTTCGCCTTCAATTAATCCAGCAATCATTTGTCGTGCTGAAACACCATTAGACGCCTGTACTTTCCATAATCACTCTCTGACACCTTCTTCTTTCAACCATAGAGCCAGAGCCTTTCGATCTCTTTGAAAAGTTTTAAAAATGCCATAAAAGCATGAGTCAATTATTGGAAAATAAGTAATTATGAGTATAGGCTCACTCCGATCTTCTTTGTCTCAAAGTGGTGATGTTGCAGCATGTTCAAGTTCGTATTCAGGTCAGCCATTAGAGCCTCCTAAAACAAAAGCATATAATGTATTATCAAATTTGGCTGAATTTCCTTCACATGTAGTGGCATCTATATGTGGTACGACTAGGAATCAGAGAGGTGATTGTGCTCCTTTAATGAGAGGTTGGTCTAAATTACTGGATGATGAGCAATTCATAAGAGGGTTGGTAGTAGGTGTAGATGGGGTAACAGGTTTTAATAAACAGATATCTCTTAGTGTTTTTTTTGATCGTATTGCTGTAAGCTTGTTAAGTCAGTATTTATTAAACTTGGTGAGTAAAAAAGTTGATTTTCTTTCTGAAATTATTGCTGAAATAAAAGAATCTGGGTTCTTTCGCTGTCTTGTAGGTTTAGGTGTCGCATTAACTGGTGTTAATGCTTTTGTTAAATCTGCGAACTTAGATGTATTGATGATTATTTCTTTATTTTCTATGCTCGGTTTTCTTGGTTTTAAGTTAAGACAAGTTTGTGCTGAACCTAGAAATAACTTTTATGCGTTTGAGTCGGTGAAAATAAGTAAAAGTGTTGTAAGTATTCTAGGTACATCTGAAAATTTCATATTGCAGTGTATGAAAAAAAAGCACAATACCAAGCTAGCAAATATATATAAGCAATATGTTGCGCGAGGCAATAATAAAAATCGTGAAAAAAAGGATGTTTTGATAGGGTTTCATAGGCAGTATTTGAGTTCAGAACAATTGAAAAGTGAAGCTGAGTGTTACACTGATCCGTCTAGTGATTCTGGAATTGTTCCAGAAGCTTTAAAAAAAGCCCTGTTTAGTATGAGTAAAGACTTCATTGATTTATATAATAATGGAGCAATACCCGCTGGGTTTGTTTCTCGTTGTTTTACAGGTACTAGAGATATGCAAGGTCTGTCATCTCTATGGAGGGGTGGTGATGAAAAAAAGGCACAGAAAAGATACTCTATGTTCATCAATCGTGGGCGTGACATTGTTGATAGTGAAACTGTTAGTATATCTGGCCCTCAACTGTTTATGGCTTGCTATTCGCTTCAACACTTATTGTATACGTCCACATATAATGTTTTTTGTTTGAGGTATTCATATGAGATACTCAGTGCCTGCCTTCTAATAATGAATAAAGTTGAGGCTTTAGGTGATGCAGGTAAAGAGTTGTTGGATATTTTTAAATATCAGTTGGAGTCTAATGTTCAAAAAGAGTTGAACTGGGGCCAGGAAAATTTACGTTCTTTTCTGGAAGAAAAGAGCAAACAAGTGAATATTAAAGATTCTAATTTATGTGTGCGAACATTAGAAGAGGCGTTGAGAGATTATTCTTGCTCAGAACAACTTCCTGTGCCTAGTCAACCCAAACAAAAAATAAAGACACGTGGTATATCCAACATATCTTTGGGAAGTCTAAATCAGTATTTTCGTAAGAGAGTCAATTATTGGGCTTCTGGTCAAGATAGTATGAGCAAAGCAGATCAGATAGAAAAAATACATGAAACACAACAGCAACCTGTGGATATTGGAGAAGAGAGACAAAAAACAGAAGCATTGAAAGAAATTGACATGAGTATTAATGTGCCTTTTAAGCTTACTCTGACTATTGAAAAACATACAGTCGTTTTTAATTTAAACAGTATTTGCTCGAATTCACCAATGGTGTTGGGAGAGCTGAATAAATTGGAAAATGAGACTCGTGACGATCTTCTGACAAAGATGCAAGAAGCTAGCACAATTAAGGGGTTTTGTAGTCCAGATCATTCTTGTTTTAAATTTCTTGCAGGAAGTCCTAAATTGGCTAAGATAAAAAAACATATCGAAGATTACTTTCCAAATATAAAGCCTCCAACAAATACTCGCGAGTTGAAGTTGGTAGAATACAAAACTAATACCCAGCTGCGTATAATTGGTTGTTTGTTGGGTAATTCAATTATTCTACTTGAGGTTGTTGCTAATAAACAGAAATTCGATCGAGCACTAAGGGGTTGGGGTAAATTCTAGTTGTTTATGCGTTTCTAGCTATATGAGTGATATGATTGACTAATTTTGCATGCCAACTATTGTTATTGTTAAGTAATTTGTTCCATACAGTTTTTCTTTCTTTAGAAAGCAGAGTTGTGGTTTTTGTGACCTTGGTTTCAATGGTGTTGGCTGAATCTAAGTATATTTGGAGTAGTTTGTTGATGATGTCGTGCCGGTCTTGACTGGCTAGTTTATATCCAAGTCAAGTGGATATTTAAAGGACCAAAAGTATTTTGAAAAATACATATAAATCAATATGTTAAAGCGTATTTTCACACTTTTTGTTGGGCCTGGTATTTGGATTGAATTTGCATTTCCTTTAACTAAGTAAAAAATTCAGGCCCAGAAAATGGAAAACAAATTCAGGGCAATTTTGACTTTTGACGGCCTATACCAAAGCTTAGGATTTAGGCCTTGCAAATAAATAAAGGCTCGGGTTCATTTTTTTTGGGATGATATTAATATTATAAGTATTTTGTGTTATGCATGGCTTAATTAATGAATTTTCTCTTGATTTTCGTATTTATTCTATCTTATATTACACTCACTTTAATAAAAAATTAAAAGACAAAACAAACATTAAGGATACGTGCATGAAATAACTTTAATATTTAGAGCGGATGCATGTTTGAACAAAGCGAGTTCAGGAGCGACAAATATTAAAGTTATTTCATGCACGTTCCTAAGGGCTGCACGGTTATGAGAAAATCTTGATCCAAGATTTTCTCTTGTCATCTGCTGTCATCTGCCGTTATAGTTATTTTCATTTTAAGGTTTTTAAATCAATATGTTCTCTACTCCTTATCATACCTTAGCTTCTAATCAGAATAATGTACCTAATTATACAATACCTAGAGACGCTCAACCTTCTTGTGCTGTGTGGCCTCATTTAGCGAATGTCAGAAACAGCGATACTGGTAATCAAGTTGTTCAGGCACTATCATTAACATCGCTTCCATTAACATCGCCTCGTCAGGAACCCTCTTTACTTGATCGGGTTCAGCAAAGTGCCATTTTTTTGAGTTATGATCAAAACCCTCAAATTAGTCAACAATATCAAAACATGCTTTTGCAGTTTATCAAATCACAACACAAATGTTTTGTAGAAAATAGCCCAGGGTTTTCTTTTGAGCAGAAAATTGATTTTTTACATCAGCTTTTAGGAAAGTATGGTTTTATTCCTGATACCTCTCAACTCCTAGCACATATGATCACAAATATTAATAAAATTTTGGGTTGCTACACTAACAGTAATACAGGCTCATATTTTAAAGTTTTTAAAAAAGAAAGTTTCACAAGGGGGCACTTAAAACGGTCACAAGTGAGAGCTCAAAGCGGTAAAGTTTATGAGCTTGCGCATAGATTAACTAAAAAAGAAGCAGATACCTTGGTCGCACTTAACATACTGTTTCCTCATCAAATAAAATGGGATAACTGGGGAGCTAAAGTCATAATAGGCAAAGGTATGTATAAAGTTCGCTTAGCGATCAATGAAGCAGGGGAATTTGTCGCAGTAAAAAAATACCCTAACGCTGCAAAAGCATTAGAAGAGTATCAAGCTTACGAAGAAATTGGAGGAGGACAAGGATTTTTAAAAATGTATGATATCGCCATTGTGGAGGGTAAAATGGGAAACACACAAGCCTATTTATTTATGGAGCTGATTTATGGAAGAGATATATTTGCAACGATGCTTGAGTTGCATGCCCATTATCAAGAAAACCCTGAGGCTGCTAAGAGTTTTGCGCTGCTTGCCATGCGTCAATGCTGTAAAGTGTTAAACAGTTTGCATGAAAAAGGCCTTTATTATGCTGATTTAAAACCGGAAAATGTTATTCTCGATTTTAAAAATTTTCGACAGAGTGGAGAGCTTAGAGAGTCGGATTTTAAGTTAATTGACTATGGATCGGTTTCTCGAAACAAAAAACTAGAGGGTCCCCGTGAATTAAAGGGATCGGCAGGCTATTTTCCTCCTGAAGTGGTGGATATATTGCGACGTAAGGATTGCAGAACTTATCAACGTGATACTCATGACATATTTTCTTTAGGTCGGTTTTTTTTAGATATTTATTGTGCATTGTTTCATGACTGTGAAGCAGATTATATAAAGGACTTGTTTTTGGAGTATGATACTTTGGACTTTAACGGTCAGCAGGTTAGTGTGAGCCAGTCTGTTGTACGATATACTAATGAATTAAAGGATATCAATGTCAAGGTTGCTCCGACTCATATGGGTTTTTTTAATGCAGCTGGGGTTATTCCTTCCAGCATAGAGGGCATTATTATAAAATGTATGTCTCGTAATTCTAAGGAGCGCCCTAGCATTACTCAAGTGCTGCAGTGGCTTAACAATTTAAAGCCAGAAAATTTTGGGTTTTCCAAAAATTAGGGCTTGTCAAACTTATTTCTTAACAAGCCCTTAGGCCTTGCAAATAAATAAACTACCACCCAATTTAGGTAAATTTGGCGCACTATAAGGAACAAGCAGGAATTTATTTCGTGCTCGTTCCTAAATTAGCTGCTATTGCGTCACACTCAAACGATTTTGTAAGCGATCTAATAACCGCTGGTCAATTACAGCACCTTTGGCCAGCAGTAATAAACCATTATCATCAAAAATATCTTCATCTAAAACACCCTCACCCAAAACGAAAGATTTTTCAGGCGTATCAGAGACATCCATGCGCTGCGTGCTAGACAAACGACCGATACCCTCAATTGCAGCTCTAACAACCGTACGGCTGTAACGTTTACCGACTTGCTCAATCATAAAATGTTGTGCCTCATCACTACTGAAACATCGACTGTAATAGCGCCCATGCATCAGATCATCATAGTCGCTAACGACCGATAAAATTTGCGAGCAGATCGGAATCGTATCCCCTACAAGCCCATCCGGGTAACCAGAACCATCGTAACACTCATGGTGATACCGAATAATTTCAGCCAAAGGCTGCAATTGAGAGATCTCACACAATAACTGTTCTCCCCAAATACTGTGCTGTTGATACAACGTTTTATCCTTCGCATGTAAACGATGATAAGGCGTCTCCAAAATTTGATCAGGTAAAGCAATAAGCCCGATATCGTGTACCATCGCAGCATAGTATAAGGTTTCTTGCTCCTCTTCATTCAAACCCAAATATTCACCAATAGTTAGTGCAAACTCACATATCTCTCGAGAATGTCCTGCACCACGTGTCGTACGAGATTCTAATAAAGTAGACATAACTTTAATACTGCTCATATGTTGATGTTGTAAGTTATAGTGAGCCTCTTTCAAGCGAGCTTCTGATTTTGCAAATAAAGATTCCTTTTCATCGGCCTTACGTTTACAATCCCAGGCTTGATTCAAAGTTTGAATTAAATCTTTATCAACCCAAGGTTTTTTAATGTAAGCAAACAGTTTTCCTTCATTAATAGCCGCAACCGTTGATCGCATATCAGCATAACCTGTCAATAAAATACGCACCGTATTAGGCCATCTCGTAGCAACCTGTTGCAAAAGCTCAGCCCCTGTTATTTCAGGCATACGCATGTCAGACACAATCACATCAACCGAGTTTTGCGCTAAAAAATTTAAAGCCTCAGATCCACTGTGACACAAGTGCAGATCAAACGTCTCTCGATACAACACACGCTTTATCGATCGAAGCACGCACGCTTCATCGTCAACTAGCAAAATCATAGGCTTAGCTTCAGACATACAACTGGCTCCTAATAAGAATAACCTGTCTAAACTGACAATCGTGACTATAGTGTTAGTAAGTATAACGCCAAATCAAATTGGATCAAATTTTAAACTGTACTGAGACACTTAATATGCCTAAATATCAAATGACATTAACCACCACAGAAGCAGCACATTACTGCAGTGTCAGTTTTCGCACCATTATACGCTGGATTGAAAAAGGAAAACTGCCTGCCTATCAATTACCTGGACGTGGAGATAATCGCATTAAAATACAAGATTTTCTTGAGTTTTTAGAAAAAAATCAAATACCTGTACCTGAAGAGCTAATAGAGTCAACGAAAAACAATGCACCCAGCACTTCACCAAATACTTCACCAAATACTTCACTAAAAATAGAACGAACACGTATTTTAATTATTGATGATGATAACGCCATGGCCAATGCCATAAGACGTTGTTTACATAATAAAAAATATGACATTAACATTGTCAATAATGGATTTGAAGCAGGTACTACCTTCATCTCTTTCAAACCACAACTAATGACTTTGGATTTATCCATGCCTGGCATGGATGGACTGACCGTCTTAAAAACTATTCGATCTTTACCACAAGCCAATCATAACTATTTGAAAATTTTAGTCATATCGGCACTCCCTAAAATAGATTTAGATCGAGCATTGCAATTAGGTGCTGATGCAGCCTTATCTAAACCCTTTAACCCAAAAGTGCTTAAATCCAAAGTTTCTGAACTCTTATCAGCTTATAACAAAAAAAACACCTGACTTACCTGACATTACGCACTTTTCTGTCTTTAATAAAACTATAGAAAATGCTGTAAGTGAACCGTCTTAAATTAAGAGTGATGAACGTTATGATGCAAGAGAGCACCTTAAACAACAAACGCATACTGATTGTCGATGATACCCCTTCGATTCATGAAGATTTCAAAAAAGTACTTCAAACAAAACAAGAAAAAAATGATGCTCTCGAAGCTATAGAAACAAAGCTGTTTGAAAGCCAAGAAGAAACACAAGCTCAAATCAACTTTGAATTAACTTCAGCGTTTCAAGGTCAGGAAGCTATCAATTTAGTCACACAAGCACAACAAAATTCTTTACCGTTCGCCATGGCCTTTGTCGACGTGAGAATGCCACCTGGCATGGATGGTATTAAAACCATCAAAGCCTTATGGGAGATTGATCCAAATATAGAAGTGGTTATTTGCACGGCTTATTCCGATTACTCTTGGGACGATACTATAGCCACTTTAGGGCAAAGCGATCAACTGTTAATTTTGAAAAAGCCCTTTGATGTCGTTGAAGTCATGCAACTGGCCTCTTCTTTGGTCACCAAATGGAATTTGGCACGTCAAGCTAAACTCAACAAAGCAGAACTAGAAAGGTTAGTAAAAAAGCGTACAGATCAACTGTCAAAACAAACTCAGCGCTTAAGTGTCAGTTTAAAAGAACTAAAACAAACAAAAGTAAAATTATACCAAGCCGACAAACTGGCCTCAGTTGGCCAATTGGCTGCAGGCTTAGCTCACGAAATCAACAACCCGATCGGTTACGTATCCTGTAACTTAAATTCTTTACAGGAATATATGGAAGATATAAAAAAATTTCTTGAACTACAAATGCACTTAGATTTATCAACCTTAAATGCTGATCAAATAGCATCATACAAAAAACAACTTTCTCAATTACAAGAAACTATTGATCTAGAATTTATTCTTGATGATATAAGCAGTTTAATGAAAGACTCGATTGAAGGCGTTGAAAGAGTCAGCCGTATTGTTTGTGATCTAACAGAGTTCTCTCATGTTAATAGCACAGATCAAGTATCAGTTAATATCAATGAATTATTAGAGAAAACGCTCAGTGTCGCTTGGAATCAATTAAAAAATAAAGTAACCGTGATACGTAAACTAACAGAAATTCCAAACATCATTGCCAATGGTGGTCAGTTAGGCCAAGTTTTTCTTAACCTGATCATCAATGCATCGCAAGCCATCGACACACAAGGCAGCATCACTCTAAAGACAGGTCAAGACGAATCTGGTATCTGGATAGAAATAGCCGATACAGGAAAAGGCATTGCCAAAGAAGACTACGATAAAGTTTTTGACCCATTCTTTACCACCAAACCAGTGGGTGAAGGCACAGGTTTAGGCCTTCATATCGCACACAACATTATCACACAACATCAAGGCACATTAGATTTTACCAGTACTTTAGGAAAAGGTACTTGTTTTCGCATGGAGTTACCCTTTAACCAACAACAGCAAGTTGCTTAACTCTATCATAGGTTTCATTATGACGACTCTAAAAAAACTGTATTTATCCACGATGCTGGTGCTACTTAGCGGCATCACACCCACTCTTGTTTTATCACAAGAATTTAAAACTGAACATAAACTTAATGGCTTTGTGCAAAGTGATTTTTATGTTGGTGACAGTGGTGCAACTGAATCTGCTGATACAACCTTTCATATACGTCGAGCCAGACTAGGCCTGAAGGGAAACATTTCACCCGAACTATCATATAATGTACTGGGTGCTTATGACGGAGGTAATGACGAACCCTCTGAAGTTAAAGCGTTTAACCTTTTTATTAAATATCAATTTACCCCATCACACGCTTTAACAACTGGCCAGTTCAAATATACTTTTGATCGAGAAGCCAGACCGGCTGCTCATCAAAGCCCCTTCATTTATTTTTCAACTATGACAAGTAAAATGGTTGGAAAACTTGGGCAAGAAGGTGCTGCATTTCGAGACATTGGTCTTGAATTATCAGGCAAACACACACTAAAAGACAACAAAAGACTGCAATATTTTATAGGCGTCATTAATGGTAACGGCATCAATACCAATGAACACAAATTTAACGCAGCCTCTGATGAAAAAGATGTATATACAAGGCTGACTTTTGATTTATTGCCTCAGCTCAATGTAGGCCTAGCAGCTTATCAAGGTTACTACTATGACGCTACAACAACTCAATCTCTCAGTGAACAATTACAGACTGTGGATGCTGCCATGACGTATAAGAAACTCACTTTCATGGGAGCTTTCACACAAGGCAAATACGAACAAGCAAGCAGCAACGACAAAAAATCTGAAGGATATTACGTCATGGGAGCCTACAACATCAATCCCAAATGGGATTTTTTATTACGAGTTCAAGCTTACGAATCTAACAAAAATAGTTCAAACACTCGTCTATCTAGCACTGATATAGGGTTAAATTATTATTTAAACAAGCAAGGGCGCTTTGGAGGTCCACGTTTAAGCGTTAATTATTTAATTAGAAATGCACAAGATAATGCGAAATCTAAAGTATGGGAAGAACGAGGTGCAATCGTGCTCGGTGATAACGTCAATGACTTGCTAGTAACTCGCTTTCAATGGATATTTTAAGATCGTACCACTCAAACCATCTTAGGAGGTGTCCCAGAATAAAGTTTACAATGTGAGCGGATGCATGTCTGAGCGCAGCAAGTTCAGGAGCGAAGCTTGTAATCTTTATTCTGGGACACCTCCTTAGGAGAATGCACATGTTTTATTTAGTTTATGCCAAACAGGCTTTCATGATGACTTTGATGATCGCTTTTATAACAGCACATGCCCCTTATGTGCATGCTGAAACTGACGAAAAGCCCTTGACATTTGGTATCGTTCCACAACAATCTGCAAGCAAACTGGCTCGTTTATGGCGCCCTATACTCAATCATCTTGAACAAGAAACAGGTCTGAAGTTTGTGTTTAGTACAGCCAAAACTATTCCCATTTTTGAACAAAGAGTTGCCGAAGGTCAATATGATATTGCTTACATGAACCCTTATCACTATACTGCTTTTCATGCAAATCCAGGTTATGAAGCCATTGCTAAACAAAAAAACAAGCGCATTAAAGGCATCATTGTCGTACGTAAAGACAGCTCAATCAAAAATATCGAGGAGCTGGCAGATCAAACCTTAGCGTTCCCAGCACCTGCAGCCTTTGCAGCCAGCGTATTGCCTCGTGCCCACTTTAAACAGCAAGCGCTGAATATTACCCCCAAATACGTTTCATCACACGACTCAGTGTATTTATCCATAGCCAAGGGGTTATATCCAGCAGGCGGAGGTGTCATGCGTACCTTTAATAATGTCGATCCCCAGATTCGAGATCAATTAAAAGTACTGTGGACAACCAAAGAATACACACCACATGCCATCGCAGTTCACCCAAAATTAGAGATTGAAAAACGTAACAAGATTCAAGCAGCCTTAATCAAAATGAACGACACACCAAAGTCTATGAACTTATTAAAAGCCTTGAATTTTAAGGGAATTGAAATGGCCGAAGACGCTCATTGGAATGATGTACGTACATTGGGTATTTCTTTACTCGATCATCTCATTCAATCCCCGAGATAATACATTATGATATCGTTTCGATTAAAAACCATCATAGGCATAGGCACAATTGAGACAATTTTGCTGTTAATTCTCATTGTGACCAGTTTAAATTTGTTAAAAACAACAAAAGAAGATGAACTGGTCAAACTGGCTACCAGCACCGCCATTTTGTTCTCAACGACAACTAAGGATGCTGTTTTGGCAACAGATATGGCAGCGTTGGACAGCTTTGTCAGCGAAGTCATGAAAAACCCTGGACTAGTCTACGCAAGGGTATTATCCGATCAAGTTGGACTCCTGGCTGAACAAACCAAAACAGGCAAACCCTTATCCAATTTTGTGCTTGACCGTGATATTGATGATGTCTCTGACGGTGTCTTTGATACCTTTGCCGAAATCAAAGAATCCGGCTTTGTTTACGGTCGAGTGGAGTTAGGGTTTTCAATTGCTGAAGTCGATCAATTAGTATCACAAGCAAAACGAAAAACTTTCATTATTGCATTAGTTGAACTGTTCTTATCCGCGATGTTTTCACTGTTTTTAGGCTTTTACCTCACTCGCCAGTTATCGGAATTAAAACTTGCTTCTCAAACTATTTCGGAGGGTCAATTTGGTTTCCAAATAAAAGTCAAAGGGCACGATGAGCTGGCTCAAACAGCTAAAACATTCAATCAAATGTCAACAGATCTACAGGCTCTTTGGTATGAACGAGAACAAGCACAAAAGGAACTAGAAGCTTTAAATGCAAGTTTGGAAAATAAAGTAGCCGCACGCACCAGAGAATTAGAAGATGCTCAACAAATTGCTTTAGAAAATGCTCATCGGGCCGGTATGGCTGATATTGCAGCCGGAGCCTTACATAACATTGGTAACTTGATCAACAGTGCAAAAATTTCGACTAATTTATTGATTACCCAAGTAGATAAATCCAAACTGTTCAAATTACAAAAGGCTAATGAGCTTTTATCAGATAATTTAGAAAATATCGACACCTTTGTACAAGAAGATAAAGGCAAAGCGCTTTTATCTTATTACATTACCTTGGGTGAAGCTTTGCAAACAGAGCATGAACAGATTCAAACCCAACTGGAAGATATTAAACAGGGTATAGAATTGACAGCACAAACCATTAGCGAACAACGTACTTACGCCAAAAACCCAATGCGCTTTGAAAGCATGGTCAACTTGTCTGCATTGATGGATGAAGTATTATTACTGTTGAAATTACGCATTGAGACACAGGCTATAGACATAATCAAAAACATTGATCCTGTTTTACCAGAAGTTTTAACGCAAAAGAACAAATTGCATCAGGTATTTTTAAATTTAATGATTAATGCATTAGATGCCATCGAATCCAATCCTTCAGTGCAAGGCCAAATTGTGATTTCTATGACATCTACTACGGATGAAAATCACAATCAACGGGTTAAAATCGTTATCCAAGACAATGGCTGTGGCATCAAAGCAAACATGTTAGATACTATTTTCAACTATGGCGTCACCACTAAAGCTTCTGGTAGCGGTGCTGGCCTACATTCAAGCGCAAATTTAGTCACTGAAATGAACGGCACTATGACAGTTAGCAGCCAAGGTCCACAGCTTGGCGCCAACTTTACACTCTGTCTCCCTTTGCTTGTCGCTTAAACAAGATATGAGGGTAGCTTTGCTACTGTCATTGCCCTCATCAAGGCCACTCTTCCCGAAAATATTCATCTCAAAAAAAATATGTTATGGTTACTGGAATAATAGTCAATAGAAGCAATTGAGACTTAACTAAATTGCAAAACAGGATATACCATCTATTATCATAGGTTTTTAAATGACATTAAATATTACCAACTCAACTCAACTCAACTCAACCAAATCATCAGAATATACGCGAACACAAGCTCATGTAACACAGCTCACCCTCGCCAAAGACCTTAGCCCCTTACCAAGTTCTCCCCCTCAAAAATTAGGAGGAAGCACTGTGATAGAAACCATAGAAAGCCCGTATAAAAAACTGAATAAAGAATCACGCTTACCATTAGAAAATGGCTTATTTGCGGTCTCAAGAACAGAAAACTGGCATATTAAAAGGAAAAAAAATACCTCTTCTTTATCCACATGGCTACAAACACCCTTTAGATTCACCAGTGTTAGTGATTGGATGAAAGTCACGGGCTTAGCCTTGTTTTCTATTTCCATAGGCACAATGTTCACCAAACTATTAATGAAAGAATCTTTATTCATTAAGCAGCCTAACCATAACCCACTAAACTATGGTAATAAAAATGCCAATGCCCATAGATCATTATCATTAGAAAAACAATTTCTCAAACCTCTCTTGGCTTTAGCATCATCATTTTTCTTACCATCGACAGTGGCTACACAAATAAAAGACAACGACTATAAGGCATGGACAACAAGAGCAAAGCAAGTTTTTGAAGCAATGAATTACGAAGGACTCATACTATCACTTTACACACGCTGCCAACTGACCCCTAGCAAGCAGGACCAAAAAGAACATAAAGCATTTATAATAGGCGAAATGGCAAAGTATATACACTATATTGAAAATAGTGACATAACTCTAGAAAATCCAGAAGAAATAACAGCAACTTTAGAAGCCTGGACATTATATCGTTTCACAAATCACCTCCAAATAAATCAACAACAGAAAGGCTTGTCTACATTTTGTGAATACAGTCAGAGTAGTAGCCCTATAAATTCCTTATGTAGTACAGTAGGTCATTACAAACTGGACTATGAACCTTTAATTGAAATTCTTATAAAGGCAAATCAGAATTTTTTAAATAAAAGCCCACAAAAAACTTTAGACGTTAAAGCATATGGCAACCCATCACCGAAACAATCACAAGAAACACCAAAAATAAAACTTATAAACACACCACTAATACATAGTCTTTTTAACGAAAACAGCCTTGCTGCTAAAGCTATGGTAAATTTACTGCTCAAATACAATCTTTCTCTTGATAAAACTGAATCACCCGGCGGGAACACAGCATTAAGTGTCGCTGCACTCATGGGGAATCATGAAGTAGCAATATACCTAATAAAAAAAGGAGCCAAACTGAATGTAAAAAATAACATGGGTTCCAATATAGTACACCAAGCTTGCCAAAGCGGTAATCATAGATTAATCAGCTACATGAAAAAACATCACCTTAACACACTAAAACAACTACTCCAAGAAAAAAACAAACAAGGCAATTCACCCACAGATTTATTAACAGAAAACAGGCAAAAAACTAAGAATCATTTTGCAACAATCAGCATGACTAGAAAAGATTTTATAGATCAGGTTATGGAAGGCAAAAAGAAAATTGCTGATATAATATCAAAAATGGAAAAAACAGAGTTGTAATAGTGACCGAATACATCGCAACCTAACACCTTACCCCTTTCTTATAACGAACTCTAATAAAAATTTCTATACATATGAAGATTAAGTCATCGACAACACTCTAAAAATTCGAAACAATAGAAAGACTGGGTGTGAAAAACTCTCCATCGCTGTATAAAACATATCATTACAGCAGCATGGCTCAAAAAATGCAGGAAAACAGCCATGAGCGATGCGATTTTCGTCACCCTAGGTGATGAAAATCGCATTTTCACGGTGAATACAACAGTATCTATGATACTAACACGCAATAATCAGATGGACCGAATCACTACGCCAACAGGAACTTTAAGCATGGACCCCTTCTCTAACCAAGCAAACTATAACATTAATACTTTATATAGTTCGACAAGCAATAATGACTCAGTAAGTGATTGTTTGACATTTAACTAAAATGAGGATAACAAGCCCTATGAAAAAAGTTAAACGAGATCGAAATCAAAGAGCTTACACTCGCGGCTATAATGTAGGACTCGAAGGCCGCTCGAAGGAACTTTGTCCCTTTTCTGAAACCAGCGCAAGGCAATCATGGCTCATGGGGTGGCGAGACGGTCGAGAAGACCTATGGGCAGGTTATTCTGGTGTTTCTGGCTTACAAAAAGCCAACATCATACATCATACACTGCACACCTAATGCAGTGAGCACTATAACTCCAAAATCGTAGAGCCGATATGCAGTATTTAAGTACCTTTATTGATCGTGATGGGTATCAAACACTCTACCGTTTTGGAGTCCATAGCACCTTCACTTTATAGTCATTTCCAGAAAACAGCCATGAGCGATGTAATAAGCGTCACCCCAGGTGATGAAAATTACATTTGCACGGTAAATATATCATCTCCCTAAAAACAGCTACATATCACTTAATCCGACTTCAAAACCGATAGTTGCTCAATGCAAGCCTTCACTAAACTAGGGCCTTGGTAAATAAAACCCGTATAAAGTTGCACCAAATCAGCACCCAATTTAATTTTATCGCACGCATCTTGGGCCGATTGAATACCACCCACACCAATGACTACCTGATCAACAGCTAAAGTCGAACGCAATTGTTTTAACACGGCATCCGCTTGCACTTTCACAGGAGAACCACTCAAACCGCCCTCTTCAGCCGCCAAAACATTTTGCTCAACTCCACTGCGACTGACAGTAGTATTCGTGGCAATCACACCTTCAATACCACTGTTTTTAATGTGTTGTGCCATCAGGCTCAGTTCATCTAAAGTCAAATCAGGAGAAATTTTAACCAAAAAAGGAACCTGCTTACCAAAAACACCCTGATAAACCTGCTGCTCTCGCTTTAAGACTCCAAGAAAATGGGCAAAATAATCACCAAACTGTAAACTACGTAAATCTGGCGTATTGGGCGAGGAAACATTAACAACAATATAATCAGCCCACTCGTATACCTTACGTACACAATAAATGTAATCCTCTACGGCTTGATCAATCGGTGTGGATTTATTTTTACCTATGTTGACACCCACCACTCCTCGGTACCGCGTTTTTTTTAACCGCTCAACAAGATAGTCAACGCCTTTATTGTTAAACCCCATTCTATTAATAAGTGCTTGCTCTGGCATCAATCTAAATAAACGAGGTTTTGGATTCCCTAATTGAGGCCTGGGTGTTACCGTGCCAACTTCAATAAAACCAAAACCTAAAGCCCCCAAAGCATCAATAAAATCAGCGTTTTTATCAAGCCCTGCTGCCAAACCCACCCTGTTTAAAAAGCGTAAGCCCAGCAGCTCCACTGGCTGATCTAATTTTGGAGTAGACCACAAATGTTGTATCAGCCGCAAGCGATCACTCCATTGTAGGGCTTGCAAAGCCAACCTATGAGCATACTCCGCAGGCAAAGCAAACAGACCTTTACGCAGTAAGGTATACAGCAATCTGCCTGCTCTCTCATTCATCATACAAGTCTTTGTTATATCTAAATTTAATCAAAATTACCTCGATAAATTACCTCGATTGTGTGACGTCATTCACAGAACATCAATTCTCATAGCTCTAAAATCAAACTATTAGACCGTTAATCAGAAAATCAGCTGTTTCGATCACCCCTCTTCATCTATGGCCTACCCAATATTCGATAAAACAACTATAAGAAGTACTATGAGTACAAAAAACAGTCAAGGTTTTACTATCGTTGAAGCACTGGTCGTTGTAGCCATTGGTTCTATTATAATGGCTATGGCCATACCCAGTTACCGCACCTTTGTCATGAACAATCAAATGGTGGCCGACATCAATTATTTCAATAGTGCTTTACAATTTGCCCGCAGCCAAGCCATCAGAGATCAAACCAATGTCAGAGTGTGTGCCAGTAATGATATGTCCACTTGCAGCAGCAACAACACTTGGGAAAATGGTTGGGTTATCTGTTCCGCCAGCCAATGTGGCACTCAGAACTTAAAGGTCGGTGAAGATATCAGCAATCATAGCGAAGCTAAATTACGCTCTTCCAACTTTACTAACAACGGCATCATAGAATTCACAACCGACGGCACTTTAACAAATAATGACAGCAGAGGTACCTTTGTTTTATGCGACTCACGTGGAAACAGATACGCCAAAGCAATCATTGTGAATGCTGTTGGACGCACCCAAAAGGCTTTTGACCAAAATGGAAATGATATCGTAGACGATCACAATGGTAACAATGTAATCTGCCCATAATGAATCATTGAACATAACGAGTGAGAAAAAAGCATGAATAACAAGAGACCATACGGCGGCTTCACTCTGATTGAACTACTGGTTTCTGTTGTTGTTTTAGCCATTGGCTTACTGGGCATGGCAGGCTTGCAAACAACGGGTTTAAACACCAATCAAAGCGCCTATTATCGTTCTCAAGCAACCGTTGTAATCAATGATATCATCGATCGTATGCGTTCTAACACTACAGGAGTATCCTCTGGCTTCTACGACAACATCAATACATCCAATATTCCCGATGATCCAAATTGTATTGACACAGTCAATGGTTGTGACGCTCAAAATTTAGCCAGTTATGATATTCGTGAATGGTTAAAATATTTCGTCAATGTGAACAATATTTCTGATTTTAAGCCTTTACTACCTGGCGCCACAGGAACGATCACTCGAGTCACTGGCACAAATATTTACATCGCTACCGTCAGCTGGCAAGAAACCGACTGGTCTCCCGGCGGCACGGGACAAAAAGTGGTTGACACTAAAAGTATGGAAATCAGAGTGAATTTTTAACTTTGGCTTTAGGTAAACTGAAATATAATATGACATAACCCAACAACCCAGAAGTTAACGAACCTAAAATAATACCCAAACGTTCATCAAACAGTAAGTTAACACCTGTTTCTTCAAAGGCAAGAGAACCAATAAACAAACTCATTGTAAAACCTATACCACACAAAGCAGCTGTCCCGTATAAACTCAACCAACCTACGCCACGTGGCATCGGGGCTAGCTTTAGACGAATCGCAAGCCAGCAAAGACCAAAAATTCCAATTTGTTTACCTAAGAAAAGTCCTGTGGTTATACCCATTGGAACACCATGAAAAATATCCTTAAGACCAATGCCTGAAAAGTTAATGCCTGAATTAGAAAAGGCAAACACAGGTAACACAAAAAAAGCAACAATCGAGTGTAGGTCATGCTCTAAACTCATTACTGGTGATACCTTTGGCTCACTCTTTGAACGCATGGGAATGAACAAAGCCAAAATCACACCCGATAAAGTAGCGTGAACACCCGATTTCAGCATCGCAACCCACATAATCATACCTATCAATATATAAGGACTTTTATGAATAATATTTTTTCGATTTAGTATGCCTAACAGAATGGCACAAACGGCAACAAACACTAATGCAACGCTTGAAATTTTGGAAGTATAAAAAAGAGCAATAATTAAGATAGCGCCAATATCATCAAAAATTGCCAATGAAACAAGAAAAACCTTTAATGCAATAGGTACTCGGCTACCCAGTAATGTTAAAACACCCAAAGCAAACGCAATATCAGTTGCCGCTGGAATGGCCCAACCTTTTATCGCAAAAGGGTCATCATAGTTAAAATACCAATAGAATAAGGCCGGAAACACCATACCACCTATTGCACCAACAGCAGGTAAAATAATATTGCTTTTGTTCGATAACTCACCTTCAACAAGCTCTCGTTTCAGTTCAAGCCCAACCATTAAAAAAAATACCGCCATTAAGCCATCATTTACCCAAAGCAGCATAGGCTTGGCAATTTCTAATGCACCTACACGCAGCTCTACAGGTGTTGAAAGCAAAATCTGGTAGTGAACATATAAAGGTGAATTAGCCAATATGATCGCCAATAGCGCCGCTATCATTAATAATATGCCCCCCGCTGCCTCCATCTGAAAAAAAGAGCTAACAAAAGATCTTTTTTTACTCTTCATTAAACCTCCTAAATCATAGCTTGAGCAAAGGCTAAGGACCGATGGCTCATCTCAAAATCCCACAATGATAAATGAAATGACACATTAATAGATGGGTAATGCGACCTTGGGGGGGTATCTTACAATGTAAGCGCTGTGGAAGTCATCTGAACCTTAGTAAAGACAATATGAGAAAAGTAGCGAAAGTGGTTGCATTGACGTTGTGGCCAAATGGCAATGGGAAGCGGAAAGAGGATCAGGGGCTTTAACAGTTAGCTTGAAATGTATCTAAATCTATTCAATAATACGCAAAATGGATAGATTATTACCGATAGGTGTAGCCTCGGAAACCTTGGG
>JANQJO010000117.1 GCA_028281605.1 Pseudomonadales bacterium
TCGGACATTTTGACTGGCTCCTAGACAGTTAACGTTATGAGCTCAGCATATAAAATATAATGACAGGATGATAGGGTGTGGATTTATTTACGCTTACGAGGGAAGAGTGACACATTGGCAAAGCTTACTAGATTCCCCCAACATTATGCCTGGTATGTTGATGAGTAAGATCCTCGCGTATGAATCTGAGGTGAGAATTAAAGAAAAAGAGGTTTTTAAGCAACATAAGCATCCTGAAATATTGATAAGATATTTTAGGCAAATTTATTTTCATATCTTGAATGGAAGGTTGCTAGCCGATTCTATTCATGATAGCAATACGAGTAAAGATCTGCATAAGTATATCCAGTCAGTTCCGCAGCAATATTTGAATTTTTTATTAATGGATAATAAGCCTTTTCCGCAAACACAGGTAGATTTAGATCAAGCATTAACAAATCAAAATTCGCATTGTATGCTTGCCTTACGTATTTTTTTTGAGGCGCTTGATGAGAAATCTACGATGTCGCCTCACCTGTACCTTACTGTCTTGTTGGATAAGGCTTTTGTAAAGTTTTTCGCGGTAAAATTACGTGATACAATGGAAAAAATTTGTCAAAAGCGTTTTTCTTATAATCCCAGTCAGGATGAGTTGTATCCTTTGCGAGATAAATATGGTCGTCCAATTAAGATTGAACGTATCAGTGCACTCTCATTATGTAAGTCTAGAGCGCTTAAGAGCAAGTGTCCTGCTGCAGCTATGAAGCCTTTTATAAGATTCAATTGTACGCCAAATGAGCGAGCTCAATTATACAGACAAACAGTAGAGATAAGGCCTATTGTAGAAACAGACCTTAGTAGTAGAGGAATTGGAAGAGTCATGCTAGGCCGCTTAGGTGCCTTTGTTAAAGAGGATATAGCAGCAGGTACATGTCTAGGGCCTTATGGTGGGTTTTTAGGGATGCCCTCTGTATGTTTCGTTCAAAGTTCCGAACAGAAAACATATTCCGAAAAAGTATTTTGTCAGGATACATCCACTTTTGCATACCAATGGGAGGACGCTTTATTTACATACGTTACTGGAGATGATTTTTTTGCAAGACTTAAATACAAAGGTTTGGGGGATAATAGTAATTTGAAAGGTTCTTTCATCATAGATGGAGATTCTAGACTAAGTCATGCAAACACTGTTTGGATTGCCAAGCAAAACTCAGAGGGAACTTTTTCTTTTGTACAGGGAGGTCCTGATTGTTATAATGCTGAATTAATTCTTTTTGAGATTGACGTTACGCTTGGTGGAGAAAAAGTGAGACTAGAGTACCCATTCTTGTTTAGTACTAGGCTTGTACGAAAGGGTGAACAAATTCTTTGGGATTATGGCTATTCAGAAGGGGTAGTTGTTAATAAAATGAAAGAGGCAAATGAAGCTTGTGCGGCACGTTCGCGAGCTTCTTAAATAAAAAAACCTGCCGTTATTAGCTCCAGGCGCAAGGTTTATAGTTTTACCTGGAGCTATAGCAGGCTGTGTGTTTATGGCCACTTCAATTTTGCTCAGTTGACAGAGCAACCCCTGAGTTGCTCGATTTGCCCACCTTCTTCACGTACTTTGCCAATACCACGAACGTACCAATAGTCTTTTGCTGGCTTTCCATTTTCTGTTCGAACTAGGTGTAGGCATTGAAATTGAGCGAATTGATTTGGACAAGGCTCATCGATACTCAATACAACCCAGCTTTCAGAAATATTGCGTTGGGCTTGAATATTGGTTATTGAGTCTGTTTCTATTTCTGTGTAATTGATTGTCCAAGATGCGCCCGCAGATAAGCGATCTGGGGATTGATCAAACCTTAATCTAGGTGGGTCATAGACAGTAGTGCGCTCTAGTTGACCTGTTCTGTCGTAGTCTTGTTGTTGCAAACGTACCAGTTTGTCGTCGTCTTCGCGTAGCCAGTTGATCGTTTTTCCAGAATCTTTGATAGTCTCTTGCACCAATATGGGCAAACCATCTTCCGGGTGATTGTCAATGGCAATAATACTTTGTGCTTTGGTTGTACTAAAGCCGCTTTGGTCGGCAGCTATTGTGCCGTAATTCCAACTGTTGCCGACATTAAGAGGCAAGTAGCTGTTTGATTGACCTGGTGTACATTCTCCATCGATGAGTTCTAGACCGCCGCATGCAGAGAGTAGTGTACATGCGCTAAAGCCAGTTGTCTTTGCAAGTTTTTGCCACATGATTAGAGCTCCTCGCAGGACACTTCACCTGTTAGTTGAATGCCCGCATTGTTTAGTATTAATAATGCATTGCCTGCACTATTTATTTTATTTGCTAAGATATCTATGACTACTTCACTGCTGCTGATTTTAATTTTTGAACCTTGAACTTTAGAATGCTTTTCAATAGCCGTACGTATTCTTGGTTCCATTACTTGTGGGTCTGCTATATCGGAAAAGCGTAGGCGCTTTCGGCCTATTTCACGACCCATTTTACGTTTTTTAACTTCCATAAAATCTAATATAATTAGTAAGATTGCACCAAAGACGGTGGCTGTTACTGATAAAGGCATCATGCCAATACCTGAGGCCATACCAATACCTATCATTAGAAACATGACACCAGCTTCTTTAGGGTCTTTTATACCTGATCTAAAGCGGATGAATCCTCCTAAGCCAACCAAACCAAAGGCCAGTGCTATATTGTTACCGATGATGGTAACTAGTAACGCTCCTACTACGGCAATCAGTACTTGTGCATTGCTTTCGGTAGGGTCAAATTGATGTGACATTAGAGGGCGCCACCAGCGATAAGCAACAAAAGCACCAAATAAGGCTGCTATAGAAAGCCGGCATAAAATGACGGTCAGCAGACCCCATTCAAATTGCTCAAATCCAATATTATTAAAGGTTGCAAATTGAGTTGTGGCAGGTTTAATTTTATTATTTAAATCTAATATCATCATATTTTTTATCGGATCGAAACAAGCTCGTAACAAACTATAAAGTGATGTCTTAAAAAATCCCTTATCGTTATTTTTCTATTTATTAGTCAGCTGGCTTGATTTGCTAATGGTTTAATTTTAGGCTTGTTTTGTTTTGTTCTCAATTTGAGAAAGGTGTGCTAATGATAAAGTTTGTGTCATAAGTTCAGTTTTCATTTTGTGCATCAATAGTTCATTTATTCATTACAAAATACAACTGTTGTAGCTTAGTTGGGTTAGATAGAATGCATGAGTGAGTGTTGTTGAAAGGGGCTTATTAATAATAAAAAATCCTTATCAAGGCACTTTTAATTGGGGAAGGCCCAGATAATAATTTATAATAATAGAGCCACAAATACTTAGATAAAATAATAAAAGGCGTTGGGTCTTTCCTTTTTCCTAAAATTTCAATACGTATTGAAATTTGGGTGTTGTATGTTATAGTGTTTGGGATAAGAGTTCTGTTTTTGGTGCTGCTTATCAGTGTTGAATAGTATCTGACTGTTAAGTTTTTTGACTAGGGTTCTATTGATATTAAATTACACGGGCTTTTGATAGTAACTTACTTACAAAACATTTGCAATATGTTGCATAAAAACTTTATGAAGAAGCTATAAGCTTTTTTATAATGTTGGTTAGCAATACTAAAGAAAGTTCAGTTTTGGCAGTGCAGTGTGTGAAAACCTATCTTAGGTTCACGATTTATAATAACAAATAAAAGCTTATAAATAAGGCTATTCGTTAAAGGACTTTAATCATGCAGAAAACTCGAGTTGCTGCTTATATCTTGGTAATAGTTTCAGTTATTACGTTATCAGGTTGTGGCGTTTTTGCTGATGTGACACTTGGTGTTGACCAAAATTGTCCAAGCCTGATTTGTCCTCCAAATATACAGTTTGATGTTAGGCCATAGATAGCGTCAATGGCATTGTCAAGGTGGGTGGCCAGATCAAGTCGCAGTTTTGTTGAGTGTTAAAAAAAATCTTCAAACTTGTGTTTAAGTTTTTGTTCTATGCTATTTTTAATTTGGTCTTCTTGATCTTTGATTGTTTGTTTTGTGTCGTTTTGTTTTGGCTTTAGTCCGAGTTCATTTTTGAGTTTTTCTTGTAATTTTGCTTCAAGTTTCTTTTTTGTCTTTGATTCTAGCATTTTTTCTAATTGTTTTTTAACAGGCTGACTATTTAGTTTGCAAGAGAAAAGGCTTTCGGTGTTGAGTTTGCACCCAATGGGCCAGCTCAATTGGGCAATGGTTGGGTTGGATATTGATTCATCCAATTTAAGATTGAGATTTAAGTCTAAGGTCTGGGTGGCTAAGTCTAGCTTGGCTTTGCCGTTACTTTTGGCTTTGCCTAAGTCAGCAGTAAGTTGTTCTGTTGTGATTTGACCGTTTTCTATTTTTAACTTGGCCAATAGTGATCTGATTTCTGTATCTTTTTGAAACGCAGGTGGTACTTTTTCTTTGTAATCTTTGGGTAAAAGAGCGTTGATTAAGGGATTGAATTGGGTGAATGATTGGTGTGCGATTTGGGTTAAGTTGGTGCCTTTGAGTGTGCCGTTATTTAAGTCTAACTGGCTTTGCCCTATTAAGGACTTAATCCAATGATCAAAACTGTTGCCTTCCGTGGTGAATTGTGTAGAAAAAGAAAGAGTGCCTGTGGCTATGTCTTGTTGCAGTAACCCTAGTAACAGTGGATGTAATTGTAAGTTTTCTGCTCTGCTGCTGAACTCTAGGCGAGGTATTTGTTTGCGGACATCCAGATAGCCTTGGCCTTGAATGTTGCCTTCCAGTGTTTTTAATTGTAGGCTTTTGAGTTGAATCAGACCTTGATCGGCCGTCATGGTTAAAGCTATGTTGTGCATAGGAATCGATTGATAAATGATTTTATCTGCTTGAATACTGAGGTTAGCGTTTAAGTCATGTAGAGCTTGTGCTGGGATTAAGGTTGTATTGGCTATAGGCTGTTGAGGCATGGTTTGTTCTACAGTCTTTGAGGGTGTTCTGTTTTCTTCATTTTCCGGGAGGTAACGGTCTAGGTCAATTGTGTTAAGTGATAGGCTTCCTGTGAGGGTTGTATCGGCTAGCATTACTTTAACAGAGCCTTGCAGATGACTATCGTCAATAATAAGGTTTAAACCTTCTAATGTGAGTTGCTGTGTGTTCCCTTGGGCTTTGGTTGTAATCTGTAACTGTTTCAGTATTTGTGGGTCATTGAGTTTGGGTAATTTTAGGCCGGCTAGATCGTATAGAGTATGCTGGAGATTAGATGTTGAGCTTGAAATCTGTGCCTTGAAGCTTGGCTTGCTTAATATCTGTGTGGCCTTTAAGGATAGGTCTGTGTTGATGCCAGCTAATGTAAGCTGCATCTTTGGGATAGATAGGGTTTCTTTGTTTAAGTCAAGTTCTGTGTTGAGTTGGATGTTGGCTGTTTGTGGTTTGTTCAGCCCAGGTACGTTTAGTAGAGAAAGTGTTAAATTTAAGGGGTTTAATTGATATTGGTTTTGCTCTAGCTTCAGCATCAGCTTGCTTGTACTGTTTATGCTAAGAGCTAATGATTTGGAATCGAAGACTTTGGCTTTGAGTTTGATGGGAAAGGCGTGGTTTAGTGCGACATTGTCAGCTTGAAAAAATAAGTCTTTTATTTCATAGTTTATATTTTTCTGAGCATCCTTGTAGGTGAGAGTACCGTCTTTTAAAGTCAATTGTTGAGCTGTTATTTTAAACGGTAAGGCTTGTTGTGTGGGGTCAGTGCTCAGTGAGGGCTTATCATTGGTAGAAGTAGTAGGTGTTGGTGTTAACAGCTTACCCCATTCGCTGTTGCCGTTAGCGTCTGAGTGATAGGTTATAGTGGGTTTGATGATTGTCACTTGCGAAATTTGTATGGATTGTTGTAGCAGCGGTAGTGTGCTGACTGCGAATTTTGCGCTTTCAATGGAAGCAAGTCTTTCTCCCTTAAGGGTTTTGATTTCTAATTGATCAGTTGTTATCCCTATATTGGGGAAAAATTGCCAATTAAAATTTTGGATTTCTAATGAAAGGTCGTAATTTTGATGAAACCAATCAATGGCTGGTTTTTTGAAGTCGTTGGGGTCTAATACCAATAAAACATAGCCAATAGTGGCTGTTAGGGTAATAAAGAGTGCTAGTATCAGGATGGAAAACCATTTAAGTATATGCATGATTGTAAAATGTTATTTTGTTCAAAGAATATTCAAAATTAAAGAATACTATAATGGTGTAAGGGCTTGCAGGCAAGGATAAAAAGAGGTTTGCTACTGGAGTTTGAACAAATTCAAAGTCAAAGTGTGTAAAAAATGATATAGTTAAAGTTTGTTGAGAGTTACCGGTATTCGTGATTTGTTCTCACTTTATTGCCAAGACTGGGCATACAAATAAAATGAGCCTAGGGAGCTGGGGGGAGTAAGACCTGTGGGAAAAGCAAAAGCTGCGGCTGATGATTTAAATTCAGGTGTATTAAATAAATCTGATGGTCAATTACGAGGGAAAGGTAATAAACAAGAAGAGGGTAAAAGTTCAGTTAAGAGAACACGTAGAGGCAAAAACAAAAGTATTCAACGTGTGTCTTTGGAAACATCTGAGGATAGCTTTTCTTCTGTTGCGCAAGAGGCGCCTGTTCTTGATAGTGGCAATTGGCTCGTGGTACTGCGGCGTTTAGTTCGTGAGTGTGTGATGTTGTTGTTATTTACAATTGCTTTTTACTTTCTCATTGTGCTTGTATCGTATCACCCTGCTGACCCCGGTTTTAACCGAGTGGGAGAGCATGTATTTGTTGAAAATAAAGGTGGGCGTTTAGGTGCTTTTTTGGCCGACTTTTTGCTGACCTTGGTCGGATATTTGGCTTACATTATTCCCACTTTATTAATGTTAAGGGCAGCGCGTTTGTTTCGTTCTCGTGGTGAGCCTGTACCTTTTAAAGGTTTGTTATTTATGTTGAGGTGTTTAGGGTTAGCTTTAGTGATAACAGCTGCAAGTGCTTTAGCTTCTTTATTTTTATCGGTATTGACGCCTCTGCCGGTATCTGCCGGAGGAATTTTAGGTGATACCATTGCCACGAGGTCTGTATCGTTGCTCAGTACCCTGGGTGCAACGCTGATTTGGGTTTCATTATTGTTGGTGGGATTTACTTTATTGTTTGATGTTGTTTGGAGTAAAGTATTTCTGGTGAGCACTGCGGTTCTTTCTAAATTGTGTCGGCGCGGAGTGTCCATGTTGAGTCGTCTGGTCGGTGATGGTTGGCGGCACTATCAAGATCGTGAGAAAAATCAGTCGCAATTTGTGATAGACCCTGGCTTTATTGATACGAATAAGACAGACGTGCCTATATTATCGAGGCCTACTGAGCTGCTTGAAAGCAGTTCGGAACAAGGTTTAAAGAAGCTGCTGCCGAGTGTATTAACTCCTGCAAAGAAAAAGTCAGTAAAGCCTAAAGTAAAAAGTCCAAGAAAATTGATGAGTATTTCAGAAGGTGATTTACCCAGTGTTGAGTTATTGGATGTCAGTGATGCTGGAGACGGTAAAGGTTTTTCTGAAGGGGTGTTGAATGAAATGTCACAGACTTTGGAGGAAAAACTGAAAGACTTTAACATCCAAGCACAAGTAGAGGCTGTTTTGCCAGGGCCTGTGGTGACAAGGTTTGAATTGCAATTGGCTCCTGGCACTAAAGTCAGTCGTATTACCAATTTGGCTAAAGATTTGGCACGTTCATTGGCGGTGATCAGTGTGCGTGTGGTTGAAGTGATTCCAGGAAAAACCGTAATAGGTGTTGAGATACCTAATGCTGAGCGTGAAATTATTCGGCTCAGCGAAGTGTTGATATCCCGTGCTTATGAGGACTCAAAGTCACCACTGACGCTCAGTTTAGGTAAAGACATTGCTGGTTATTCGGTTGTAGTCGATTTGGCAAAGATGCCTCATTTACTGGTTGCGGGGACTACGGGGTCTGGTAAATCTGTAGGTTTGAATGCGATGCTAATCAGCATGCTGATGAAAGCTACACCTGATGATTTGCGTTTGATTATGATTGATCCGAAAATGTTAGAATTATCCGTGTATGATGATATTCCGCATTTGCTGGCGCCTGTGGTGACAGATATGAAAGAAGCAGCCAATGCTTTGCGCTGGTGTGTGGCTGAGATGGAGCGGCGTTACCGGTTGATGGCTGCTTTGGGGGTGCGTAATATTGGAGGTTACAATAAAAAAGTACAAGCGGCTATTGAAGTTGGGGAACCGTTAGTAGATCCTTTATTTAAACCTGAAGTACATACTTTGGGTGATGAAACTATGCAAACGCCTACACTAGAGCCTTTACCTTTTATTGTAGTGGTGATTGATGAATTTGCTGACATGATGATGATTGTTGGTAAAAAGGTAGAGGAATTGATAGCACGTATTGCACAAAAGGCACGAGCGGCCGGTATTCACTTGGTTTTAGCGACGCAGCGTCCTTCAGTCGATGTGATTACAGGTCTTATCAAAGCGAATGTTCCTTCGCGTATTGCTTTTCAAGTTTCATCAAAAGTGGATTCTAGGACCATATTGGATCAAGGGGGGGCAGAGCAACTGCTTGGACACGGCGATATGTTGTATTTGCCGCCGGGTACAGCGTTACCTGTTCGGGTGCATGGGGCCTTTGTGTCAGATGATGAGGTACATCGAGTGTGTGATGACTGGCGTGCTCGTGCTGAGCCTGATTATTTAGAAGATGTGTTAGAGGGAGGTTCAGGTGAGGGTGCTGGTGCTTATATTCCTGGTATTGATGAAGCTCAGAGTGATGAATCAGATCCTTTATACGATCAGGCTGTGGAGTTTGTGACGCAAACGCGTAAAGTTTCTATTTCTTCGGTACAGCGTAAGTTGAAAATTGGATATAACCGAGCTGCGAGGATTGTTGAGAGTATGGAGTTGGCTGGGGTAGTGAGTCAAACCTTGCCTAACGGTTCTCGTGAGGTGATTGCGCCGCCGCCGGTGGAGATTTAGTCGGGTTTGCGATCTTTGGACTGTCAGATGATGGCTAGGGCTATTGAGTTAGCTCAGCGAGGCTTATATACGACAGATCCTAATCCAAGGGTGGGCTGTGTCTTAGTTAATCAAGGTAAAATTGTTGGGCAAGGCTATCATATTCAAGCCGGTTGTGCCCATGCTGAAGTTAATGCATTACTGCAAGCCAGAGAGCAAGCCAAGGGGGCAACAGCCTATGTAACTTTGGAACCTTGCAGTCATGTTGGGCGTACACCGCCTTGTTGTCAAAGTTTGATTAGGGCTGGGATCGCTCGTGTGGTGGTGGCGATGCTAGATCCTTATCCGGAAGTTGCAGGGCAGGGCTTACAGCAGTTAAAGGCTGCAGGTATTGAGGTAACGGTAGGAGTTTTAGAAGCTGAAGCACGTGCCTTGAATCCGGGATATTTATATCGTTTAGAGAAGGGACGGCCCCTTGTGCGGGTAAAGTTGGCGATGAGTTTAGATGGTCGGACAGCTTTGGCTAATGGTGAAAGCCAATGGATCACTGGACCTGATGCACGCTTGGATGTACAAAAACTTAGGGCTCGTAGTTCGGCGGTTGTGACTGGTATTAACACAGTGCTGATGGACAATGCAAAGCTAACGGTCAGGCCTCATACCTGGAGTGAACCTTATCCTTCAGTGCCTAATGCCTACTATCAAGAAAAAGTAGAATCTGCAGAGTGTTTTGTCAGGCAACCCTTACGAGTGGTACTTGACAGCCGGTTACGTATGCCTGTAGATCATCCTATGTTAAATGAAATAGGATGTGTCACTGTGGTTTGCTCAGATAGAGTGAGTGACTCTGAACAAAAAATGTTTTCTCAAGCTTCTGGAGCTAAAGTTGTATCTTTGGCAGAATCAGAGCAAGGCGGTATTGATTTAACTGCTTTGTTAGATCGTTTAAGTCAACTAGGGTGTAATGAGGTGTTAGTAGAAGCAGGGCCTAATTTAGCAGGTGCTTTTGTCAAGGCTGGCTTGGTTGATGAACTTTGGATTTATTGTGGGCCTAAGTTGTTAGGTCATGAAGGTAGGCCGTTGGTTCAGTTGGATGTATCTACATTGCTTCAGGCACCACAGTGGATTGTGCACGATATTAAGAAAGTAGGGTATGATGTTTGTATAGTTTTGCTATCGGTTACCTCTACTGGGAACAGCACATTCTAACGTAAGCGTAAATAAATCCACACCCTATCATCCTGTCATTATATTTTATATGCTGAGCTCATAACGTTAACTGTCTAGGAGCCAGTCAAAATGTCCGA
>JANQJO010000125.1 GCA_028281605.1 Pseudomonadales bacterium
ACGACCCTGTGCACGCAACGGTTGGCCAGTATAACTGCGCAAGACACTTCTATCCAATAAATAATTGAGTCTATGGTCCCGACCACTGATATCTGGACATAACGCTAAACGGCCTTGTTGCGTTTCATCCCCTGAAAACCAAAAATAATTCAAAGGATGACAAGAAAAATTCACTTTTAATGGCTGCCACTCTTTTTCCATATCTATATTAGTAACCAGCCTATATGAAACAGACATACTGCCGGGTACATCTATATCATTATTACTGCTCTGCTGAGAACCATTCTCAACCGTTCGATTTTTAACAACACAATCCATTCGTAAATGAGGAGGGAAATAGCCATCGTTTGTTCTCAAACGGTTTGATAAGCTCAAAGCAATTTTGTAACTACTGGGTGGGATAGGTTTACCATACCCTATTATGCATCCTTGTTGATCAAAAGTTGGCTGCACACAAAAAACCATAGCATTTTTTTTATCTAAGCCAAATAGTTTTGCTAAACCTTGATTAAGGCATATTTTTTCAGGCGATTCAGACTCTGTAGTCTGAACACCCAGTAAGATAGACAACAACAAATCCAAATCATTCATAACTTTATGCAATGGCTGCTTTGATAATTGACTCTCTGGAAATAAAATACGAGCAACCATACGGTGACTTTTTAATACTAAAACCGGCTCTTCACCTTGCTGTGCCAATGCATGATAGAAAGCCTTATATGTCACAGTTTTTTCCTCACCCATAATTGGAACTGTAATTTTTGTATCTAAAATCTCTTTTAATTCTTGCGACACTCTTTCATCAATAGGACATAAACTAGTACCCATTTCACCTAAAACTCGTGCATGCAAAAATGCACCTCTTAATACTTCCTCATCCGTTCTTACTGTAAATACTTCAGAAGAGTCTGCATAAAAATAATTTAAAGAAGTCTGAAACCAATCAATAGGGTTTACATATGAATTGGGCATATCAGAAACATTTGCCGTGGTACAATCACAATTCAAATCACCTCTTGATCGCATAAAAACCAATGAAGCGACATTGCCAGATGAAGGTAATCTAGGTTCAGAGCTCTCTCCCAACTTTGGACCTCGAGCATTTATCATTGCAACCGACTGTGGTGTTAAATCTTCCAGTACCAGTTGTCTACAAAAATCAACGAAAGCTTGCTTCTCTCGGGCAATCTGCACACCACCCAATACTCTATCCATTCTCTCAATCCCACTTTAATTTCAATGTTAAAGTTAGGAACGAGTACGAAATAAATTCTTATTTATACACGTATCCCTAACCACAGAGATCAAAAATCGATATCAACGCACAATATCACCAATTTGAATTTTTCGGATCTTCCGGATTTACCATGATTTGGCTAAATTTCAACCCAAACATCTTAAGAAAAAGGCCGCCATTTAGTCAGTACCACTTGGATAAAAAAAGCAATCAAAATCATACCGATTACTATTCTTCTTATTCGAGGAAAATTTACATCATAAAAAAAAGAATGCTTGATTAAATCAAAGCGCCCTCCCCAAGTATCACCCCTAAGCTTGTAAAGATGTTTTTTTAAAATAGGCAAAAAATCTATAGATGCCTTATACTCACAAAGTGAGTCTATATAATCAGAGTCTTTTTGTACCTCATTTATTTTTCCCAGAACTATTTTGAAACTATTTCCAATGGGTAACTCAAATCTAGGAAATTCTTCAGCTCCAGTAAAATAAAAATGTAACCACATAATATTTAAAAAAGCTAAAAATAAATTATGAGAAACAGCTGATTTTCTAAAACAATAAGCGGCTACACAAGGAGAATCTATCAAATACTCATCGCCCATTACACGCAATCGATTTTTTTCTTCCATTTGAATATTTTTATCACGCATTTTCAACTGAATCGATTCCATAGCCTGCATCCAACGCTGGATAAGCTGTGGCAGTTTTTCAGGAGGTTTTTCCGAGTTCTGATGATACTTACACCATTGATTCAACAGCATTGACAGAACCCCAGGAATCAAATCTTGTTTTTTTTTAGGCAAAGCATGTTTTTTTATGAGCATTTCAATAAAAATTGATATGAAATCTTTTACCCTATCTACAGGTACTTTCTTAACCTTAATCAAATTATCAAAAAAATCAAAGATACTATGGATATATTTACTGTTCAGCAAAGCAGGATTTCTGTTAGTTTTTCTAATATTCTTTTCCAATATTTTCGCTACCGTATCAAGATCTTTACTATCTGAACGATCCAAACTTAAAAAAGCAGACAATAAATCTTTGTTTTGAAAAATAGCTTCTTGACAATCATAAAATAACTTATTCAGCAATGTAGGGTCTCGATAACCATCTAACGCACGCATAATCTCCACAGGCTGCTCAATTGATTTTTTTAACACAAACACGTCATCTTGCTTCATTTTTTCAGACATCTGTTTTACAGCAAGAATCACTTTTTCATATCGCAAAGCAAGATATTTTGGGTAAAAGCAACTGAAATTTTCATCAGGAAACACCTTTGGATATTCATCAAGAACATCATTAATAGCCGTTAATGATCGAGATTTTATCGCGGCATCGGCTAAACTCAACCAGCCTGTTTCTTTATGTGTCACTCCATCCAATTTTTTATAAGTTTCTTTTAAGTTATCATATGATTTTTGGTAAGATAAATCTATAAGGGAAAGGTACATCCTAGATAACAAACTTTTATCATAACAACAAAGACACTTTTCCTCTTTCTTGTTTTCCATATCTTCAACTTTTCCTATTTCTTCTTTCAATATCTCAATTTTTTCCTGAGTATTCATGTTACTTCTTAGCAAAAAAGACGTGTATCTTTCCTCCATTTCAAAGTACATCATTAAACGAACCAGATTAGAATAAAGTAATGTTTTATCTTCTTTCCAATTAGGATCATGATACTTCACAAAATCTTCAGCTTGCTTATGTAAGCAATCCAACCTATCTTGATACTTCCATACAACTTGATTTTTTATAAAACCCATCTCTTTTAGATCTTTGATTAAATAATTTATTTTTTCGTAATCTTTTTTTAGAAGATGAAGTTTTTCGTGTTCATCAATAAGGTTTTTTAGAAAAACCTTTCTATCATCAAAGTTTAAAGTATTGAAATCTTGATTAATCTTAACCTTTTCACAAGACTGATATTGAATTTTTTTTTCTATCAATGAAATACTAGAATTAATATAGCACAGCGCGTTCTGAACCTCTTCATTATAAGCCAGCAAGTCGCTTTCAGCAGGCTCTCTCGGTTGAAGGTCTTTAAAAAAAGAAGCTAAGCCTTCTGGTAAAATCGGCCTAGCACTCTGCAATTTTTTTTCAACGTAACTGTACAAACCACCCATATGTTTCCAACAACACTCAAGTGAATCAAATCTCATTTGAGTCAATCTATCTGTCAAGCAATGATATTCACGTCTCCAAAATTGCTCTATATGCTTCTCATGAACTGTTTCAACTGCCCACTCCATAAGCTGCAAAATTAATTCTGCCTTTTCTAAACAAGTATCACTGATGTCCTTTTTTTTACCTTCAGCCCAAATCTCAAAAAATTGCAAAAATTTTACGATCAACTTAGCTTCTGACGTCTTAGCGCTGTTTAACTTATATGCTAACGTGCGCCATTTTTTGTATTGTACATAAGCCTGTGTAGCTGCTTTCTTTTTTAACGAGTTTTTTATTTTACTGATCATGTATTGAGACAGTGTAGAAACTTCATCATCGGTAGCACATCCAAACTCAACCAACTTTTCCAATCGAGCATAGGGGTTTTTCGACATTTTTTCAACACGTTGCCTTCGATCAAATATACTTTCAGCTTGCTCGATTAATTTCTCTTGAGAATCTTGTATATTCACACAATATCTTGCTACATATTTTTTTACATACTCCATCAATACCTGCTTTCTTTCATCAGCTTCATTCCTATAAAGTTCTCCTGGCAATATTCCTTGCTCCTCACAAATGTTCACTTCTTCAAAAGTATTATATTTCAAATCATCATACCCATTGACAAAAAAAATCAACAGCCTGAGCTCTTTTAAAATTATCTCTATATTTTCTATTTTATTTATCTCAATATATTCATCTAAACTTTTTTTGATTATTATCAATTGCGTAATAAATACCAGATTATTACGTTCTAACCAATTTTTTAACATTTTAGAAGAGCCCAAAAACAATGCAGGTAACCACGCCTCCCAACATATTTTGATACAATTTATTCTATCTTTTTTTAACCATGCCTCATACATGGCTATTTTTTTCTTTTCATCATATACAGACTTTATTTGAGATTGAAATAAAGTGTTCGTACATATTTTAAACCATCTGTGCAATTCTGGCATCTTAGTTTTATTAATTGCCAGAAGATTGGCATCATGAAAATAAGTATGACAAGCAACATACAAATGGGCCAACCTTTCTTCAAAAGCTTTATTAGCCTCTACCCGACCGTGCTCCTTACACCAAACTGCTAACACATTACTTAAGGATTCCAATTCTTGAGTCAAACTATCAATATCGATAAACTGCAAAGTTGGGTGTTTTTTTTGTTCATTTTGTGCATCACTATCGGCATCTTTTTTATATAAAGTATACGACCATTCGCTCTGCCAATTTTTACCTTGTAAATTACAATCGTCAAGCCAACGACCCTGTGCACGCAACGGTTTACCAGTACGACCGTTACGCAAGACACTTCTGTCCAATAAATAATTGAGTCTATGGTCCCGACCACTGATATCTGGACACAGCACCAAACGGCCTTGTTGCATTTCATCCCCTGAAAACCAGAAATAATTCAAAGGATGACAAGAAAAGTTCACTGTTACTGGCTGCCACTCTTCTTCGGTATCTATTTTAGTATTAAACCCATAAGAAACAGACATACTGCCAGGTACATCTATATCATTATTACTGCGCTGTTGAAAATCAGGCTGAACTGTCTTATTTTTAACAACACAATCCATTCGTAAAAGAGGAGGGAAGTAGCCATCCTCTTTCAAATCATCTGATAAACTCAAAGCAATTTTATAACTATTTGGCGGAATGGGCTTACCAAAACCTGTTACGCATCCTCGTTCATCTAAAGTTGGTTGCACACAAAACACCATGGCATTTCTTTTATCTACGCCAAACAATTTCGCCAAACCTTGACTAAGGCATGTTTTTTCAAGCGGTTCAGATTTTGCAGGCTGAATACCCAATGAGATAGACAACAACAAATCCAAATCATTCATAACTTTATTCAATGGCTGCTTTGATAATTGACTTTCTGGAAATAAAATACGAGCAATCATACGGTGACTTTTCAGTACTAAAACCGGCTCTTCACCTTGCTCCGCCAATGCATGATAGAAAGCCTTGTACGTCACAGTTTTTTCTTCACCCAAAATCTGGACTGTAATTTTTGTGTCCAAAATTTCTTTTAATTCTTGAGACACTCTTTCATCAATAGGATATAGCGTCGTACCCATTTCACGTAAAACTTGCGCATGTGAAAACGCATCTCTCAATACCTGCTCATTTGCTCTTACTGTAGAAGGGTCTGCATAAAAATAGTTCAAAGAGGACTGAAGCCAATCAACAGGATTTACAGATACATGAGGCGTATCAACGACACTTGTTGTTATACAATCACAATTCAAATCACCTCTTGATCGCATACAAACCAATGAAGCGACATTATCAGCTGAAGGTAATCTCAGCTCAGAACTCTCTCGCAACTTTGGACCTCGAGTATTTACCATTGCAACTGACTGTGGTGCTAAATCTTCTAGTAGCAATTGTCCACAAAAATCAACGAAAGTTTGCTTCTCTCGAACAATCTGTGCACCACCCACAGCCCTATCCATTCTCTCAATCCTACTTTAATATCAATGAAAATAATAAAATGCAATATCTAAAAACAATTGCTAGAGTTAAAGTCAGAGTGAAGGATACAGAAACATTACAGAAATTTCATCAACTGTTTCTTAAAATTGAATATAAATATGCGCTAAGGTAGGGTCCCTAAACATAATTCAAAGCGCTTGAAGAAAAGAATACAAATCATATACTATTCTTTCTTTGCCTTCAAACGCCTTTAAATATGTACAAATAAAACCATTGTAAATAACACTATTATTTTCTAGCAGCCGCCAAAGCTTGCTCACGTTTTTGTTCTTCCTTTTCCTTTTGGCTCGTTGACTCCGAAGCATTTTTACCAATAGAACTGATCACAGATCTTTCAAGATTTTTTTCGATCGTTTCTAACGCTTCCTCCAACTCAACATTATTGCCTGTTGTACGCGCTTCATCAGCAGTCGCATAACTTGTACTAACCGCAGCTGAGCCATAATCATGGGCCACATGATTGGACGTTGCCTGCAAAGCTCTGACAACAGATGCCTCAGCTTCTGGAAAAGCCCGCAAACTCACCTTGTGCCCTTGAACACCAATTGCATGCTCTAAAGTTACAACCATTTCTTCTTCTAACTGCTTAGCCTCAGCTATTTTTGCCTCAACACTTTGCTCAGGTTGCTCCGTTTTACCTTCAACCACACCAGGTTTACCTTCTGGCACTGATTCTTTTTTCTCAGAAGCCAACAGGGACATCAGCCTCACAGTAATACTTGGCGCATCTGTCGACTTTGATCCAGCTGGAGCAACAGATGTCGTTGGAACATCAACATTTTGTAGTTCTGCCATAACTCCACCTTCAATATTTTTATTATTGTATCATTTGGATGAATGAACTCTAGCATTCAATCAATCATCCACCCCCTTAAATAGTACCTTACATTATATATTTAATGTTAAAGTTATTTCGTGCACGTTCCTAATAATACCACCCACAATCACAGCATTTGTGCACATCTCAAATAAATACTTATCCTTGAAAAATAAACCTACACAGGCAAAATTACAAGCCTAGCTTTGAGTACTTGGCTCACAATATGTCAATGCTTTGTATCACCAAGTTAACAAAGATTATGCAACTGATTCTATAAAACTCACTTGACCGTTTTCCATCACAGCCTTAATCACATCTGGCGAGCTAAAATCTCCCCGCAATAGCGCTGTTGACAATGGATTTTCAATCAGTTGTTGAATGGCACGACGCAAAGGCCTGGCCCCATACACAGGATCATAACCTACTTCCACTAATAAATCGAAAACATCTTGTGCCAATTGTAAATCCATACCTTGTCCTTGCAAACGCTGCTTCAAAGTACTAATGTGCAACTTAGCAATATCAGCTATTTGATCATTACTGAGCGTATGAAACACCACACTTTCATCGATTCGATTGATAAACTCAGGCCGAAAATGCGACCTAACCACCTCTAAAACAGCCCGATGCATCACCTCATAAGGCTTATCAATCGGTAAGTTTTGAATCACTTCAGAACCCAAATTCGAGGTCATGATAATGACTGTATTCTTGAAATCAACCGTGCGCCCATGGCTGTCAGTCAAACGCCCATCCTCCAACACTTGCAGCAAAATATTAAACACGTCCGCATGTGCTTTTTCGACTTCATCAAGCAAAATCACCGAATACGGCTTACGCCTGACCGCTTCGGTCAAATACCCTCCTTCTTCATAGCCCACATAACCAGGAGGCGCCCCAACCAAACGCGCAACCGAATGTTTTTCCATAAATTCAGACATGTCAATCCGTATCATCGCTTCATCAGAATCAAACAGGAAAACAGCCAACGCCTTACACAACTCTGTTTTACCCACTCCGGTAGGACCTAAAAACAGAAAAGAACCGCTCGGACGAGCTGGATCGGATAGACCCGAACGAGCACGACGCACAGCATTGGCAACGGCTTTGACCGCCTGATCTTGCCCCACCACACTTTGGTGCAAGTTTTCTTCCATATGCAACAGTTTTTCTTTTTCGGCCTCTAACATTTTACTGACAGGGATACCCGTCCATTTAGAGACAACCTCAGCGATCTCTTCACTTGTCACTTTATTTCTTAGTAATTTATTTTCAACTGCCCTAGCCTGATTCGTCAGCTCCAACTGCTTCTCCAAGGAAGGAATTTTACCGTACTGAACTTCAGACATTTTCGCCAAATCACCCACTCGTCTGGCGGCCTCTAACTCCAGCTTTGCTTGCTCAAGCTCTGCTTTAATCTGTGCATTTCCAGCTAAAGACGCCTTTTCTGAATTCCAGAGCTCTTCTAAATTGGCAAACGTCTCAGTTAACCCATCAATTTCTGCTTCTAATTGCTGTAAACGTTCTCTGGATGCTTCATCGTCCTCTTTCTTCAAGGCTTCACGCTCTATTTTAAGCTGAATCAAACGACGATCCAGTTTATCCATCTCTTCAGGTTTTGAATCCATTTCCATGCGAATACGTGAAGCCGCCTCATCAATCAAATCAATCGCCTTATCAGGCAACTGCCTATCGGTAATATAGCGATAGGATAAGCGCGCTGCTTCAATAATAGCGGCATCTGTAATATTAACACCATGATGCACTTCATAACGTTCTTTTAAACCACGCAGGATTGCAACCGTATCCTCCACTGAAGGTTCATCAATTTGCACTTTTTGAAAACGCCTTTCTAATGCAGCATCTTTTTCAATGTACTGGCGATATTCATCCAAAGTCGTTGCTCCTACGCAACGTAATTCACCACGCGCTAAAGCCGGTTTTAACATATTGCTCGCATCCATAGCCCCATCTGTTTTACCAGCCCCCACCATAGTATGAATTTCATCAATGAATAAAACCACTTGCCCATCCTGTTTCGATAATTCCATTAATACCGCTTTAAGACGCTCTTCGAACTCACCTCGAAATTTTGCACCGGCTACCAAGGCACCAATATCCAAAGACAACACCTTTTTATTTTTTAAGCCTTCAGGCACTTCTTTATTCACAATTCTCTGCGCTAAACCCTCGGCGATGGCCGTTTTCCCAACACCTGGTTCACCAATCAAAACAGGATTATTTTTGGTTCGACGCTGTAAGACTTGCAAGGTACGGCGAATTTCATCATCACGACCAATCACGGGATCTAGCTTGCCTTGCTCAGCCAAAGCCGTCAAATCTACCGTATATTTATCAAGCGCTTGCCTGTGTTGCTCTACATTAGGGTCCTGCACAGTATCACCTCCTCGTATTGTCGTAATGCTGTGCTCTAAAGCGGTCTGATCAACTTGGTGCTTACATAATATTTTTCCCAATTCACCCTTATCTCGCGCCATGGCCAGCAAGACCCATTCTGAAGAAATATACTGATCCTGCTGTTGTTGTGACAGTTTATTGGCCACATTTAAGACACGGATAAGCTCATTAGACATATGCACTTCACCACTGTGATTGACCACCGTCGGCATGGCTTTCAACTTGCTCTCTATAGCTTGCTGCAATGCTGGTACCTGACCTCCTGCTTGTTGCAGTAAAGTCACAGCACTGCCCCCTTGCTGATCCAATAAAACTTTTAAAACATGCACAGGCTCTATAAAATTATGCTCATGCCCCACAGCAAGAGATTGCGCATCCCCTAATGCTTCTTGCAGCTTGTGTGTCATTTTATCAATTCTCATAACAGCCCCTTTATTTTCTGATCAACCCTCAATACACCCTTACCTTTTCAAATAAGAGCATTTTTTCCAGATTCAAGTGCTTTAAAATCGATTGCACTAAAATACTACAAGAACGCTACAATACAACAGACTCAACTATTTAAATCATTTTGTACTATCCTAAAGCAAGAAACTTGACACTAACAAAGAAGGCCTCGACATGAACGAAAGGCGAAAATTTACTCGTATCTCTTTTGCCAACACGGTGAACTTAACGTTTCATGATACGCATTGGTCTACCAATTTACTCGATATTTCTTTCAAAGGTGCCTTAGTCGAAACACCTAAACAATGGCAACAAACTATCGGTGACACAGGCACTCTGGAATTGGTGCTCACCACTGAAGGTGAAAAAAACATCAAAATGCAAGTATGCATTGCTCATCAACAAAATCAACAGACAGGCCTTAGCTGCACACGCATCGGCGTAGACAGCATGTCTCATCTGCGACGACTGGTTGAGGTCAATCTAGGGGACGAACATCTATTGGAGCGTGAGCTCTCTATGCTCATCAGCTGGAACAATTAAGTTTAAAAAATAATCTCTTACACTCTACAAATCATGAAACCATAGACGTAACCTTGCTTTTCTATTAAGCTCCCGCCAAGCCAGTTTCAGCTGTATCTATTATTTATTCAAACAATCTTTACTGACAAAACGCATTCATCAGGACCACTTGAATATGGAAACCCTTGTCTCTTTTGTTAACACCTTTAACGGATGGGTCTGGGGCCCCCCCATGTTACTGTTGATTGCAGCAACTGGTTTGTTTTTGTTTTGTGGACTTAAGGGACTAACCTTACGTAAATTAGGTTTCAGTTTTAGTCTACTGTTCCATTCTCGTCAGAGCAATGAAGCCGGCGATATCAGCCCTTTTCACGCCTTAATGACCTCACTATCAGCCACCCTAGGCACTGGTAATATAGCAGGTGTGGCTACAGCCATTGCACTGGGTGGACCTGGCGCTCTGTTTTGGATGTGGATGATTGCCTTGGTCGGCATGGCTACCAAATACGCTGAAGCCGTATGCGCTGTCCATTTTCGTGAACGTGATGCTCTGGGCCAATACGTGGGTGGCCCTATGTATTACATTAAAAACGGCATGGGTCCAAAGTGGCATTGGTTGGGCTTTTTATTCGCTCTATTTGGTGTCTGTGCAGGCTTTGGTATTGGTAACACGGTGCAAGCCAACTCAGTCGCCGATGCCCTATCCTCCACCTGGCAAATCCCCGAAATACTGACAGGCATGGTATTGGCCCTATTGGTTGCCTTTGTATTATTAGGCGGCCTCAAACGCATTGCGCAAGTAGCAGGGAAACTGATTCCTTTTATGGGCACAGCTTACTTTCTGGTGACCTTATTCATTTTAATACGGCATGTTGATCGTTTACCCGAAGCGTTTGCTCTCATTTTTCAACACGCTTTTACTCCAACAGCAAGCACGGGGGGGTTTGCTGGCGCTACCGTGTGGGCCGCCTTACGTTACGGTGTTGCGCGCGGAATTTTTTCAAACGAAGCAGGCCTTGGCAGCGCCCCAATTGCACACGCCAGCGCGCAAACAGCACATCCAGTCAAGCAAGGCACCATTGCCATGCTCGGCACCTTTATTGATACATTAATTGTCTGCACTTTAACAGGCTTAGTCATCATTGTCACCCAGGCATGGCAAAGCGGCGAGAATGGCGCAAACTTATCCACTTTAGCCTTTTCTACGGCTCTACCGAGCATCGGCGCTGCACTCATCAGTCTTGCTTTAGCCTTATTTGCGTTTACCACTCTTCTCGGCTGGAGCCTTTACGGCGAACGCTGTGCTGAGTATTTATTCGGCACCAAAGCCATTTTACCCTTTCGTATTTTATGGGTACTGGCTATTCCTTTAGGCGCCTTAGCTCAACTGGATTTCATTTGGCTCTTGGCCGATACTTTAAATGCCTTAATGGCCATTCCCAATCTAATTGCCTTACTGGCTTTAAGCCCCGTGGTGTTCCAACTTTCTAAGACCTATTTTCATGAACGCACTGACTCTACCCAATGACCTAGCCCAAACAGTCGCAATTGCACTGGCAGAAGATATTGGCACCGGCGATATTACCGCACAACTGGTACCCTCGCACAGACAAGCACAGGGACAATTGATTGCACGTGAACAAGCCATTTTTTGCGGTCGTGCCTGGGCAGATGAAACTTTCAAACAAGTGGACCCTCAGATTCAAACACACTGGTGCGTGGCCGACGGTGACTGCATCAACGACCAGCAAGTCTTACTCAAAGTTAAAGGCCCAGCTCGCAGCTTATTAAGCACGGAACGCACCGCTTTGAACTTCTTGCAAACCCTCTCTGGTACAGCAACAAGCACAGCGCACCTTGTAAATCAACTGAAGCACACCCAAACCAAGCTATTGGATACACGCAAAACCATACCAGGCTTAAGAACCGCACAAAAATACGCAGTGAGCTGTGGCGGCGGACAAAATCATCGGCTCGGCTTGTTTGATGCTTTTTTAATCAAAGAAAATCACATCATTGCAGCAGGCTCTATTCTTAAAGCAATCACTGAAGCACACAACTTAGCCCCAAATAAGCCAGTTGAAGTCGAAGTTGAAAGCTTAGACGAATTCAAACAAGCCCTAACAGCCAAAGCCGATATTATTATGCTAGATAATTTTACGCTAGAAGACATGAAAGCAGCCGTAGCCATCAATCAAGGGCGCAGCAAACTCGAAGCCTCCGGCAACATTCAAAAGCACAACTTTATTGAAGTGGCACAAACAGGTGTGGACTACATTTCAGTTGGAAGTTTAACCAAACACCTAAAAGCTATCGACTTATCTCTACGTTTCGATATCAATTAACCTGTTTTTTCAAATTTTTCAAAGGTCATGCCATGAACTCTGAAGCTCAGCCGCAAAAAAACTCTACCGAACGCCGCAACAACTTTCGTTTGGAAGATGATATTTATTTAGATATTAAGCCTCTCACTTCCCTTCCCAATTCATTAGACGCTTATGATCCCAGTATCTGCTCAAAGCCAGAGCTGATATTAGCAAAACAAATGCACAAACTAGAACATGATGCCCAACACCTACTCAAACTGATACACGATGATCATCCCCCCACCGCACAATATTTAAAAAACTTAAACAAACGACTGGGCATCATACACCAATTGTGCTCAGCCAATTTAGCAGATAACCCTCTAACCCCTAACAAAACGGCCACACTCAGTACCCATGGTCTTGATTTTCTCCATACCGAAGTTTTTGCCGTAGAATCACTGCTCCATTTACAAATCACCTTGTTTCCCTCATTAGAACAACTGTGCTTGTTTGCCAAAGTAATACACAGCAGCAGCAAAGCAGAAAAACATCATATCGGAGTACAATTTTTATACCTCACGGACACAGAAAATCAACTGATTTCAAGGCATTTGATTCAAACGCAATCACGCCAACGCAGGCAAAATCGCTCAACGCTCAACAATTAAAAACATATACTGAACGCACAAAAACTGAACGCACAAAAGAAGTGCGTTTAATCACAAAAAAACAACACAGGTTCTTACACAGTGCCCAACACAGATATCCCTTGTACATTTTTTTACCACATCTAACCTGCTGAGCCTCTATTACACAAATAACACCGAATAATACTTTATTTGGCACAATAACTGCCTGCCATCAAAAAGAAAAAATTACTTTTTCCAAGATACAAGACATATACTTAGAACAAGGTGCAAAATGGCTGAACCTCAAATAATACAAACTAGAACGAATAGGCAGAATCACCAGTGGAATTTTTCTATATTTCGCAGCTTATTCCAACCACCTCCCTTCTCTCACCTCTTCCTATCGGAAACAACTGAACCAACGCAAGAGCAGCAGCCAAAACTATCACCAGCAGCTACTCTAGCTGAAACCAATAACAACCAATTTTCATGGGAACAAATTGAGGCAATACAAACAAAAATCATATCCCAAGATGGCAATCCAGATATCAGCACTAATGCTTACAATGGCACCTCTCAAACTGTTTTTGGAAAAGACACAGAATATCATCGTATCTATCAACCCTACAAAGAGGCTCAGAAAAAGATACTCAAGCTAGCAGGAGAAGAAAACTTTAAATTCTCATCTGAATATGCAGATCTATCTGCATGGCAACAAAGCAATGCAGAAAACGTATCAGAAACCCAAATAGATAAAAAAAGTAACGAAGGAGGTAATGAGCAAACTGGAACTTCAAGCTCACCTTTACTTACACGACGAGAAGCACACGAAACTCTACCGACATTAAGCAAAGAACAAAGCCAATTTGCTGTCCAAAAGCGCAAGGAAACTTTTTTTAGAGGCCACCCAGAAGTAAGAGAAAATTATAGCAACGAGAAGAAAATTGAACAAATCACACAATATATTTCAAAAGAAGCAAGCACACTAGCAAACAGTTTTCTATCTAATAACACTCAAGATCAAGCCCTCGGAGGTTTACGACACGCATTGTACAATCAATATAATATTGATATCCAATCCATTATAAACAACCTGCCAAGCAGCGATATCACTTTAGAAAGCCTTAACAAGCTCGAGACAACTTTCAACTTATTATTAGAAAATATAGAAAGCAAACCTTCTTTCCTAAAAGAAATTATCAAATTTGCAATTCTAAAAATTGGTCGTTACTTTGCTTGGGAAAATAAAGATTCAAATTTAAACAAACCTTTTATAAAAACAACAATCAAACCGATTCAAGAACAAACAGGGACCGATATACAACTAAAAGAAACGACCGAATTTGCTGTAAAAAATAAACTTGGAAGAATAGAATACGTCAGTATTGAAAAAAAAGCAGCCATAGAGTCAACAAGAGACCTAAACCGATCTATTTCAAACTGGCTCAATGATTTTTATTTAAAAGAGCTTGAAAAAGATTTCACAACCGACCCTAGTGACGCCACTCAAAGGCAACTAATAGCCATTAGACACTTTGGCAATACCAAAAATACAGGTAAAGTCTCTTATGGCACAGCCCCTCCTGGAGAAATCTCAAGACCTCAAGCTGTACTCGCACACCTTAGAATGATTGCCAAACATAAAGAACATAGAGCTGCTCAGCACGCTGGATATAAAAATCTGCTCGCCGAACTTTATTATGGGGTCTGCGGAGCAAAACAAGCTATCGACTCTGAAACAGATGGTTTTGATGTTGCGTTAAAAGACATCACAGGTGGCGTATCCTTATGGGATAAACACGGCAATGATTTTCACGACGTGGGTGGACTCCAAGAATGCAACCACCACAGAACCAAACAAAAAATCATACCAGGTACCGCCTTGTATAACAGCTTTGAACAATTAGCCCTTTTAGAAAACAAAAAAAACCCTAACTACTCTTTCAAATATGATGCCTATGACAATCTGATAACAGACGCTGATTGTGTACACTCAAAGGCTTTTGCACATATTCCAGGTGATGAACCATTTAGAGCATTAGAACTCAGAAGACTGCTAGGTTATGACACAGTCATGGACGCAAAAGTCATCAACAGCTCAACAGCGTGCAGAAATTATGGTCACGATCCAGATTGCGCATCCAATATCGTGATCGGAGAGACTAAACATTCAGATGGTGTCACTTTCCTTGATACAGATATAAAGTTCTCCCTAATCATATTAAGCAATGAAGAACATTTACCAAAAGCAACTGTCAATAAAGTTTTTCTTGTACAAAGAAAAACAGAAGAAGGGCATCCTGTTTTTCAACCCATTATTTTTGATGAAAATGGTCACAAACATCACAGCAATAGCTATATTAATGATCTTCAAATATTAAAAGAACTGCATGATAAAGATCTAAGCGAACAAGTTGAATATGTAAAACAACATTTTCAACTGCCAAACAACGATGAACCCCTAATCAGTGAAACAGTCCGCCTACATCAAGAAGGCTTAATTTCAGAAGCCGCTGAAACCTACATAAAGCTGAATGTCTCATCATCTGATGAATGGCAAGCTTTGTCCATAACCCCACAAAATCATGACGATGCTTTTCGTTACGATGAAAAGGGTGAAGTGGGTGATGAAACTTCAATTGCAATGACAGGTGGAGACTATCATGTCAGCAAAATCCCAGGCCAAAGAGATTTTGTTCGGACAGCAGCAGAAAGAAGCAGCCATGATTCATGCGTTCCAGAAATTAAACAATTCAAAGAATATTTTAAAAATTTTGAAGAACAACAAAGCGAGATTTTGCATACATTAAAAGATAAAAACATTACAGCCATTGATAATTATTATTTATTATTCGAAAACATTTCTGAAAATGTCATTTCTGAAGATGAGGCCAAACATGCTCTAGAAGTTCTAAAACAAGCCAACAAAATCATCCACCTATATCAACAATATAAAACCGATTTAGTAGACGCATCAAACAAACCTTTAAAAGACAATGAAATTATTGAATTATTACTTCTAAGAAACAAGGCTGACTCCTATTATATAGAACACTTAAATTCACATAAAAAAATCGGCAACCTATCTGAGCATTCACAAGAATACACAAAAAAACTCACCGAATATACTACCGAAGCAAAGAAACTCAAAAGTATTTCTGATACAGCCATTGCGGAGAATATCGCTAAAAACATTTCAAAAAATATTTTTCAGCTAGACGGAAAAATATCAACAACAATATCTGAAAGAAACATTACAGAAGAACAAAAGCTAGCGATTTTCAAAAAAATGTTCGAACCTGAAAAAATCAAAAATCTAAAAATGACTTTCAGATCGGATGAATGGTGTTTAGCAACATTGAGTGCTATAGAGCAGGCCCAAATAGAACAAGATTCGACAGGGGAAGAACAAGCTGGAGATAACATAATTCCCTCACCAAACTCAGGCTTTAATTCTGATCGATTAACAACTTTACTAACTGAAGCATTTTCCAAGCTTTCACCAGACCCATATAATGCTCAAGATAACAATCACCCAGCTAATACAGCAGTCAAAAAAATAACAGAAAGCTTGACTCACAGAATAGAAAAAACACAAACTCCAACGGTCAACATAAACCGAAAAAGAGGCTTTCTAAAAAAAATCAATCTCTTTAAATCTAAAACAAAAAAAATGGGGCGAGTTCATACCTATCCTAGACGCCAAGAAGGACATATTCTTCCAGCTGGCCCTAATGGTAGTCATCGTACCCCAAGCGGCATAAAAGGTATAGTAACATCCAGCACCTTTCTAGCAGGCATTGGGCAAATCTTCACAAAAAGTGCTGAGTATATGTCAGCAGCCAGTACTCCTTTTGCTGGATTATTAACAGCAATAGGTTGGCAAACATCCAAGGATGCTGCAATTAAGACTCGTCGGGCAGAGCATAACATTAAAGCTATTGACCAAAAAATGAAAACACTTGAAAAATCATTAAATTTCTTGTGCAGAAAAATTCTAAACAATAGTTCTTCCTTAAGTTTCAAAGAAAAAGTAGAAAATATTCGTACAATAATCCATAATGAAAGCCCTGAAAATAAAAAATATATCCCTATTGCAAGAGATATAATCGCTAAAATAGACGAATCAAAAAATTCAAAATACAATTTACAGCTTGAGAAAAAAGATAATTTTTACGCTCGATGGACGGGCCGTGTTTTCCAAGCCATAGGCGCTGCCGGTTTTATAACAGGCATGACAACTCTTGTAAAACTGACCCGAAATTCACAAATAACTCAAAAGTTTATTCAACCCATTTGGAAACATATTGTTGAACCTATCATACACTCTCGCGCTTTTGAAATATTTTCTCATATACTACCTGGGGTCAGCGCATTCTCTTTAGCTGCCATTTATGAAATGAATGCTCAAAACAATCAAATTCAACTAAACCGTATTTTACAAACGAATTCTTTCGATAAAGAAATCCCAGCATTGGTTGGTTTCCAACGAGAGTTCCTTCAACGTACCAAGAAAGATATACAAAGACTCAGCTGGGCAAAAAATGACTGGCGAAGAGGATCAATAGCACTAACCGTCATGGGGGTTATTGATACCATTTTATGTTGCATTCCAGGCATGTCGCCCATTTCCAGGGTAATTTGTGGAGCCTTAACAACCTTATTTTCAGTTCCTCTATTAACCAGCACTTTTAATTTATATAACCGACACACTAATTGGGCAGGCCGCTATGCAAGATCTAATGACGATTCCCATCATCTTTCTGGTGCCAATTACACAGCTATGACAGAACACCCTTTGCGCAAAAAGCTTTTTTGGAGTCTAGGCAAACAAGCATCAGAATTTACAACAAGAAAACTACAAATAATGCACGATATGGATACTAAAGAACCCAACGTCGAAACAAAACCCTCAACAAAACACAATGCCAGAAACAGCTGGGGAACATTTTTATACGAGCGTTTTATTAACCCAAATTACTCAGACGATTATTACAAGAAAAAACTGATGCAACACTTGGCAAATGGTAAGCCAAGCAATTATGATAACACCATCAGAGGTCAAGTTGCCTATCAAATGAAAGCTTACACCGATTATGAAAGAGCTTTCTTAGAAGAATTAGTTGCTTTTAATAATAAACGTTTACATGAATATGAACAACTCGCTGACTTTGATACAGCAACTAACACATTAAAACTTCCAAAAGAGCTCGAAACCCCTTATCAAGCTTTACTTGAAGAAACTCGAAACGCAGAAGATAGATTAAACGCAGCCAATCTGTTTTTACAAGAATTTCTCGAATTTGCCAAAAACACTGATGTTGGTAGAACTTCATCAGCTGAAAACGACACAAAATGGAAAGAAATCACATTTAAGTTCTCTTACCGTTTTGGTATGCTCCCTTACGCCTTAACTCGAAAACAACAAAAAGACGTTGCCAAGCAACAAGGAGAAACCTTTACTAGAACCACATACAAAGACTTTGGTCACGAATATTTAGAAAGCCTCACTATTAAACACGACAAACTAGCTGAGCAAAATTTATCAAACATTCAAAACTACTTTGACAGTAAAAACTTCGAAGAAATTTTTGCTGAACTGTTCACCTTTGTCATGCCTGACTTGTTAAATACCGAAGTCATGGCATTGTATGAACGTTTTGAGCGGCCTGCACATACACCGGATGCACTCAAAAGTGAAAAACAATGGGACTGGAAACACCCAGTTACATCTGCTAAAAATTTCGTTAAACATTCAGATTTAGCACAAATAGCGGGAAACATAGCACATGGATTTGGTAGCAATATAAACAGTATGCTTCAAAGTTCTCCTGATACGGAGTCTAGTATACGTAAACAAAGTTTGCATGTACTGCACGCGTAATTCTAACTCTTATTTATAGCTGTGATTTGAATACTTTAATGTCAGTCTTAAAGCCTACCTTAATCGGCATAAATAAACCCTCAGTTAACTTAACTTATAACTCCATCATCTTAGCAGTCAGCTGTTAAGAAAGCCTCGCCTAAAAAAAAGGACCGAACAGATGCCTGTAAGGTAGCAACAAATTGAGGATGCTCAACCAACACCACCAACAGCTGTTGCCATTGCGCAGCAACCAATTCAATCACCTGTTGCTCTGTGATTCCATAAAGCTGCCAAAGTTCATCCAGTCGCCACTGACCCACTTGCGTCAATATGGCTGCAACTAAGGTTTCACTGACAGCATCATATACAGAACTGTCTACATACTGAGCCCAGTGTGCTTGCAACCAATGCGCAATTTGATCAGACCCTATGGATTGAACCCATACATTTAAAGCCCGTAACTTAACATTGGCTAATACTTGCCATAAATGCTCTAAAGTCTCCGTTAAATGCTCGGCACCAAAGCTGTTCATCAAACAAGACTGACTGAAACTCAAACTGCTATTCAGGTTGGCCTTTAAAAATTCGCGTGCTTGAGAATCTACAATGTCTTCCCAATTCGGTATGACTTTAGTCATACCCCATTTACCCATTTTTAAGAAAGAGCCCACCCCTGGTAATTTAGCCAAAAAACTTTGTTCACTAAAAAATTGTTTGATGCCTTGTAACAGTACTTCTGAAATCAAATGACGATATAAATCACTGTAAACAATCGTATGCGTAATCCGCTTTAACACGGCTTCATCAGCTAAAATCGCCTTGATACTTTGTAAAAAAGTTTGCTTGCATAAAACATCTGAAACTGCATCACTGCCACTTAATTTCTGCGCAATAACCTGATGTACAACAGGCAACAATGCATTAATATGCTCAACAACCACAGCCTTCGGAATCGCAGTCAGTACGAGAGATTGTATCTGCTCTAATGCCAAAAGCTCTTGCAGAGTTTTTCCTTGGAAAGATTCTACCAATAACCGAGCCCACTGCTGCAACTGCTGAGATTGGGCAGTGCTTGTCTGTAAAAGTACTTTAACGTGATCTGCAAACAATTCAGATAACGTTTCGCTCATTTCAGGTGTAAATTCTGATAATTTAGGCATATTCTTTAATCAATACATCACGGCTGTAAGGTCTTAACCCACTCTAAAAACAAAGAATGTTCCTGTTCCGACGTTTGTAACCATAACGTTTTTAACGCCTCAACAATGGCCGAAGTCTGAATTGGGTGTTCTTGAGTCACATTTAACACCGAATTCGCAACAACTTTTTTACCTTGATTCAATCTGGCTGACCCAGCTTGCGCTTGCTTTCCTTGCAATTGAGGCGTATAAGAACGCGCATACGCACGTGCGGCTTCCAAGGATGAAAAGTCTCCCGGTGCTTGCAAGCGATAACGCTCCCCTGCCAACAGGTTCACGTTCAGTTCCTCCACTGCTGAAGTGATAATATCGTGCTCATCAGTGGCTGTATCCCATACTTGTTCAAAACGAACCCGAAGTAAATGCTCACCTGCTGGCAACAAAAACCCACGACCTTGGTTTTGCAACAAATAGTTTGTTTTAACCTCATCAACAGACACCAGTGTCAGTTGATTCGGGACTTCTAAAAAAGCCGACTGCTCACCTGAACCTAAGACGCCAACTCTTATAGGGCCAGAACTTTGACAAGCCCACAACGATAACAGCAGTACACTCAAACCCATAAAACGCATAGTTTCAACTCTCATAACCAAGCTCCCCCAATACCATCTTTTAAACAGATTCCACTCGTAAAGCTCTGGGCATGGAAAACACAACATTTTCCGCTTCCCCTACCATTTCCTTTGGCTTCTGTCCTCCTAATCGAACCAGATGCAACACGACCCCCTCAACTAACTGCTCAGGCGCTGAAGCCCCTGCCGTCACCCCTACAGCCTCAACCCCTTTTAACCAGTGTGCCTGAATTTGATCCGCATCATCAATCAAATGGGCTCTAGCGCCACAACGCTCAGCTAACTCACGCAAGCGATTTGAGTTAGAACTGTTCACTGAACCTACCACCAAGACCAACTGTGTTTCCAATGCCAACTGTTTAACCGCATCTTGTCGATTTTGCGTAGCATAACAAATATCGTCTTTACGCGGACCTTCAATCGCTGGGTATTTTTTCCGTAATGCAAGCACCAAGTTTTGCGTGTCATCCACCGACAAAGTGGTCTGTGTCACATAGGCCAACCGCTCTGGGTTACGCACTGACAGCTTTTCTACATCTTCATGGCTTTCGACCAAATAAATGCATCCCCCTTTTTCTCCTTCATACTGCCCCATCGTACCCTCTACCTCAGGATGGCCTGCATGACCGATTAAAATCACCTCGACCCCCATTTGGCTCAGCTTCGCCACTTCCAAATGCACTTTTGTGACTAAAGGACAAGTGGCATCAAAGACCCGAAAACGACGCGCTTGGGCTTCCTGCTTAACCTGTTTAGAAACCCCGTGAGCACTAAAAATCACCGTCTCATTAGACGGTACTTGATGCAACTCATCAACAAACACCGCACCTTTTTGCTGCAACTCATTGACTACAAAACGATTATGCACAACCTCATGGCGCACATAAATCGGCGGCCCATAAAGCTCTAAAGCCTTTTTAACAATTTCAATGGCACGATCAACACCCGCGCAAAACCCTCTAGGGTTGGCTAATTTGATTTGCATTGCCACTTAATAGCCTCCTCTCTGAGCTCAACCGCCATAATTTCAACTTCAAATTCAACATCACGACCGGCTAAAGGATGATTGAAATCCACCAATACACGCTCATCTTCCAAAGTGTGCAACATCCCTGGCACTTGATAACCGTTTGGACCTTGAAACTCCAACACCAAACCTATTTCCAACATCTGCCCTGAAGAAAACAAAGCCCGATCAAACCATTGTTGGTTTTTCGGATTATAAGCCCCAAAGGCTTGCGCAGGCTCTAAATGAAAAGTACATTGATCACCAGTTGACAAACCGAGCAAACACGCTTCAAAACCTGGTAAAAGGCTGCCATCACCGTATTCAAAAGTCGCAGGATTGGCATTTCTCGTTGTGTCTATCAGTGTACCCTCTGCCAACTTTAAAGAAAAATGCAAAGTCACAATCGTATCAGGATTTATCTTCATTCTGCTTGCCTTGATTTTGCTTTTTTGACTCTCGAAACATATCGATAGCCAACATAACAGCTCCAACAGAAATAGCAGAATCGGCTACGTTAAACGCAGGAAAATGAATAGAGTTCCAATGAAAATCTAAAAAATCCACTACATACCCCAAAGTAATACGATCATACACATTACCTAAAGCACCCGATAACACCAAACTCAAGGCCAACCCCAACCATACGGCTTGACGAGGCAAAGATTTTAACCAAATCAATAAAAAAACACTGGCGCCTAGGGCAATAGCCGTAAATAACCAACGCTGCCACCCCCCTGCTTGCGCTAAAAAGCTAAAAGCAGCACCTTCATTATGGGCAAGTGTTAAATTAAAAAACGAGAGCACATGGATCACCTCCGCCAAACGAATATGAGCACTGACCCAGGACTTGGTCACTTGATCCAATATAAAAATCAAAACAACCAACCACCACCAACGCAAACCTGTGTCTCGAATCCATTGATTATACATAACAGCGTTTCTCCCCAGCTCCATCTATATTTTCAATACAACGCGCACATAAGTTGGGATGTTGCATCTGTAGACCAACGGTTTCATGATAATGCCAACAACGAACACATTTTTCATAGGTGGATTTTTTAATCACAACCTGAAACCCCTCTGCATCGGCAGATAAATCCTCTTCCTTACCCCAAATAGAAACATTCACCTCAGAAGTAATCAAGAAAAAATGCAGTTCATTTTCCAACTGCAACAGGCATTGAGCCATCTCTTGCGGACAAGTGACTTCAACCACAGCTTCCAGACTGCCTTTAACCTTACCACTGACTCGAGCCTTTTCTATCTCTTTATTCACAGCCGTCCTCACCAGCTGTAATTGTTGCCAAGTTTTTTCTGAAAAACCTGGCGTTGTCATCTCTAGGCTCTGCTCAAGCGGCTGATACCAAGTCGATAAAAACACAGAAGCTTCCTCAGTACCCACCAAATGCTGCCAAACTTCTTCTGCGGTAAAACTTAATATAGGCGCAATCCAACGTACCAAACCTTGCGCAATATGATAGAGCACGGTCTGCGCCGAGCGCCGAGCACTGGCATTTTTTTGTAAAGTGTACTGCCTATCTTTGATCACATCCAGGTAGAAACTACCTAATTCGACCGAGCAAAAATGATGTATTTTCTGATAAACATTCAAGAAATGATAGTGATCATAGGCTCCAATAATTTCTTTTTGTAAAACACAAGCCTGTGACAATACCCACTGATCCAAAGTCAACAGCTGTTCAAACTCTACAATATGCTCTTGGGGATCAAAGTCGTGCAAGTTGGCCAATAAAAAGCGAGCCGTATTGCGAATACGCCGATAATAATCGGTAATGCGCTTTAAGATTTCATCCGATACTGACATTTCTGCCGTATAATCTGTAGCCGCCACCCACAAACGCAACACATCAGCCCCCAACTCATTGACGACTTTTTGCGGTGAAATAACATTACCCAATGACTTGGACATTTTACGTCCCTGGGCATCGACCGTAAAACCATGGGTTAACACAGCACGATAAGGTGCTACCCGCTTAATAGCCATACTGGTTTTCAACGAAGATTGAAACCAACCACGGTGCTGATCAGAGCCTTCTAAGTATAAATCGGCCGGAAAAGACAGCTCTTGACGTCGCTGTAAAACCGCATAATGCGTGACTCCAGAATCAAACCAAACGTCTAAGGTATCGGTCACTTTTTCGTACTCATTTGCCTGCTCCCCCAACAAGCTTTCTGCATCCAAATCAAACCAAACTTGCATGCCAACAGCCTCAACTTGCTGAGCCACTTGCTCAATCAACTCATCCGTCTTTGGATGTAATTGGCCACTGCGTTTATGCACAAACAAGGGCATCGGCACCCCCCAGACCCGCTGCCTAGATACACACCAATCAGGGCTATTTTCTAGCATACTGAGCATACGTTCTTTGCCACGTGCAGGCACCCATTGCACTTGATCAACAGCACTGACTGCTTTATCCAACAGCTGTTGCTTAGTCATACTAATAAACCACTGTGGCGTTGCACGAAAAATCAAAGGAGTTTTTGTGCGCCAACAGTGAGGGTAGCTGTGAGTTAACTGACGTTCACACCAGAGTGCGCCTTTTTCTTGCAGCACTTGTACAATCTTGGCATCGATCTTATAAACGTGCTCACCAGCAAACAAAGGTGTTTGTTCAGTGAAAACGCCTTGGGCATCCACCAAACCCAATGTACCCAAACCATAACGTTGACCCACTTGGAAATCATCAAGTCCATGATCAGGTGCTGTGTGCACAGCACCGGTACCTGTTTCTGTCGTAACATGACGACCCAAAATCAACGGCACTTGCTTATCATAAAAAGGATGGTGCAGCTGATACTGCTCCAACTCTTGGCCTAAAACACTGCCCAACAGTTCGTAACTGTCCAGCTGATAACGCGACAGTGCTGTTGCCATTAATTCTTTCGCTAGCACTAAACGATAAGGCTGACCAGAACGCATCACCTGCAACAAGGCATACTCCAATTCAGGGTGGATGGAAACGGCCTGATTAGCAGGCAAAGTCCAAGGCGTAGTGGTCCAAATCACCACCGCAACTGGAATTTGAGTTTGCATTTGATTTTGTGAAAGTTTAAATGCTTTCAACAAGCGATTAGAATCAACAACAGAAAAAGCGACATCAATCGCTAAAGATATTTTATCTTGATACTCAACTTCTGCTTCTGCCAAAGCAGAAGCCCCAACAACACTCCAATAAACCGGTTTAAATCCCTTCTCTAAATGCCCCTGGGCAATGATCCCACCCAAAGCCCGCATGATATCAGCCTCAAAGACTTTATCCATCGTCAAATAAGGCTGCTCCCAATCCCCCAAAATACCTAAACGAATGAAATCTTGCTTTTGCCCTTGAATTTGCTTATGCGCATAATCCCTACACTTATCCCGAAAAGCTGCGGTTGAAATTTTATGACCTGCTTTACCCACTTTTTTTTCAACGTTATGCTCAATGGGCAAACCATGACAATCCCAACCTGGTACATAAGGTGCGTCAAAGCCACTTAAGGTTTTAGCTTTGATAATAATATCTTTGAGAATTTTATTCACCGCATGACCAATGTGTATCTGACCATTAGCATAAGGAGGACCGTCATGTAACACAAAAGTCGGACGACCTGCGGCTCGTTGACGCATTTTCTGATAGAGTTCGGTTTTCTCCCAATGTGCAAGCCACTGCAACTCGCGTTGCGCCAAATTAGCTTTCATCGGAAAGCCTGTTTGAGGTAAATTTAAGGTTTCTTTGTATTCATTTGTCATCTTCAGTTCGACTTCCTAATTATTCTATCGTTTCAACATAACTCCATCACTTGGCTGTTCTTGTTTTTGAAACAAAAAATAGATCTCCGTGCGATCTGCATTATATATAAATTTTGCTCAATAAGCTTAGCTAAATTCTTATAACGAAGGATAAATTGATCGTAAAACAATCAAATATAAAGGTTTCATGCGCTATAATACTAGAGTTTGGACTGATAGAGTACGACCAAAAAATTTACATTTGATTAAATATATAACTCAATATGTTAGCTTGCTCCTCAGTTTGGGAAAAGAACAGAAATTGAAGTGGTCATCATGAAAAACGTGGGCTATAACATTAAACAAATACATTTAATTGTATAAATTGTATTGCCTATATATAACAGGGTAAGGGTGCCATGTCACAACAAAATAATAGAGCCTTTATTCATGACCCAGATCAAGAATGTCAAATAGTAGCACACTTAAGTAAACATGAACTTTTTGAAGATTTGACTTATGAAGAACTCAACCAAATTACCGCGTTTTCCCATATGCACTCATTGGATGATGGCGCACTTCTAATACATGAGAATGATATCGAACGTTTTGATATTTATGTGCTCTGTAATGGCTCTCTCGAAGTAGTTTCTAATACAACAGAGGTAACCAGTGAAGAAGTAGTCATTTCAAAAAGTGAAAAAGATATCTTTGGTGAAATAGGTTGGTTGTGTCAAAATAAGCGTTCTGCCGATGTTCGTTGTTATGGCCCTGTCGAAGTGATTGAAATTGACGGCGATGCTCTGCGTACTTTTGTCCAAGAAAATCCTAAGGTGGGTTACAATATTATGCGGCGTACAGCCATTATGGTATCACGCAATTTAACAGAAACCAATAGCCTGCTGAAGCAAGTGCTATGGGCGAATCATATATAAAATTTGGCTCATACCATTAAAATTATCTTTTGACATACAAAATAAACTGTTGACAATCCCCATAAATAGACTATTTTACAGGCAAGAAACATTCCACTAAAAGACCAAATCTAACTGCTCTTTTAAACGTAAAGTGTAAACGTAAAGTACCGCTCACCATTTAATGAATTGTGTCTTGTCTTCACTTTACAAAATATTTAACATTTAGATCAAGCAAAACACACACAACTGCCAAATAAAAGACACACAAACACTAAAGCCCCAACTTATGATGATACAAAATTCCACCCACCACAAAACACCTTTTTGTGTTATTAACCAAAAAGATAAAGTTACTTTTATCCAGGGCAAAGTAATCGAGCTCGATTTCATTCAAGAACTTGAAAACATTAAAAGTGCATGGCCTTTTGATAGCATCAGCCTCATACCTTTTTCACAAATAAGGGAAAAAGGTTTCATGGCCCACCATGACAATGAGAACATTCTAACACTCATACCCGAAATCTTTGAAATCTACTCTAAAGCGGATTTTTTAAAACATTTCGGCAGGCATGACACTTTAGAACTAGCTCATCCCTGTCAGACTAATCTATCCAATCAAGCCTTTGAGTCTATCATTTCACAGGTCATCAGCCAGTGCATTGAGGAGGGAGAAGGTTCCAATTTTTTGCTCTCACGTAAAACTTTAGGCAGCATCAAACACTTCAATCAAAACGCAGCCTTCAGTATCTTAACCCGCTTCATTGAAAATGAACCAAGCTCTTACATGAACTTCCTATTTTATGATGGGAAACGATATTTTATCGGCGCCTCACCTGAAATGCACGTCTGTATTGATCATAATAGAGTTAGAGTGAACCCTATCTGCGGCACTTTACCAAAACAAGATCAAAACCTCGCAACAACCAAAGCTCAACTGCTCAATTTCTTACAAGATCCTAAAGAAATCAATGAGCTATTTCAGGTGGTTGATGAAACCATGAAAATCATGACCAAAGTCTGCCAAGAAGGCGGGCAGGTCAAAGGCCCTTTTCTAAAAGAAATGCGCACATTATTTCATACTCATTATGAGCTTGAAGGTATTTCTACATTGAGTCATTTAAGTATTTTAAGACATTCGATGTATGCCCCCACCATGATCGGCAGCCCCCTTGAAAATGCGGCCCGAATCATTTACCAACATGAGCAAGAATCAAGACGTTACTATTCCAGTGTTTTACTTATCAAAGGTAAAAATAACAAGCAAGAAAAATTCCTCGACAGCGGCATCACCATCAGGACTTTAGAAATCGAAGAGAACGGAGATTTTACTATCCAATCAGGCGCCAGCATCGTACGTGATTCTATACCTGAAAAAGAAAGAATAGAAACAGAAACAAAAGCCTTAAGTGCGCTCAAAGCCATCAGTGAGACACAGGCTTCCAACCCTATTTTAAAAGATATTTTTGACACCCATATCAAACAAATACTAGACAGCCGCAATAACTCATTATCTACCTTTTGGCTAAATCAACAAACTTCCATTCCCAAAACTGAAGATTTAAACCTAAAATCTATTCTAATTTTAGATAACGAAGATGAATTCTCTTATATGTTGGCCCACATGCTTAGGAGCCTGGGCTTTCAAGTACGAGTTGAAAACACAGAAAATATGTCTACACATTTAAATCTTATCACAGAGGATTTAATCATTCTCGGACCCGGGCCTGGCAACCCTAACAAACAAAACAACCCACGCATACAACACCTTCTAAAAATCGCAACCAAACTACTGACATCAAAACGCCCGTTTTTAGCTGTTTGTTTAGGCCACCAAATTATCATGAAAATTTTAGGGTTTGACCTAAAAAAACTTAAAACTCCTTTACAAGGCGTACAAGTTGAAGTCGACTTTTACGGCAAAAAAGAGAAAGTTGGTTTTTACAACACCTTTGCAGCAATCTTTAATTTAGAAAAAGCCAAGACTCATCACTTAGAAATCGCACACAATCAGCAACAACATATTTTTGCTACTCGCGGTCCTCATTTCGCAACATTTCAATTTCACGTTGAATCTATCTTAACTCGAAACGGTGTCAACCTACTCTTTGAAGAAATCAAAAGGTGTAACAAAGTATGTCTCAACAAGCCCCCATATTAGCTCTTGAAGGGTCTGAAAGCACTTGTTCTGTGGCTTTAAGGGTAAACGAAACCACCTTTGAGATCAACCATAACCAGGCCAGATCTCATGCTGACTTATTACTTGAATCAGTGCATCAATTACTGACAGAACATAACATAAAAGGACCCAGTTTAGGTCGTATAGTCGTTGCACGCGGCCCTGGTGCTTTTACAGGGTTGCGCATCTGCATCGCTATAGCACAGGGCTTAGGCTTCAGCTGGAACAAAGTGCTGACACCCATTTCAACACTCAAAGCCTTAGCCTTTGCCGCTTATCAAACCAAGTCCGTTAAGCGGGTTTATGCAGCGCTAGATGCTCGTATGGATGAAATTTATATAGCCGGTTTTGAATTTTCCGAACACGCAGCAAGCCAAAATATATTATCAGAGCAAGTCATTGCACCAGAACATTTACTATCACTTAATCCGAAGCTGATCACTGATACACCTTATCTAGGCATCGGCAGTGGCTGGAAATACCAAACAACACTAGAGCAACAACTAGGCTCTGCCACTCAAATCTTAAAAGATCAACCCTTAAAAGCGAGTCAATTGATAACATTTGCTATAACAAAACAAGCCGAACTTTCTACATGCAACGCCACTGCTTTGGAACCCACTTATCTGCGCAACGAAGTAGCTAAAAAACAACCAAAACAGGTAAGGAACGAGTAAGAAATAAATTCCTGTTTATACTGGACGCGGACAATTAAAGTGTCACAAGAGAGGCCAATTAATCTGTCACAAAGCTTAAATTTTGACCTCACTTTTTGAGTGTTTTTTAGCCATTTCTGTTCTGTAGCTATCCTTCTTATCAAATTTAAATATCTGTGAATAATGGACCAGCCTATCGATTGCCGCTGTTGCAACCATTTTATCCTTGAACATTACGTCCCATTCACTGAATGATAAATTTGTGGTGATCATAATTGACTTTCTTTCATAA
>JANQJO010000127.1 GCA_028281605.1 Pseudomonadales bacterium
TGGGAGCGTCTGCGTGATAAAAATGCATAACAAAGCCAGCCAGAGGGACCAAAAAACCGCCGCTTCGCTCTAGTTTTTCGGCCCCTGCTGGCGGCGTTATAAGGCTTGTGTGTTGCAGTTTTACACCAATACAATTTGAGGGTTGTAATGATATATAGATTGACGGTAGAGTGTATTGATGGTTGGCATTATGATCATGAAACGATACGCATAATTGACATAGATGAAAGTGAAACTATGTATGCTCTCTTCGATATTATAAGAGAAGCGAATGGTTTTGGTTTTGATCATTCGCACCTATTTTATTTAGGGCGAACTCCTCAAAATAAAAAAATTATTTTTGGTAATAAAGAAGATTATTATCCAAATGAGTGTAGGCCTTATAATTCAACCTTAAGCTCTATTTACCCGCTTGGAAATCTGAAGTTTTATTTTTTGTATGATTTTGGTGATCAGTGGATATTTCAAATTAAAAAAAGCAGAAAGTTGTTAGAGGCTGATCCAGATTTTAAATACCCTAAAATCGTCGAAAAAATTGGTGAAGACCCTGAAGCCCATTTGTATAATGCTTGATCGTTAAGGTGAAATATATAGTAAGTTGCTCATCTGCATCTAGGCTCTGAATGCTTGTGACGGTTGAGCTAAACTGATAAGTAGGTAGTAGTTGGCAAGAAGAGGCCGTGCCATATAACCAAGCGATGAACTGGACCCAAAAACCCGCTGCTTCTTTTGAGGGCGAGGTAGTTTGATAGGTTAGTGTTTTTGTTGTAGGCTCTGGGAGGGCTTTTGGGCCAGTTATCGCGGCGTTAGTGCGACAAGCGAAGCTTGATGCATCTTGCAAGGTGAAAGTCCTTGTCGGGCAAGGCCTAGCGAGCCACCCGTATCGAGTCTTGCGCGCTGTGCGGAGGTTGATGGAGAGTGAAAACTCTCCAGCTGAGTGGGGAATTTTTTTTTACAGGTGAGTCAATCGAACAATCAGTGTGAAGCGTAGACAGAGAATTATATAGGCCATAGAGGATGCCGTGTCCCTGAAGTGCTGTGATGATCGCTCCGAAAATTAAATCCTAACTGACGAGGCCTGTAACGCAGTCGAAGTCCAAGCAAAGCAACCGAGATGGGCGAGGTTGTGGCGAGTTAGCGGAGTTATAAAGCCGTGGCATGTATAAAGAGATGAATCAGGAACTTGTGAGGTCCAGGATGCTCCTGAAGGAAGCAGGTAGGGAAGCCAAGTAAAAAGCGAGGTAACCGAAGGTGTCTTGGAAGTCGGATCAGCGAATATTAGTGTTGAAATGATAGAAGTATGAAGTCATGAAGAAGCACGAAGTGGCTGACAGTAATATCAAGGAGCGCAACAGAGACATAGGCCGGACAAAGTAGGGCTGGGCAAGCTATGAAAACCGAATTGTGTACCATAGCATTTAAAGCACAAAGATTTGATGTAAATGTTTGTGCTTTACACGGGCAATGATATTATTGAGGAGCCGGATGCGGTAATTCTGCACGTCCGGATCTGCATGGGGGCGGTTTGGGTAACTGGCCGCTCTACCATGACTAAGGCTTAATCATAAAGGGTATTGAAAAATTAAAAGCTAGATGGAATGAAAGTTTAGTTAGGTGTAAATCCACTTAATGATCACTAGTTTCATTCAATATCATTAGTACAGGGATAATCTATAGTATGAAAAAAATTTGTATTTTATTAGCTATTCTTTTATCTAGCTGCTCATCTGTTGACATATCGCGACACGACCAGAATCTTGCGAGTAAACTACAACCGCGATTTGATGGCACTCCTGAGTTAAAAAAATTCAGAGATAATTACTGGATGCTTGTTAAAGACTTCACCTTTTATATTGGAGAAGAAGTAAATGGTGTAAAGCCATCAATAAAAGTACCGGCTGGTTTCGTTTATGACTTGGCAAGTTTCCCAAAACCTTTAAGCTTCTTAAATAGAGACAGCTATAACTCTGCTGCACTCATTCATGACTATCATTTTTGGGTTCAACCGTGTGTGGAGCATACTGACAAAAAGAATAGGAAAATAGCAAATAAAATATTCAAACAATCTTTAAAATCAAGTGGTCATGGAAAACCAGTTAGTTTTATGCTAAAACACCCTATGTCTAAATTTTCCTCATGTGCTTGGAGAAAAAACCAGCGAAGAAGGAAACGAGGTGAGTGCCGTTTTGTACCAGAAAATCTACGTGGATTTTCAGCCGAATCTGTTTCATGGAAGAGTTATAAGGCACAAGCTTGTAAAAATGGTGTATCACTTAAGCCATCAGAACAAAATCCAGAATACTGTAATATATTCGAAAAATGGCCAAAGCACCGTTGATCGGATAGGTTTTATAGTGGTCGATGATAATTCATTGATGTAGATGGTGTCGAAGTAGCCAGGGAAAGAGGCTTGAGGTATTTTTGTAGTTAGTGCTAAATTGCTAGATAGTAGGCAGTTAAGTGGAAAAGCTCTGAGCCATATAATAAAATGTTATAAGTCAGTGATTGATCGTAAGATAATCTCAAGTAAGGTTGAGTGAAAACTGTTACACTCTTTGAAAATTAAACTTTTAATGTTATGTATTGTGGGTGTTTATATTTTGATCTTGAGGTGTATGTGAAAGAGCTATTGCAAAGAATTACTATAGACTTTGATGTTTGTCATGGAAAGCCGTGTATTCGAGGCCTTCGTTATCCAGTTGAGATGATTTTAGAATTATTAAGTAGTGATATGGATATTGATGAAATCTTGCAAGATTATGAAGACTTAGAGAGAGATGACATTAAGGCGTGTCTAGTATTTGCTTCAAGATTGAGTCATATTAAAAGTATTCACAAGTTGGCCTCGTGAAATATCTAATAGATGCGCAGTTGCCGAAACGCTTAGCTTTAGCTTTGCAAGATATTGGTTATGATGTTGTCCATACATTGGATCTTCCTGATAAAAATAAAACAAAAGATCGAAATATTAATACTTTATCTTTGAGTGAAGAAAGAATTGTTGTTTCAAAAGATTCTGATTTTATAGACTCACTGCTAATTTCAAATAAGCCGTATAAGTTACTTTACGTAGCGACGGGTAATATTGCGAATGATAAGCTATTGAAGTTGTTTTTGACTAATATAGAGGTAATTGATAAAGCTTTTGGAGCTCATAGGTTAATTGAGTTAACACCTGAAGCATTTATTGTACATTAAAGTCACGACTTATTATTCTGAGTATTTATACAATACATGTTGGGCGATTAAGTGATGTGTAGCTGGACAGAAAAGGTCGTGCCGTGCCATATAACCAACCAATGAACTGGACCCAAAACCCTTTGCTTCTTTTGGGAATCGGGTAGTTTGATAGGTTGGTGTATTTTTATAGTCTCTGGTAGGGTTTTGGGCCAGTTATTGGGGCGTTAGGCAGTCGTAACGCCCAGCGTCTAGCATTTTCTTCAACAGGGCGTTGGAGAGCAAAGTATGTTTAATACAATATTGGAAACCATTAAGCGATTAGAAAATAGAGAGGCTCTTTCCAAAGCAGATGAAGAATTGCTGGACTATTTAAATGCTGAGGCATTAAAGGAAATCAACCTTAGTTTATTAAATTTGATGAGCTACGGTAATCGACTCGGATGGGACAAGATTGAGGGGAAATTGCTTGAATTATTAGGTTTTGTGCAACAGGCTAAAGAGTCTTCGAAGGCAAACTAATAGAGTTCAACAAGGCCAGCCAGAGGGACTTCCGCACTGCGTGCTCCAGCCCCTGCTGGCGACGTTAGCTCTCAGGTCACTTGCATACAATCCGTCATTGACGTATACTGCTTTCTATGCTTACGATTATAGAAACTCCCACATTTCAAGAAGATGCAAGG
>JANQJO010000128.1 GCA_028281605.1 Pseudomonadales bacterium
AGGCAGTTTTTTAGAAGGACAAGAAAATCCAGAGCAAGTGTACTTAGAAGAGATAAGACCCATGAAACTGAAATTGCAGTTAAAATATGTTAACGAACGTTCAATCTGGGTAGACATCAAAGTCATTTTTGAAACATTGATAACAATCATTTTCAGAAAAAATCCAGCATTAGAGAGATAAGTATGCAAACCAGAAAGGATAAATCAACCCTGTGACAAAGACAGTTTGTTGCAGCTGTATACCTACACCTAATCTTATCGTATAATCGGCCAAGTAAAGCTGGTCAATTTGAGCCGATCAGTATGCATTTATAGTCTAATCGGCTGTATTTGTATTAAAAAAATTCTATAACCATATGAAATCAAAGAAAATCATTAAAAATCCCTACTTTGTAGGCAGACAGTTCGAATGGCAACGTTTACGTAATCTGGTTAGCAAAAAGCGATCTGCCATCATTGTAGTTTATGGCCGCCGCAGAGTGGGAAAAACTGAACTCATCGAACAGTGTTTACGTAATGACAATATTTTGAAATTTGAAGGCATAGAAGGGCAAGCTGAACATTATCAACGTCAACAGGTGATGAGACAACTGGCATCCTACGTGGGCGACAACAGTATTGCATCTTTAAAGTTTGACACCTGGGGTGAGGTTTTTGAATTTATGGGCCGTTATTTAATTAAGGGCCGCTGGACTTTGTTCCTCGAAGAATTACAATGGATGGCAAATTATAATGCAACGTTGATTGCTGAACTCAAGCACGTCTGGGACAATCAATTACGCTTTAATCCACAATTATTATTAGTACTTTGTGGGTCAGCACCTTCCTTTATGGTGGGTAAAGTCCTACAATCAAATGCTCTTTACAATCGTTCCACCGTAGAAATACCTTTAGAACCCTTCTCTTTAGTTGAAACAACTGAATATATGGGCGCAAAGTATAACACGCAAGATATTATGGATGCTTATCTCAGTGTTGGCGGAATACCCGAATACTTATCTTATTTGAAACAAGCCTCATCTGTTTTTTTGTCCCTGTGCCACAATGCCTTTGCCCAAGGAGGTTTTTTTGTTTCCGAACGCGACAGAGTTTTTGTCAGCAGTTTAGCTAAAAACAAACATTACGCTAAAATTGTTGATTATTTAAGTAAACAACGTTACGCAACTAGAGCACAAATCGCTGCATATTTAAAGATTGCTGCTGGGGGATCACTATCAGCATTATTAAACGATTTAGAACAGTGCGGTTTTATCGAAAAATACGCACCTTATCACCTGGGTGAAAACAGCAAGCTGAGTCGCTATACATTGCAAGATCATTACCTACAATTTTATTACAAATTTATTCAACCCAAGCGAGCCGCCATTAAACGTGGAGACTTTAATCAAACACCCCTATCCGCTTTACCGAACAGCGCCTATGTCACTTGGTTAGGCTATGCTTTTGAACGCTATTGTCGGCATCAACAACGACTGCTAGCCAAAATACTAGGCTTTGGCAGTGTTGAATTCAAAGCCGGCGCTTACTTTAGCCGGGCAACAGAAAACGAACAAGCAGGATTTCAAATCGACTTACTGTTTGATCGCAAGGACCATGTCTTCACCGTTTGTGAAATAAAGTACACACGAAGCCCAGTGACCTCGAAGGTAATTACCGAATTTGAACGCAAATTGCTGCTGTTTCCCAACCCCAAACAACGCTTGATACATAAAGTGTTAATCAGCGCAGTAGGCGCAGATCGCTCATTGACTGAAAGTGGTTATTTTGATCAAATCATTACACTGGCAGACATAATTCAAGCAGGGAAAACAATTGAATTTAAAACTTAGGAATGGTCACAAAATAACTTTAACATTTGGAGCGGATGCTTGTTCTCACGAAGCGAGTTCAGCAGCGGAAAATGTTAAAGTTATTTCGTGCTCGTTCCTTAACGCTCATGCCATCAACTTTTCCAGTAAACGAAAAACCGTCGCCCGCATTTGATTGCGGTGGACAATCATATCAAGCGCACCGTGCTCCAACAAAAACTCAGAACGCTGAAAACCCTCAGGGAGTTTCTGGCGCACAGTCTGCTCAATCACCCTAGGCCCAGTAAAACCAATTAAAGCCCGAGGTTCAGCCAAGTTAACATCACCCAACATCGCCAATGAAGCACAGACACCTCCATAAACAGGGTCTGTCATAATCGATAGATAAGGTAAGCCCGCCTCTGATAGTTTATGCAACACGGCTGCAGTACGAGCCATCTGCATCAATGACACCACTGCTTCCTGCATTCTGGCTCCACCACTGGCACTGAAGCAAACAAAAGGCAAACCTTCATCCAATGCATGCTGCACACCTGCTATAAAACGTGCACCCACAGCAGAACCCATGGAGCCGCCCATAAAAGCAAATTCAAACACAGCTACCACTAATGGCTTTTCATGCAAATACCCCTTACAAACCAGCAACGCCTCGGATTCACCAGAGTTTTTTTGTGCTTGCGAGAGACGATCCTTATAACGCTTTGTATCTTTGAATTTCAAGCTATCTTTACTTTCCTTATCTTCAGCTAAAAATTCGCGGTCAGCTTCTTTATCTAAAAAAATCTCTAAACGCTTACGGGCACTGATTCTAAGATGATTATCACACTTAGGACAGACCTCTAAACAACGCTCAAGCTCAGGCCGATATAAAATGGCTTCACAATTAGGACACTTACGCCAAAGGCCTTCTGGCACTTGACTGACTTTACGCCTGCGATCTATCCGCACTTGCGGGAGTATTTTTTCCAACCAGTTTGCCATTAATTAGTATCCAACGCTAAACGAATACCTGCCAGTAATGCGCCTAATTCTTCGGACAAAGCCTGATAACTCGGTTCAGGTTGAGCCTCAACGTATTTCTCAATCAAGCTGACTAAAGCACTACCAACCACCACTCCATCTGCCTGCTGACTCAGCATCACGGCACTGGCACCATCTTTAACCCCAAAACCAACGGCTACAGGTATATCAGTGATTTCCTTAATCAAAGACACACGCTCAGCAACCACTGTTGCATCTGGAGTCCTCGCCCCCGTAACCCCCTTTAACGAAACATAATACACATAACCACTAGCTTGTTCACAAATTAATTGCATACGAGCACGAGAGGTAGTGGGTGCCAGCAAATAAATCATATCCAGCTCAGACGCCTTAGCAAGCTCCCCCAATTGTCGACCTTCTTCAGGTGGCATATCAACAACCAATACCCCATCAACACCCGCTGCAACAGCCTGCTCAACAAAACGCTCATACCCCAAACACTCAATAGGATTTAAGTAACCCATCAACACAATCGGCGTGCTAGCATCACTCTGCCTAAAACGCGCGACCAAAGCCAACACTTGTTCTAGACTCACCCCTTGTCGCAAAGCCCTTTCACAAGCTTTTTGTATAACCGGTCCATCCGCCATAGGATCTGAAAAAGGCACACCCAATTCAATAATATCAGCACCCTTAGCAACCATCTCAGTCAGTAGAGACAGCGTCACCTCTACATTAGGGTCCCCTACAGTCACGTAAGGTATCAAAGCTTTTTTATTCGCTTGCTTTAATACGTTAAAACAGGCTTGAATACGACTCATAACAAAATGTTCCTAAAACTCAATACCATCTAACTTTGCCACAGTTAAAATATCTTTATCCCCACGACCCGACAAGTTAACCACAATATGTTTACCAGCCCCTAAACTCGGTGCCAACTCCTTAAGATAGGCCAAGGCATGACTGGTCTCTAAAGCGGGCATAATACCTTCTGTCAGCGTCACCTGCCTAAACGCTTGCAAGGCTTGTTCATCAGTGACAGACACATACTGTGCTCGACCCAAATCTTTTAACCAAGCATGTTCAGGACCCACACCAGGATAATCCAAACCTGCAGAAATAGAATCTGTTGCCTGAATTTGACCGTGATCATCTGTCATTAAATAAGTACGATTGCCATGCAATACACCCACTTGTCCCCGGCACAAGGGCGCTGCGTGAGCTTTTGTATCCAAGCCTTGGCCACCAGCCTCCACACCATACAGTGCAACTTCTTCCTGCTCTAGGAAAGGATAAAACAAACCCATAGCATTGGAACCACCGCCTACACAAGCCACTAAAGCATCAGGTAAAGCCTGGCCAGCCAAAGTTGGAAATTGCTCTTTAACTTCCAATCCAATCACACTTTGAAAATCACGCACAATCATAGGATAAGGATGAGGACCTGCCACCGTACCAATAATATAAAACGTGGTATCAACCTCTGTCACCCAATCCCTTAAAGCTTCATTCATGGCATCTTTGAGTGTTTTAGAACCTGAATGCACAGGAATGACCTCAGCACCTAATAGTTTCATGCGATAAACGTTCAAAGATTGCCTTTGAACATCCTCTGCCCCCATATAAACTTGACACTTTAAACCCAAACGCGCCGCGATCGTAGCAGTTGCCACACCATGCTGCCCTGCCCCAGTTTCTGCGATCACACGTTTTTTCCCCAGGTGCTTAGCCAATAACGCTTGGCCAATAGTGTTGTTTATTTTATGAGCCCCTGTGTGATTCAGGTCTTCTCGTTTAAAATATATGTGTGCACCATCAAGCACTTGGGTTAAACGTTTGGCATAGTATAAAGGGGTAGGACGACCAACAAAGTGCTGCAAATCCTGCTGAAAATGGCTTTTAAAAACAGGGTCATCTCTGAGCTCATCATAAGCCTCAGCCAACCAGTCCAAAGCACTGATTAAAGTTTCTGAAACAAAACGACCTCCATAGATACCAAAATGACCTGCTGCATCTGGCCATTGACGGTAATCAGGACTTTGATTGATCGACACGATTCACCTCTCGAACAAACTGTTGCATTAGTATACTATCTTTTACACCTTTATCTGCAGATTCTATACCTCCACTGACATCAACAGCATAAGGTGAAAGTTTAGTAATCGCACGGCCGACATTTTTAAACGTTAAACCACCGGCCAAAATCAAAGGGCTAGTCACCCGCTTTGGCCATAAAGACCAATCAAAAGCACGGCCAGTCCCTCCCCAAAGCTTCGGGTCATGAGTATCCAGCAACAACCCATTAGCACAGGAAAATTCCTGTAACTGTTCAGACAACATTTCGACAGACTGTACCTGTAATGCCTTAATAAAAGGAAATTGAAAAGACTGACAAAACTCTACCGTTTCATTGCCATGAAACTGCAAAACATCAACCAAGTTTCGGCTTATTATTTGATCAACCAAAGTGCTTGTTGGATTGACCAGCAAGCCCACCCGTGAGACAAAAGGCGCCAGATTTTCTACAAGTTGCTCTAACTGATCCACTGTCACAGCTCTAGGACTTTGATTACAAAGAACGAAGCCTAAAGCATCCACACCCAACAAACAAGCTTGATGAACATCTTCCCGGCGAGTAAAGCCACAATATTTGATTCGAGTACGCGCCACTGGAGTCAACGATCTGTTGCTATTATGAGAGCCTGATACATAGAGCATGATTATAATTCTATCTATAACTCATGAACAACTTTCTTGTACACAACAATTTTTGGAACGATACGAAATATACATTATAACTCATTGATATATATGTAAAAATACATATAATCTGCAATGTAGAACGTAGAAAAAATCAAGTCAACCTGCCATAAGCTCTCAATCAAAAGACCACTGGCGCCTAAAAAAAGATTATTATTTAAACATTTATTCAAGGCTTGCCAGGCCGGTCAGAAAAGCCTTTTCAGATTGCTCAAAATGATCAAATAAAAATCACAGTCACTTGCAGGATTTAGGTAACAATGAAATGACAAATCTTATTGCATATTTTGGAATATAATGAAAAAATACTAAGGAACGATCATAATAATCAATACCTAATGAAACATAAAAATGCTACGCACGAAATCAAATACATCAACATTGAAAAGTGAGAAGATACTTAAGCAAGTCATCAGCCAAGTTGAGAACATGTCCAATCTGACCCATGCTGGAATTGTGGTGCAATTATTGGAAAGCTCTGGATTTCAAGAAGGGAATCATGAATTGGAGAAAGATTTCATTTATATAAAAATAAGAGAGTATATAACGAGTCAAAAAGCTCGTTTTAGTAATATGAGCTACGATCTAGCTCGAGCCTCGGAAGGTCAGCTAAAAAAAATCCTTGAAGCTTGTAAGGAAAACAGCCTTACAAGTTCCTCACATAAAGAATTCTCTTGAATGAGTTTTTAGAAGAGTCCTAATCTATCGAAAAATTTTATCAACAGAGGCTCTTTTAAAAATGAACCCCTTTTCATATGATGAATACAAACAAATAATATCGCACATCAAAAAACACCTACCTCTAAAAGATTATTCTGATATTTCAGTTGAAACCGAAGCATTCTGTATACTACGCCATGATGTGGAATTTATACCAGAGCGAGCTCTGAACCTTGCAAAACTTGAAAGTAACGAATTAAAAGTAAAGTCAAGTTATTTTTTTCAATTACGTAACGCCTGTTACAATATCCTATCAGAAGAAAATATTGAACTTATTCATAAAATTCACAACTTAGGCCATAAAATCGGGCTACATGTGCATATCGGTGGTTTAAAAAGTCAAAACAAACTCAGCGACTACATAAACTACATAAAAAGAGATATTCAAGTTATGAGTGAATATCTAGAGTTACCCATTGATCGATATTCATATCACCGACCACCCTCATCTATATTAGCGCTCAATTTAGAAATCCCTGGTCTCATTAATGTTTATTCAACGAATTACTTTCATTATTACTCAGGCAAGCGTCCTCAGAAACTCAATGTTGTCTACCTTGCTGATTCAATGCACCGCTGGAATTATGGTCATCCACTAGATGTATTAAATCAAGCAAGTGTCAGCAAATGCCAATTGCTGACACATCCTTTCTCATGGACTCGTATTGGCTATGACAACCTTAACAATTTCAAATCTCTAATTAAAAGTAAAACAGAAATACTCAAGAAGAACATTCAAAGCGAATTTACTCATTTTCCACACGAGCTTATAGACTTATATGACCATTCAAACCAATGATCATCGTCATTAAAAATATCTAGTCATGCACAAGAATCTACAAAGGGTTGAAGGCTTCTCTTATTTTTAAGTTCAACATTGACGAGCTCCTAAGGTGAAATCAACTGCAATTTAGGCTGGTAAGTTTTATATCGAGCAGTATCGCGTGTAACAAGAGGTATGTTTAAGTACTTGGCATGCTCACCAATATAAAAATCAGGCATCGGTGACTTTTTACCACCTTTATTTTTACGATATTGTTTGAATACCCGACTGACATTGAAGGCAACTTCTGTTGGAATATGGAGTAATTTAATATCTAACAATAGGAGTTCGTTTTCAAGCTTTACATATGAAGTAAAGTTGAACGCAACTTCAGTGAATACAATAGCATTGATGACAAGTTGATATTTTTTAGAGATATCGTAAAGGGTCGAAGATGACCATTCAAACCAATGATCATCGTCATTAAAAATATCCAGCAATACACAGGAATCCACAAAAATTTGTTGCTTATCAGCCACGGGTAAGCCCCATAATCTCATCAGTAGAGAGCTTACCTTTTGTGATACCCCGTGCTTTTACAAAGGGGTTGAAGGTTTCTTTATTTATGAGTTCAACGTGATTATTGACAACAATAAAGTCTACATCCGTTTTACCTGGGATAATACCTAAACGCTCTCTAATATGTTTTGGAATCGTCGCTTGACCTTTAGCAGTCACAATGCTCATACCACTACACCTCATAGTTAAGTATTACTGAATGGTTATAATTGTAATACACAAAAGCATTACTTTCAATTTAAAATGTAATACTTTTGTGACTGGTGTGCCAGTTTCTCTAAATCATACACTATGGCGCACACTTTTTCCTCGACTTTCCTCCCTTACTTTATCAATGAACAGCAAGTCCAGGCTGATTTAACAAATCAGAAAAATCGATAATGTTGGAAAAAAAACCACTATCTACAACGGAATCAACAACACCGTTGACATGTATCAATACTGTACGCATTGAAAACCCTTTTGGTATTTTCAATACCGCGATTTTTTTCTGCATATCCTCGATTACAGAGAACTTGACTGGCCCTGCTTGAAATTTTATTTCACAAACTACTAACACATTATAACGAGTTTGAATTAGATAATCGATTTGACAACCAGCCCTGCGAGTACGCGGGGTTTGCGTATAAGACCCTGCGTTTATGATATCTTCAGAAGGTAACTGTAATATGCGATTTACCACAGCACGATTATTTAGAATCAAGTTTTCAAACTGTAAGCCCATGATACTTCGCCAACCTACTGGTAGATTTGACAGGCCTTGTGGCAAGGCTTTTATCCTAGTTTTGATCGGATCGATGTATTTTAAAAAAAAGCGTGTATAATTATCTTGGATACGATATCGGCTGATATTTGAGGTTTGATGGGTTGAGAGAGACCAAGTAAAGTCACGATAAATAAACCCTGACTCTTCTAACATCTGTAACGCATCTGACAAGTCTCCCCCCATCACTCGCCCCATCTCGGCAGCAATATCTTTCGACGAAAGATGACGCTCACTGATGATTTTCAACAGTTGCTGATAGTAAGTTCCACGCCCCTTAAATAAATCATGAAAAATCTGATCAAATTCATTAAATAACAAACCCTCCTGATGAAAACATAATTGACAAATATTTTGCTCTGCCGTAAGGTCAGATCGAATTTCTTCAAGATAACGAGGGACCCCACCTGTAACAGATAAGATCTTAAATTTTTCAAAGGCACTGATCACCCCCGGCCACGACTCCCAAAACTGGTTGCATTCATATATAGAAAGCTCACCTAATTTTATTCTTAAAGAAACACGTCCTAAAAAACCAGTACTGTTTAATATGTTTTTAGAAATCCACATTGAATTAGAACCAGAAATAATCAATACAAGCTGATGGTTTTTTGCAAAAGATTGATCCCAGGTATTTTTCAATTTTGGCAAGAAAGTAGGGTCCTGACTTCCCATCCAAGTAATTTCGTCCAATATCACCAGCACTCGCCCCTTGGTACAAGCCTGTGCCAAACCTTGAAACATATCCCCCCAATCATCACTACGGTAAATAGGTAACTGATAGGTTTGGAGTTGACGGAGAAACTCCTGTCTTTGCATGTCGGCTGTCACACCTTCTTCTGGCGCGATTCCGCTTAATGAATAGACTGTGCTAAACATTAAAGCAAACTCTTGAGCCAGGCGGCTTTTCCCAATACGTCTGCGCCCTCTAATCACGACCATGCTAGCAGATCGCTTGTTTAGCAATCCTTTTAAAGTTTTTAACTCTTCTTGACGACCAATGAATTGCATGTTGAATAATATTTTCCTTATATATCAATATATTATAGCAATACTCTCAACAGAAATCCCTGTAAAGTTGCAAAAACAAATCTACAGGGGATATTTGAGCTTATTATAATAACTATAAAGTTGCAAAAGCAAATCTATAGTTATTTGCTTAATGTTGTTTTTTTGATTGACCCAGACTGTCCTGAGCTCAATGACCTCGGGCAAGACGAAAGCCGATGAAGCTGTCGTGAATGACAGGCTCCCAGTAATTACGGTAAGCCGAACGGCAGTTCTTCTCGTCACTGAACCAGGAACCGCCACGCAAAACACGGCTGAGGCCAGACTTTGGTCCACATGGGTCAATAATAGGTTGCTTAGCATAGCCTTCAAACCAGTCCTGACACCATTCCCATACATTGCCGTGCATCTCAAATAAACCCCAATCATTAGGCGGGAAGCTTTGAACATCGACGGTTTGTTCACAGTATTCACTTTTCTTACCTTTATTGTAAGGGTGATTACCGTTAAAATTTACACATTCTGAAGTAATGTGATCACCTAAGTTAAAAGGACTAGTAGTGCCTGCTCTACATGCATATTCCCACTGCGCTTCAGAAGGTATACACAGCTTCAACTCCGGTTTTATTGTATTGATTTGCTCAATAAAATTTTGGGCATCATGCCAATTGATGTTTTCCACAGGGCGATTAGGCCCTTTAAATGAACTTGGATTATAACCCATCACAGCTTCCCATAAGGCTTGTGTCACTGTAGTATCGGCCATCCAAAAGCCTTGTGTCAGTGTCACTTTGTGCTGGGTTTCATAGTCAAGGCGATCTACTTCATTTTCTGGGGAACCCATTAGGAATGTTCCGGGCTCTATCCAGCGAAATTGAAGACGCGCACCTTTGTAAGTAACAGCCATCCATAAACCAAACTGATCTTCGCCCCAACCTAAAGCCCAAGGTTCAGGGAATACCTTAGGATATATTCGATAAGTTCGCACTAGGAATAATATCCTTACGATTTAAACGATAATAATCGGTGGAATAACAAAAAATGCGTGTTTCATTGCTTACTCCTATTCCATAATTTTCTGATTGATTTCAAAATGCCTCTATTTTTCGATTCTGCAGAAGTTTCTTCTTGCCTGCCTTCCTCCAGCTGCCCCTCGCGCGCTACCGCGTTGCGCGAGGTCCACCTGGTGTCCGGCATGCGCTTGTTTGCCTGCTTGACTGACTTGAGCTCATGACCTCGGGCAAGACGAAAGCCGATGCTAACGAAGCCGATAAGCCAAGCGTCGTTGCGGCAAGCAGCACGCAAGTCCCTGCCGCTATTGAACCAGGAACCACCGCGACACACCCTCCAGTTACCTTGATCAGGGCCTACTGGATCCAGCAAGGTATCAGCAGGGTATTCATCATACCAATCCTCACACCATTCCCATACATTACCATGCATCTCAAACAAACCCCACGCATTGGCCTCATAATACCCAACATCGCAGGTTTGCCGCTTTGCACCTTTGCCCCATTCTTCAGCCTTATACCCCCATGTTCCTCGATAATTAATACGCTCCAATGAAAGTTCATCCACAAAGTTAAAAGCACCTTGTGTACCTGCTCGACAGGCATATTCCCATTGGGCTTCCGTGGGTAAGCAATACAGCGGTTCTGAAGCCTGATTATTTAAAATTTCAATAAAACGTTGAGCATCACCCCAACTGACAGAGTCCACCGGATGCTGGGGACCTTTAAAGTTACTGGGGTTATTACCCATAACGGCTTCCCACACCGTTTGTGTCACAGTCGTATCGGCCAGCCAAAACCCCTGTGTCAATATAACTTCGTGCTGCGTTTCGTTATCAAGGCGACCCACTTCATTTTCAGGTGAACCCATCAAAAAAGCACCAGGCTCAATCCAACGAAACCGTTGCTCCACACCAGCAAGACGTGCATCAACATAAATGCCGTATTTGTCTCGATCAATGCGCTCTGCCCATTCGGGTAAGGCCAGCTGACCAGAAATATCCGAATACCAAACACCCCGTAACACCCCTTGATTGGGATGCCATGAGGGCGCATGCCAATACCATGTGTATTCATTGCCTGCTTGATCTCGCGAAGTGACAAAGGTATTTTCTCCCTCCATACCACGTGCCACTACCCACTGAGCTGTTTGACCTACAGGCAAGGCTTCTACAGTAATACGTTGTGCACCTATTTGAAATTGGTGGCGCTGACTGGGCGGTAAAGAAAAGCACGCGCCCTGCTTTTCCGTAACCTGTAAGCTATTTTGCTTGAGCGTGCCTCCCACCTCATAGGTATGTACAATATGCGTGTCACGCAAGGCCAAACGCAGCAATGTGACACCTGGGATCGCCCATTCATCCTCCAGCGCTACTGTATCGATCCCATCCTGGGGAACTAATTGTAATTGTGTACCTTGTTGTCTTAATAAATACACATGCTCTGAACTCGAACGGTTTAAAAATGCCAATATGTGTTCAGGTGGAATATGCGCAGGCCAATCCATCTCAGCCAATGATCGTCCCTCTAAGCGGATGCGTTCTAAAATATATAAAACCGTTTGGTAATCACTACTAACGACAGCTTCAACACCTTGATGGCGTGCATGAAAACGTTTAACCCATGACACTAACCCTTGATGAGACCGTTCTTGATCATAGGTTTTTATCAGTGCGGCCATATAGCGTTCTGTGGCATCTTTCACATCTTGAGGTAACGGTAGTTTTAAGTTCATCAGCATATGCATAGCTTCAAAATAAAGCACATCCGGTAATTTGGCATGATAGCAAGCGATCTGCTCAACAAGGCCGTGCTTTTGTGCATCACTAAACTGAGTCAGCTGCTGCTGAAATTTTTTTAAAAACAAGGCCCGCTTTTCAGGTTGCCACGCCCATTCATCACTTTCAGATAACACCGCATGATGGTGCCACACCTGAGACTCATGCCCAACATCATACGCCGTTGCTGGCAATAAGTGTCGCAGGCTACGCAGCAAACCCAACTCAACACGCATCGCTGGAAAGCACAATGCCATTAAGTGTTCGACAGACTCTGTAGCGCTCGCCCTATCATCTTCATAGTCTGTCACGCAGAACTCAGAAAGAGGTTTTAAACTGGATGTTCGATCCCATAGCACACAATCAAAATAATTCAGTAAGCGTTGATCCAACATACGTACTGCAATGGGCATTAATACCGTAGGACGTAGCCCTCTACCTCGTAAACGTTGCCCAAAGCTAAGCCATTGCAGTACCGTTCGACAGCCTTTTCTATGCAAACCCATATCACTGAGAATCAATAAAGGTGTGTCTTTTTCCGGATACAACCAAGGCTCAAAACATTCTTCATCTTGCTGATAATAGACAACATGCCCACCCGGGTGATCCACAATATAGCGCACACTTAAGCCCACTTCACCACGCAATGCGGTTAAAGCATCAGTGAGCTGAAAAAAATCCTGACGGTAGACGATATTATTAGGATTAATATCGATTAATAGCTGAGCTCGTGCAGCCCAAGCATATCGAGTAAGTTTGGGGATATGCCTTATGCGTTCACCTTTTGATACTTTTTTTACCAACCTGCGTATATCAACTTGCTGACCCGGAATTTCAGCACCCAGCACACCTTGTAGGCAGGGCCATAGTCGAGACCAAGAGACTAAAGGAAGACAAACCACTTTAGCTGTTTTGTGTCGTTTGGGAATAAGGCTCTCTGTCATACCTAACGTTAAAGGTTGCGCTTGCTGAAACCATTCAGGTAACTCTAACGTTTCATTTTCTGTTCCTTGAGCATCAGTGACTCGGTAAAAAGCAGGAATTTTTGAGACAGCAGCATCAGTAACAGGTTTTTCTGGGGCCGTGGGCGCAATCTTTGGCTGTGCAGGAAGGGTCGGTTTATGAGTTGATACCTTGGGAGAAGCCGGTGGCGGTTGAAATTCAAACCCCAACTGTTCAGCTAACGCTCGTCGCTGATCCTCTGCTACCGTTACAAAGCTCCAAAGCAAATCAGCACGACTGATTGCGCCTCGATCTTTAATGCGCATGCATCACCGGGTATTTACGTAACGCGAAGGATTGAATACTGTTTAATAGATCGATTTGTCCTTGTTCATCAGCACCCAGTACACTTAAGGCACGTAGTATATCCAAGTATTCTGCTTGGCCAGGTAAGGTCACAACGCCTCTGTCTTGAGCTAACTTGCGATCTTTTAATAATTGCTCAGCTGCTTGTTGCCTTACGACTTGACTGCAATAGTCACCGTAATGTAACTGACCTCTTTCGACCAAGACAGCAATAAATTCATCATCGTCTGTAGGCAGAGCTAAATTGAGCACCAAGCAGCGGCGAATAAAGGCTGCGGGTAATTCTCGCTCTTCATTGGTTGTAATGATCACCAAAGGAGGTAAATCGTTTCGTCCTCCTATAGAGGTTTTTAGCCAGGGTACAGCAATGGCGTTATTGCCTAATACCTCAAGCAAACCATTGGGTAGTTCAGCATTGGCCTTGTCGATTTCATCGATTAATAACACGCTGCCGTTTTTAGTGCACCACTTGGCGGGTTTTTCCGGAAGATTGAGCTGATATTGACTGTTTTGATAGGTGTCATATGCTGTTTCCCAACATAAAGCCCACCACAAGGGGCCTGGAGAAACATAGCGCTGTGTAGCCAAGTGTTTTTGGCGTTCTTCTTCGCTGTAATTTGAACCTTGTAATGCCTGTGCTTCGGCTAAACGCCCCACCGCATCAAAGCGCCACAACAGATCTTGGCTTTCTGTATGGGCATTCACAACTTCATAAACAAATAAACGTCCTAGAGCTGTTGCGACGGCACGTGCTAATTGGCTTTTACCGGTACCAGGATCACCGCGTAATAATAAGGGACGCTGTGCGGCCAAGGCTGTTTTAACAGCATTAATGGCATTTACATCAAACTGATGAGTCGCTTTAGGCCAAGAGCCGTATTGAGGCAATGGCAGATGATCTAGGTGCGTGAGTATATCAAGCTCTGCTGCAATTTTTTCATGGAAGGGGTGTTTCACGATGCTTTGTATCCTTTTAATGTTTCGTAAAAATGTTCCACAACTAAAGCCATTCTTTCGTCATCAAGTAAAAAAACTTCTTGATCCGTGGCCGATTGAAATTCAATACAGAATAAACCTGGAATAGAGCTAACAAATGCCTTTATCCGATTATCGGATAAAGGTGAATTTTTTTGCAAACGCAGGACTAAAGGATAGTGGCGCCTAAAATCGTCATGGGGATGTTTTCTACGTTGTTGAATGGCTTTACTAATTTTTCGTTTGATAGTTTCTCGATCTTCCCCATCATTCCATGGCTTTTTAGGAAAAATTCTCTTAAAAATAGATTTGAGCACGTTATCGATGACCTGGTTGCACTCAAATCCAGACTCTAATAGCGTCATGTCCTTTCCGACGACAGTGCCTTTTTCAAACTCTAAATTAGGTTTCATCCTTGCTTGTCTCGCTGTCAGTACGGTAACACCTAAATCAGTCATTTCAGGCAGTGTATAGAATTGATGATCACAACTTAATTGTTGTGCAGACTGTTTTAACCAGCTTTCATCTAAATTAAATAAACATAAGCGAGTGACCAATGATTCAGCAGCTATCATTGCACAATCACGCTCTATGGCGTCGTCTGTTGCTACTAATTTGTCTAATACCTTGACTAATGCTGCATGAATGCATTGTACGGTATGTTCAAAACAAGAATTAATTAAGTAATCACCAGGGCTATTATGTTGATCATGTGGTAAATCCAAATATTTGAATAAATGCTGTTTAAGTTTTTCAGATTTACTCACATCTTCAATTAAACGGACTTTCATATCCTCCATAAAACGTTTATCCCTTTCAAGAAAGCCTTTAGCATCTGCAGTACGTTGCTGGGGAACCAGCCAGCTTTGAAACGCCTGATAAAACTTTTCAGTTGGAATAATGTAACTGGTGAATGACCCTCTTTTTCGGGCTACTAATAAACCGGTGACCGCTTTTACCTGTTTATTCCAAACCGGTGAACCACTGTCACCGGGTTCAACTGATAGATCACTGTTAAGAATGACCCACCCTTGCTCTGAAGGTCCAGGAGACGATCCGTTGACGTAGCTATTTTGCCGAGTACTGTATACTTCAAAGTCCTGCTGTTTTTGTTCAGCAGCACCCATGGATTGATTGGGTATAATGTCTAAGTCTTGTTGAGTTGAGTGTTTAGCGTCGATTTCAAGAATTGCAATGTCTTCCCAGTCATAAAAAACTGCATCCTCAATACGAGGGAAGGCTTTTAATAAAACGAGCTCTATCGCCGTTTCCTTTTGAAAGGGCATGAGTACGTTATACCTTTGTCCATCTTGAAGTTCAGCGCTCACGGCTTCCAATACATGTGCGCATGTCAAAACATAACGTGAGCTAAACAAAAAGCCACAGCCGACAAAACCAGACTGATCACTTGAGTAAAATTTTACTAATCCTTGACCAATCATAGCTATCGTCGATTATCCCATTTCAAAGCTATTTTAAATGCGGCTTCACTGTCAGCTGAAGCAAAAATAATCCCGGCCTTAGCTGAAAATTTGACACCAAATTCAAGCTGAATTTCTTCAGGTTTATTAAGCTCTTGCAGTGCATTTCGCAGTGCTTTTGCTACAGGTTTGATCTGTTCTAAGGCTTTTTCGAATTTTTCACCGGCGGTACTGGTATTGTCGTTATCGTTGATACGTTCTATACCCGCTTGAGCCGTAGATTCAATCAGTATGGTTTCACCCTTTTCCATCTCGTATTTTACGAAATAAGCAGCGTCATCTTTCATAAAAATTCCTTCTAAAATACAGCTTTAAACATCATTGAGACCCGAGCAAACAGTCGCATTCAGTGACTTGTCCGCTGGAATGCTTATTATACGATACTCTCATTTAATCAACTTACCAGAATATAAATCTTCAACAGGAAAAATCATTGTGTAGTCACCCCAGTTGAGATTGTCGTCGATAATTTTATATTTGATAAATTCTGATTGAAGAGTAAAAGTGTAACCCATCGGTAAATAGAATCAAATGGCTTTTATTGTTTTATAGCCATACCTAACTACAAATGTAGTTATAGTACATCAAGACCCACTGGTGGGCATATTGCCTTTTGGCAACTTAAAATGAGTCACTCCCGTTTAGAATTTAGAGGAGCAGGCAAGACCTCGTGGCTACTTCACTGCTATATGCCTTTAAGGCACAAGCCAAGTTACCGTTCATTACGATTGAGAAACACTCATCGCTCGATACACGCACTCTCAGCGTGCCAAAAGGATGTTATAGTTTCACAGACGAATCGATAGCTCAGATATCAGGATAAAACATTAACGGTTAAGAAGCGAAAATATTTTCATGCCCTAGGGTAACTGGTAGGGCAGTCATGATGGTTTCTCTGTACATGACAAAAATAACCTCATAATATAACCAGGATTGGTGGTGGTAGCAATTCTCTCCAAAGTTTCACTAATGGCTTGATGGTTTTCCAAACAACTCTCCCGCTAGAAACATCTTGAAGCCAGTTTAAGCCATGTCTAAACAAGCTGCGCCTCGACCTTCCATGTTTACACATGAAGATCAATTCATTTTTCTCCGTTTTTTATTGCTCGTCATGTTGGTTATTTACCCTAAATTCAGTTACCATACCCAGTGTTGCAGTTAAAATTAGAATACTCTATGGATGGAGTAAAAGAATGCAAAAAAAAGTAATCCAGATCTTTACCAAGTCCTTAATTCTTGGTCAAGTTAAAACCCGCTTAGCCGAATCGATTGGAAGCTTTAAAGCACTTGAAATTTATAAGTGCTTATTAAGAACTACTTTACAAAATATACGTAACAGTGAAGTAACAACAACTGAACTTTGGATAACGGGTGCTTCTGCCCCAGAAATAGTCTTGTGGCAACAGTCTTTCGGCTTAGAACTGCAATTGCGCAAGCAAAAGGGCATTGATCTGGGACAAAAGTTGCAATATGCAATAACGACAGGTTTACTGAATTCCGATTGCGTCCTAGTGCTGGGAGGGGATTGTGCTACTGTGACCCCAAAACAGATTGATGAGGCTTTTGAATGTCTTAAAAAGGGGTTTGATAGTGTTTTTATGCCAGCTATGGACGGTGGTTTTTTATTGTATGCGACCTGCTGTTATCAACCTTATTTATTTGAAGCGATTGATTGGAGTAGCGCAGCTATTTTGGAACAGATTTTAAGACGGTTTGATGCCAGCAAAGCTATTTATTTGTTACCTCCACAAAGGGATGTGGATGTATTTGAGGATTTGTTAGCTGTGATAGAGCATCAAGTGCTGCCGGATGAGGTTTGTGATTGGATATATCGTATTTTAATGACAGAATTCGATGGGTTGAGCAATTTGCCTCTTCAGTTTCAGTGCACCCCTAGCGCTTAGGAGGCGTGACAAAATAAATTGGACATCTGGCGCCGAGATTTAGGTCAGATTTTTTCAAAAACACAAGCCAAAATTTGCAGGAATAGCAAGCTATTTTGAGAATTTTGGATTGTGATGCCTTTTCAGAAGGGGCGAAGAGCCGATACTTTTAATGATGACCACAAAAGATTAGTGGATTGGCAAACTTACAAAGAAGAGATTGAGGACTACGGCAAAGCTATCGATTTACCTGTTGAAGCCTCAGTTTTTGTACAAAAACTGAGGCTTCAATAAAGGCGTTTGGTTACTTGGAGCCTAAGACTAACCGAACCATCGATAAGAGACTTCGCATAATCTGTTAATTCACCAGATTGGCTTAAAAATTTTTCTTCACTCGAAAAAGGGGTGTGACTTGTAAAGGCCCAGATGTGATCGATCCCGGGCGGTGCAACTACCTCTATAGCCGTAGATACATGATTAGGAGGAATCTGCTGTATAGTGTTTGCTGGTACTTTTTCGTAAGGTTGGTAAATGTTTGGAAAGAGGGTTTCTGCAACGCCTTGATTATTTACCACAAATACTTTGACAAATAAGGGTTTGCTTGTTTTAAAAATGACCCACATACTATCACCGATAAAAAAATGATCCGATGTTGTACCAATTTCTATATTCCCATTTTTGCTGATCTTTGAGTGCGTAATTGATGCTAGTAAATTATGAGACACAGGTGTAGCTTCACGAGCCATCAAAAGATCTCTTCTCCTAATTGTTTTTGAATTTAAAGGAAGACTTTCGAATAAGTCTAAGTATGCTTTAGAGGAGGGTTCCTTTGATGTCAATAGAGTTTTATGACCTACTTGAGATAAAGCATTAATCGTTTTTTCATCCCAAAGACCTGTTATATCTACTTCGTACCCATGTAGAACGAGTAACTCTTGAGTCTTACGAATTTTTTCTGTAAGATGACTGTTGTTATATGTTTCACTGACTTGGGCTAAAACCCAGGTATCTTTTGATGTATTTGGTAGTAATCTCCAATAGGGAATGAGTAGCTTTCGCCCAATTAATTGTATGATACTCATTTGAACCAATAACCTTGTAGCGGCATGTCGGCCTTCAATCTTCTTTAAAGTGCCTTTTAGTCCAATAGAGTTTCCAGAAATACTAAATCCTAAGCTATCTTCCGCTAAACCTTTTTGCACCATGACAGTATTACTGGTACTAATGCCGGGAAAACCTGCCATCTTTGAATAGCTCAATAAATTAAAATCAAGTGTGATTCTTGACCATGAGTGCTTTGTATCGTTTCCCCACTCAAGTGCAATAGGGTTCTTTGAGATAGATGCTTCCAATCCGAGGTCTATCGCTTTACCTTGTGTTTCAAGGGCTCGATCGAATTCTGTAATACCTCCTTGTATTAAAGCATTAGGAATCAGCTTTTCTTTAAAAGCACTATAGCCTGCATTAGCGCTGTCTATAATGAAACCAGAAGCTTCAGGAATAAAACGAATACGCCCTCCAATACTATTGATTGTACTTTGTGTCATTAAAGTAATATTTTCTGGAATTTCTGCTCCTGTCGCGAATGATGAGCCTGTTTGGTCTGCAAGGTCCTGTATTTGGATGTTTAAATAAGCTGTATCATAAATTTCCGACATCAGGCCTAATTTAGTTAAGGCTTGACTAAATTCAGTATTGTTATTTTTGGGATGACTTGGGGTGATATCCACTCTAACCATAGATCGGTTACAAGCAGTCAAAAAAACGAAAAGCGATATTGTTATACTGATCCAGGTGGGCCAAAAAATAATTTTTTTTAACATATATGAGTTTCCTAATCAACAATAGCTACATCTTTAATGTTTGATGAGTTTATGATTGTTGCACCTTTGAGATTTGCGTTTGGACCAATATTAATGTTTCCTATACCCTCTGATTGAAGATCGTTGTCAATTCTTAAAAAAGCACGTGTTTTTGATTTTGCAACGATATATTTATAATTAATATCAGTTTCCAAATGATCCTTAATAGGTTCGTCTAAGCCAATTACATCGTTGAGGTCGTTTGAAAACGTTGGAGAAATGCATACAAACAGAAACACAATGAATATGGATTGGCGTAACATAAAAAACTTCCTGGAGTTGAGTACCCCCTAGTAAATAGGGGGTACTGGTTAAAAAAGGAAAAAATTAATTGGTAACTACAGAACCAACTGCTGCTGTGGACCCTTTTCCAATCGCCGCATTGATCACATTTTCATTTAGGGATTGACTGCGAACAACGCTATTTTTGACCTTTGCTTTCTTCAAGATAACTGCACCGACCCCAGCAGTAGAGTCCTTACCAATTGCCGCATTAATCACATTTTTATTCAGTGATTGACTTTCGATTTTCGATTTTTCGATTGTTGTTTGACTAAACGCATTGGTAGCCAATGATAACAAAATAATGAGCATAGATTTTTTCATGAGATTTCTCCTCGGTATTATAGATAGTGTTTTAAATCACGCTGCTCTTATCCAGCGCTTAATAATAAATACGGGATGAAATATAGCTTTTACCAAGCTTTCCACTGGAGGCTGAGCAAGATTGAGAGCATTTTTTCTTTCGTGTTAATGGTTGGGTAGGTTATGTCTGGTCTGGCGAATTTACCCGTCACATCTATACCATCCATATCGTAGAATTGCCCACTTAAAACGATACTATAGCTGAAAGGAGTACTCACCAATGGACCTGTCCAGGTTACGGCTGCATTAATACCACTTGTTTTCCCCTGGAAATTAAATGCTAAATCTATAGTTTGATTGTCATTAGAAGAAATATAGTTGTCGACGTATTCTCCATCCATATCTGCATATGCTAACATCAAAGATAAACTATTGATCTCTTTTACAGTAAAAGCCCAATAAGCCCCCAAATAGAGGCCATTTTCTCGGTATTTTTGTTTATACTGAGAAAACCCATTTTCTAAATGTTCTTGAGCTAAATTTTTACTTGAACTTGAACTTGAACTTGAACTTGAACTTGAACTTGAACTTGAACTTGAACTTGAACTTGAACTTGAACTAGGTATTGTCATAGGAACAGGGTTTATTTGTGTTTCTCCATCTAAATAACCCAGGAGTACATTGGTATTTTTCCAGACAGGCATGAGTTGCCCAATCTTATAGGTTAAAGTAAGATTAAAGTCAGCCCTACTTACGTTTGAAAATGTGTTAAAAATAGGGAAGTTTATATTTTTATCTTCATTAACTAGGTTTGGGTTAGTAAAAGGTACATTAGAGTTTGTACTGGCATTGGTTAGATTTTCTTCATAAGCAATGCTAACAGCTAAGCGATCAGAAATATGGGTAAAAGCACTTAATGAAGCCATAACAAGGTCGATATTCAGTTTACCATGCATTGGAGCCGGATCTCTCAATCCGAAAGGATAAACCTGCTCGAAAGAAAGCTTTTTGTATTTAACTGCAGGTGAGAGAACCAGAGAAAAATCTTCAGATGATGCCTGCGTGATAGTGTTCATAGCAGCCAATAGTAATCCAAAAAAGTTTGCTTGTATTTTCATCTATAGATCCTATTGAAATCGAATTTGAGGAGTTGTTTTTAAAATTTTGAAACGAAAGTTTTTCGTTAGAGAGGAATGCTCCCAAGGAATTTGTTTGCCATTGGTTTCATCTAGTACAGCTTGCCGCGTTCTTAGAAAAACCTCTGCAATATGCAAATTAGGCTCCATCATATGTTTGAGGAGATGCCTGGTATAAGGGGCATTTCTACTGTCGTAGCGTTGATGTTTTAGATTTGATATGAGTTCTTCAATGAAAAGTTGATCGCTCAGGGAATGGGGGGCATCAACTTTTTCCTTTATCATCTTAAATAATTCATCACTGAACTTTTTATAGTGAGTGATGTGGCCACTGGTTTCAAAAATGCGTACAAGGTAGCGTTCATCTGATATTTTTTTTATTACCACTTTATTATTATCTTTTTTTGGAAAAGATTCATTTTTTGAAATAAGTTGCAGTATATATTCATCACTATCATCATAAGCCACTGAGCCTGAAGCAGTTGAATACGCTGTTATAGATCCTTTTGGACCTTCTATTAGCGCCATACCACTAGGCTCTCGTGCGATAGATCCCTCGAAACCTGCGAAAGACGCCATCAAAGAGCGATTCACTAAAGGGGTATGGCTTAAGTTGAATACGATTTTTGTAACAAAGTTCAATGCATAGACCTTATCTTCTAGTAAAGCTGGGTTTTGAAACACCTTCTGTATTTTTTTTAATAAGTTTGAAGACAGATTTGAATAATGGCTTACTTTACCATTGTATTCAAAAAATTGAATTTGAAAGCTTTGGTTTGATAATTTTTTAATTACAACCTGACTTTTTCCTTTATTTGGAAAATTGCCATACTCCTCTATTAAAATTGGATCATATACTACAAAGGGATCATCTCTACAGGCATCTAATATAATAATGCTGATGGAGGGTTCTGCCGATTCCATTGCTTGAAAAACCTGTTTAAGATTTAACGCATCACCTTCTATAGTAATTAAGTAGTTTTCCCCTCTATGCTGTATGGCATGACCCGCATAATAAAAAAGGGCCACGCTGTTTTTTGTGATTTGCTCACTGAAGGTCTGAAGTTGAGACTGCATCTCGTTCTTACTGAGATCATCAGAATCAGGCATAACGTTAAAATTCAGTTTTTTAAGATTTTTTCTCATGTCACTGGCATCATTTTTTGGATTTTCTAATTTAAACCTTGGTGTTCTATATTCAGAATTACCTATTACCAGAGCTAAGCGCTGTTCTTCAGCACCGCAGGCTGACAATGTTAAGATCAGGATACATTGCAGTAGAGAAAAAATTGATTTGGTCATTGTAACCTCCTATAGCTCAGATTTTCGTTCAATAAGCGCATGCAACACAGTGTACCCTCCATAACCATTGGCAACATATAGCTTGTCTCCAACGATTTGCATTTCTTCAATACCTCCAGAATTCTGATAACTTGCTAAAATTTTTGGGCTATTTACATTTGTAATATCGATAAAAGTAATACCTGATATATCATTTGCCACATATGCGTAAGAATCGGTAACAAACACGTTTTGTGCTGATCCTGTAATTTTAACAAACCTCTTAAGATTCACATTTTCTGGATCACTGATGTCCAAAATTTGCAGTCCAGCTTCTCCTGCTGCAACATAAGCATAATCCGCTTGAATATCAAGATTGATAGCAGGTTTATCATAAAAATCTGTGTTGAGTCGTGTAGGTGCTTCTGGATTTTTAACATTAATCATTTCTAAACCTTCAGCATCTTTTGTGATATAGGCATAACCCTTATCCACAAGGATATTTCTAGAACGCCCCTCAAAGTCAATTGATTGTATGATATCTGGGCCATTTAAAGAATCTGATTGTTTTGCAATGACTAAAGTTGAAGTGTTATTCAGTATTCTCGAAAAAGTAGCATAAATATAAGGTTCTTGTACAAAAACCCCTGTTGAGTAGGGCATGCCTTTTAGAACATTGAGTAAAGGATCTGGGAAGCCTAAATGTAATATCCCAGCAGATTTTAAATTGTCTGGATTTGAAACATCAACCAATTCAATACCGCCTAATACGTTCACTAAATAGGCCATCTTATTGCTTACCGCAAGGTCAGAAGTAAAACTAGGGAGATTAGTATTTCTTGAGTTTCTTACTTTAGGTGCTTCTTCACTAGGGTTTTCTATAATTTGTAAACCCATAAGGCCTGCAGCTAAATAGGCAAAATCATTATCTAAAGCTATGCCTCGCATTTTTTGTGAGAAAGCTAGTGATTTTATTTTTACAGGCTCTGCAAATCTTTTTAAGCTGATGATCTGAAAGCCATCATCCCCATTGGTATAGAGATATGAATCAGAATAAATAGAGTACACATTCTTATTTGTTTTTAAAAAGTTTGTGGTTTGCATTTGTTCAAGGTCAATGACCTGGATACCAGGTTGATATTCTTCAGTGCCTAACCCTTTTTCTAAAAAGGTCACTAAAAATGGGTGTAAGGAGTTGGCAACATAAGCAGTTTTTTCTTTTATGTGAATGCTTTTAGGATTACCGTTGATTTTAATTGGATTTCCAATAACAATAGGGCGTGAAGGGTCAGAGAGGTCTATTTTAACCATTTTAAATAAGAATGCAAAAAAATCATAATAAACTAAATAAAGATTTTGATTAACCACATCTAGATCTAGAACGTTAAATGCTCCAATCGGCACAGGTCTGAGATCATTAGGCACAGAAGCGATGGTTTTTGGCTCTTCTTGATCAAGATCAATTATCCTTACCCCATTACCCAATAGAGTTTTAACAATAGCATATGCATATGATTCTACAATTTTTACTGCTACGACTTCCTTGTTTAGATCGATTGTTTTAAGTAAATAGGGCCTATCAGGAGTTTCTATATCTATAACATGTATTCCACTTTGCTTTGCAGCAATATAGGCTTTAGATTCTCTTATACTGATACTTTGGGCGTTTCCTTCTAAATCAAGAGATGTGATAGAGGGATTTACAATATCGGTAATATTTATAACTTGAAGACCCTTTTTTCCAACAGCAACAAAAGCGTAATCTCCTTCGATAGCTACAGAATAAACAACACCAGGCAATTTAATGGTTTTGATTTTTTTCGGATCTAAAGGGTCAGAGATATCGATTATACTTAGGCCTAAGCTGCCTTCTGGTAAATAAGCAAGATTGTCTTGAATGATCATTTTATGTTGTCTTTTTCCAGTATCAGCGATGGTCCCCAGATAGGGAGAAACCAAATCCTGTGCGAGATTTATAAGAGTCTCTTCAGGGCTCAAATTTTCTTTATTAAACAGAACTGGGTGCCGAGTGGGATCAAATATAAAACTCCCAATTCTTCTAACTATTTCTGGTTTTTCAATAAGAGCGTTTCTATCTGGCTGACTCGCCCACTGTAACAAACTTTCATAACTTGCTTGCTGTTTAAAGAGGTAAGCTGCTAAATCGTTCATATAAGTTTCTAACTCTTGACTGATCTCGTACCCTGCTAATAAATAATATTTCAATTGCTGATACATCGCTTCAGTTAGAGGGTGTGCTGACCATTGTTGATTGCTAAACTGCTCTGGAGTTAATACAACATGCACAGGTTGTGAAAGTTCACAATCATGATCTTCTAATATATTTTCTGGACATTTGAATGTGGCAATTAATAAGGGCATCTTTTCTCGATTCATTTCATTGAAAAAACGCCTATCATAGCGAATAGCTACTTTCCCCAATGCATCAGTTAAAAAGAAACCATAGTTTTCTGAGTTATGTCCGATATTTGTTTTGATGTCTACAACCTTGAATTGTGTGCGTTGGTCACTAATGATAAAGTCAGATAAATTGGTTGGCATCTGTATTGTTCCTTTTCCAGTCTCTTCTATCCCTCCTTCAACATCAAGCGTCATTTCAGGCTGCTCTATTGTAATAGAATCAGTAGGAACAATTCCTTGCAAAGACATTTCTACGCCGGATAATGAGTCAAGATTCACCATAGAACCCAAATCCAAGCTGGTAGTAAATTCATCTACAAAATCATATTCACATATAATATTGAGATGTTTATGGCTTTCTTCGATAGAATTTAGCTCGAACTCACAATTTGAACCTTGTGGTATATTCTCCAAAGCAAGTGTGTAACTGCCATTTCTAAGGGCTATATTTGTTAAAACCGATTTTCCAACTGGATATGGTTCCTTTTTTCCAGTTTCTTGGTTATGGATGACTAAAGTAATGGATTCATCATCAATTTCACCAAGAAGCTCAGCCTGAATATTTAAATTTTGAGGTGGTGGTGGAGGCGGTTCATCCGAAACTCCCCCACAAGCACTCAATATACTCATAAAAATTAAAATAAAAAATATGTATCTTTTCATAAAACCTCCTAAATATATTTAATCTTTAAATTCTGGAATAGCATGCTTTTTTTCTATATGGTACATAGTCGGCAGATTTTGAATATAATCTAATTTCTGTGGTCCGCATTTTTGAAATAGCTCTATCTTCGACTGTTAAAGAACGTACGCGCCTTGAGCGAATGGGCCTTGAAAAAGATACTGAAAAAGGGTGAAGTAAAGGTTCATGCTTTGTTGAGAGAAAAACATAAATATACTGGCTTGAGCTTGACGAATCGAAATTATTTAGAATGGAATAGGATGCGCTTTTTTTAGATCTTTGATCCAAATTGAGCTCAGTAATCTTTTCCTCTGTGACTAATGCATAAACATATTTACTCTCACTCTCTTTATCAGAATATAAAGTAATTTCATCCCTCTTTTCATTTAGAAGAAAGTGAACTGGACAACTAGACTGCACAATCACTGGATAACTCAAAAGAAATATGAAGCTAACAGACATGAATCCTTGAAAATATTTGTTCATAAACATGGGGAACTCCCTTTCACAGAACGATAAATAAAAACTTCAACACCTGGAAACTGCGAGATAATGTAATCTCTCATAGAAGAGATATTCATAGGTTCGGCATGGAATGGGATTCCTCCTTTTTTAGTATTAGGATAACGGTTATCTAGTTTAGCTTGAAGTTTTGAAAAACTTTCTGGTGAACGACTAGCAAGAAACAAAACAATATTGGATTGTGAGTCCGTTTCTTGATTTACCAATGTGCGTCTTGTCCAAACACTTCCAGGTGTTATCGGACTATTTTTACGATCATATTTTATTACCGGTGGACTGTGTTCAGAAATGCTTGCATATGCCACATGGTACCCATATTCTTTACGCAATGCACGCATTAGAAGCACATCAAGCTGATACGGATCCCCTACATGAATTCGCCATCCTAGCTGTGTACCCATAGGTACTTTAGGCGCTTCTAGGGGCAACGCTAACAATCTTCCATTTTCGCAATCGGTAAAGACTTTATCAAGCCCTAAAGGGATACTATATTTCATCCATTCATTCATACTTATAAAACCAATGACAACACAAACCAGTGAAGTTACAATTATTGCACTGACCCGATCTGCTATGGTGATCGCTTTATATTCTGGGGCTGTCTTCAGACCTAAATATTGAGCTGCTTGACATAAAGTGCTCACTTGTCTTACTTCAATACTCAATTCAGACAAGTCTCTGATAAGATTTAATTCAATTTCTGTAAAATCATGTTCAGGTATAAAAAAATACAATGGAGTCTCATGTTTTTCTTCTTGTTGTGTAGCCCACTCTTTAATTAGACTCAGTTTTTGCTCTATACCATTAACAGGCTCAATTTTAACTTTGACTATTGAGCTATTTAAACATCCAGTTGCAATAAATGATCGGTTGGGAAGTGTGTTATCCCAAGAAAGTAAATACAACAGTGCAAGAGCCAGTTCTCCACTTTGTCCCTCTAGCTTAATCGGAGGTTGGGTTACATATAAATTTTTAGGCAGCTCACGCGCTTCTACTATATAGCGCTGGTACAACGCAGAGGCTTTAGGACGGGCACGGACCTTAAACGCTGCTCCATAGGCACGATCGGCTGTCGCTTGCAGCTTCTGCCCAAGGCCATGTTGGGCTGTTGATTGAGAATCGGATATCACAGTCAACAGCTCGGAAGGGCCGGTGCCCCAACCTCCATGTCCTGGAGGAACTGTTGGAATATAACCTATATGTATTTTTGTTTTCATCAGATGTTTCCATTATTTCTAAAGCTAGAAATGGCTTGTTGCAAAGAACCAATGGGTTGAACCCAAATATTCCTTGTTCTAAGTGCTACCATTTCTTTTGCATATAATTCAGAAACTGTTGCACCACATTCAAGATGCTCTGGAACGTAATAAAATAAAGGCTCGGTTTGTGGCCCCAAATATTGAGCCACTTTAAATTGTGCGGTTATGTTGTATGCTTTTACATTTCTGAGCTTATCTTGATTGTGTTTATTGAGAGAAAAGCTGCCTGTAGCCATTATTTTAAAAGGGCTTTTTGAGCGATACAACAATAAACCCAGAGCAATACCTAAGCTAGCGCTTGAAAGATTGGTTATGTTAGCAGACGGATTCACTGCAACAATTCGTGGCAAAATAACGGGTGTCAAAAAAGAAGAGCAAAACGATTTTTCTGAGCTAAAAGATCTCACGGCTTTACAAGCAAGTTTCAAGGCATTAGAAAAACCACAACGCTGAAGGTCAATTAAACTACGCCGTGGGTTTATTAAAAATTTATCAAATAACAGCTCGACAATGTTTCCTTTGCAAACACTTTGCATGGGAGCAACAGGAATATAGATGCTTCTTTGTTTCATGCTCTCACCCCATTGTGTGCATCAATACTCAATAAAGCAATGCGTTGTCTAGAACACGATTCTGAATAATCATGCAGGGCTTTTATAGTAATTGTGATAATGCCGTCATTTTCTTTAAAAGACAATCCATATTTTTCATTTGGAGAAGAAAAAGGAAGATCTGGTAAATTCAAATCACCACTGTCTGCTGCTTGCCGATAAATAGCTTCATCTTGTATAATTTCTCCCTCATCACTAATATGGCCAATATCAAAACGTGCTAAAAGAACGCGGTTTTCTCTGGTATCTTTTAGCTGAATTTTGGCACTACCCTGTGCATCACAAATCGCTAGAGCAAAGATATTAGCTTGGCTTCCTCGCTCTAACCAATCATATAAACGTTCATTGGGGTTTCGATCAGGTAAATGCTCTAACAGAGAACTTACCTGATCTGAGTAAAAACCACCAACTCTCTTACTTTTTAATCTCTGGAGTAGCTTGTAATAAACAGTGATATCAAGTTTCTCTTCTTTCATAATTTGCTAACCTCTTCTTCGATCAGTGGGATTAAATTTTGCCTGCGTTTTTCTAACTCATCTAAAGCCTTATGAGTGGCAAGCTGCTCTTTCCAAAACGAATGACGAGTGGCATGTTCTAGGAATTTTTTATCTTCTATTACTTCGATATCATCTCGATCATGGATATAGGCTTCAGTAAAGAAATAAAAAGTGGGATTGTCTAATAACTTTGGGTGTTTTTCTTGCAAATGAAATAGAATTTTCATTATCAAGGAAACTTGGTCATTCTCTGTTTCTTGGTCGTATTGATCTTCTTGTACCAAAGAAAGCCCCATTAGTGTCTCACCAACATGAGAGTAGTAGAAATGACGAAAGCTTTCACAATGTGCTAAATGTTTATGCTCTCCTTTAACGATGTTGAAAGCCTGCTCCCAAGCCTTTTGTATTTTACTTTCATTAAATTTATCTTCTTCTTTAATTAACTCATGTGCTTGACGCTTGAGTTGGGAGAGTTGCCTTAAATCTCCGTCGGAGAGAGCCTGAAAATTTAGATATTGTCGCGGTGAAAGCCCCAGGCCACGTAATGTTGCATAGCGCCGGTCCAAAGAACGAATAACGGATATCAAACAAGAGAAATATTTTTTTATATGCTCAGAACCATCATTAGCATGTAAAGGTAAATGTGCTGGTGGTATGATAGGTATTGTCATAATACTACAGAGTATGTCTGCCAAATTGACTTCTTCAGGCACTTCACACATTTGTTCTAAACAAGAAAGCTTAACTGAGCCTTGTTGAGCACGACAGCGGACCAGTGCTTTGCTATAATGACTACCTAAATTATTAATGATATTTTTGAGTAAGTGTTTAATTCGTATGAATGAGTTAGATAATGAGGCCTGTGTTATTTGAGCCTCATTTCGTTCCATGTTTGCTTGTGGCCAACCTTCATCGGAAGGCCCTAGTCGTAGTATCGCCAAAAGCAAATAGTGCATATTGGTCAGGCTCTTGCCTGGCGCAAGATCAAGCCGATTGTACAGCACGTCATCCACGTAGGCCGCAGCATCTCGCGAGACACGTCGACTTTGGCCATTGCCAAGTAAAAAGTCTTGGCATTGATCATAGGTTGACTCCGTTGTACGATACAGTAAACCATTTTGCTTCTCTACCAAAATAATGAGAGCCAACGCTAATTTATCATTTGCTAAAGCAATGTCTTTGAGAGTGGGTATTTTGGGTAAAGTCTTGGCGATAACATGTATTTCGCGATTGCATTGACGTACAAAGCGAGTGAGCGTTTTCAACCGATTCAACCCAGGGCTTTTGTTTACTTTGACAGACATTGAAATAAGTCCTCTTTACTGTTTTATCCGGTTTTCGCTTGAAGGTTTACAAATTCAACACGTCGATTGACCCCTGCGGTTGGGTTCAGAGGGTCGAAAAGCCGACTTTCACCAAACCCTGCAATAGGCAAACGTTTCGCTGATATACCGTGTTTTTGTATCAAATAATCTCTCACGCTGAGTGCACGTAATTCTGAAAGTTGAAAATTGTAGATAGAACTGCCACGACTGTCTGCGTGACCTTCGATCAAAAATAAGCTATTGCTTAAAGTGTCATGCAGCAAAACGGCAGCTACTTGATCTAGAATTTGTTTTGCCTCAGTGTTTAACTGATTTGAATTTGTTGCAAATTCAACCCTTAGTGCGATACGTCCAGAGTTTGTTTGTGGCATGGTCTGCTTTTCAGGCAAAGGTAAATAAAGTCCTCGTGTTTTTGGTTTTGATGCTTGAGAATTTAGACATTGTGAAGGAATTTCTTGTGTTAGGCTTCTAAAAATATCACAATAGTCAGAGCTTTTTTCTAAATAATAGGTTTTTTCAGCAAAAGCTATTCTGAGCAACAAACAAAACAACACTGCACTAAAAAAATACAGCTTTAATAAGCTTTTCATCATAATTCTCCTTCAGGCTGTTATTACATACATACGGGATGAATTTTCAAGGTATGATGCTAAGGTATCAAAAAATTTTAATTTGGGTGAGTGACTGGAACTTTAGATCGTCTTTACTTAAAAAATTAAGATTCATTAATCATTAATGAGTGAAAGTCGACTAAAGATGAAAAACCATCACCAATTAAACATATTTGAGACACCACTACTCATAATTTTAATGGTTAACTGAATGAAACTTATTTTTCTACTTTTTCAATACCTCTTATAATCATTGCTATTAACTAAGGCAGGCCCAACAAAAAATGCATATTCATAAAACAGGCAGACCATGTGCTTCATCCTAAATTCCGCAGTTGAAATATCGGGTCACTCTGCAAAGCCAAATACCATAAGACTTCCAGAGGTTTTTGCTCACTTCTTATGCTCACTCAATAGGTGGGGTCGATCAAATTTCTGGAGTCCTTACTACACAAGGCTTACAGCTAAATTTCAGATTTTCAACTACGGAATCTAGGTTTATGTAAACAGGTATTTTGAGATACTTTTGGTTTTAAATTTAAAATTCCTATTTTCTAGACGTTTGCATGGCTGCATTGGCTAATCTTTAACTTTTTTAAAAATTCTACCCAATGTTGTTTCATCTGGAATTGAAATCCATCCAGCAACTTTTCGAATTACCTTGCAACCTGACCAAAGGCAAACGCATTTGCTCAAGTTAAATGCCCCACCAATCAAACCTACCAAAACAAGGAGCACTCCGTCTTCTAGTGAATACAATGCGTTTGATTTTTGGGTATGATCAACTTCTGCTTTAAAAATCTTTCCAAACCCAAGTTTGTCCAAAAACTTGATGACCGGAACAAAGCCTACCTTGCTGGTGAGGTTCTTGCCGGTCTTTTGAAAGTGAACTTGTGCTGATTGTTTGCGCGCTTTGGTGGTTGTATGCTTCGCTGGTTTACCCATCTGTATCGTGACCTATCAATTGTAAAAATTATTTTATAGTAAATTGATAATTATAACTTTTCAACATTCTTTTACGAAAGAGACTTGCAGGAATTAGGTATTAAGCTGGCAGGTTTTTTTGTGCCTGTATGCCAAGGGTATTTTCACGGTAACCCTCATGGGCCTGGGGCCCACCCCAAACCATGAAAATGGGTATTCCCTAAACTTTATTCCCACAATTAGATCCCGCGATAGCTGTATTTCAATTGATCTTAAGTGAAAATGATTTGAGCAGACAAGCCTCACAGTGGTCGAAT
>JANQJO010000045.1 GCA_028281605.1 Pseudomonadales bacterium
TCATTTGTGTTGCTTTATTTTTGCTCATTCTTTGATCCTCTAAAATTGCATGGATTATATACGAATAAGCATTTACACAAAATTAATTAAACTCCCTTACACATATTTAAATTACATACTCGATGTCCAATTTATTTTGTTACACCTCCTTACAGCCCCATGCAAATTAAACAACCAGGATCTTTAGGCAAAGACAGCTCACGAAAGTTCAAAGCCAAGCCATCGAATAACAATAAACGCCCCAATAAAATATCTCCAACCCCCAACAAGAATTTGAGTGCCTCTAAGGCCTGCAAAGTTCCCATAATCCCTGGTAAAGGCGCAAACACACCTTGCTCTAAACAACTATTATTCATCGTTTCTCGGTTTGCATTACTCTCAGGATATAAACACGCATAACAAGGACTGTTACTCCACTTTGGTACAAAGACTGTTAACTGTCCTTCAAAACGAATCGTCGCTGCCGATACCAAAGGCGTTTGCATTTGCACGCAAACCCGATTAATACAATACCGAGCTTGAAAATTATCCGTACAATCCAACACCACATCTGCTGCAGAAACCCACTCTAACAAAGACTCAGCATCCGCAGCTTTGGCAATGGCATTGACCCGGGTTTGTTCGTTACGTGCTAAAATAGCTTGCTCAGCTACTAACGCTTTATTACTCCCCACATCTCGCTCTTGCTGGGTAATCTGCCGGTGCAAATTCGATAATTCAACCGAATCAGGATCCATTAACGTTAATTGACCCACCCCAGCTCCAGCCAAATACAAACTGGCAACAGAACCCAAACCCCCTAAACCCACCACCAAAACATGTGAACAAGCTAAGGTTTTTTGACCCTGCACATCCACCTGCTCTAGTGCTATTTGTCGACAATAGCGCTTAAGCCATATGCTATCTTGAGAAGCTCCAACAACACTCATACTTGCTGACCACTCCAATAAGCTTGAGTCACTCGCTCTAAGCCTGCCAAATCTTTTAAAGTCACAATCTGCCGATATCCCGTCTGTTGCAATACACTTCTCACGCTCGCCCCTTGTCCAGCCCCATGCTCCAGTAACAACCACCCTCCTGCTAGCAATGCACGTGCTTCTTCTACAATACAAACAATCGCCTGCAACCCATCAACGCCAGCAAACAAAGCTCTTTTGGGTTCAAAGTTTGATACCTCGGCAGATACATGCGGATCCTCAGTGGCAACATAAGGTGGATTAGACAACACCAAATCAAAACAACCCTGCACACCCGCACACCAATTCGTTTGCAGCCAATGAATACTAGCAGGCTCCTTAAGTAAGCCTTGCGCATTACCACACGCCACTTGCAGCGCGGCATGATCAATATCTGTAGCCACAACAAAAGTCTGTGGTCTCACATGGACCACACTGACAGCCACAGCACCGCTGCCCGTACCTAATTCTAATACCCGCCATTGAGATTTTTGTTGACCTGCCATCAATGCTAAAGCAGCTTCTACCAACAATTCAGTCTCTGGACGCGGTATCAAAGTATGCCGGTTCACTTTAAAGTCAAGCCCAAAAAATTCCTTGGAACCCGTCAAATAAGCCACCGGTTTACCTCGACTACGCGCCTGGACATCGGCTTGAAAATGTTCCACACAAGCTCGATCCACACGTTCGTCAGCGTACATCCACAATTGCTCTTTTGAATACTGCAAACAATGACCCAACAACACACGGGCGTCTAAATCAGGCGTTGAACTCACCCTACGCAAAACCTGTGTTCCCCATCCGAGCAAAGATTTGATGCGCTTATCGGCAACCTCTGATACGTTCACTCTTCACTCAGACTCGCTAACTGCTCGGCTTGATCCTCATGCAACAAAGCATCAAGCAACTCATTAAGCCCTCCAGCAATCACCTCATCCAGTTTATACAAGGTTAAATTAATTCGATGATCGGTCACTCGCCCTTGCGGAAAATTATACGTGCGTATACGTTCAGAACGATCCCCTGAACCCACTAATAACTTACGTTTCTGGCTTTGTTCTCGATGCTGTTGCGATTGCATATGATCCAATAATTTAGCCTGTAATAAAGACATCGCACGCGCTTTGTTTTTATGTTGTGAACGCTCATCTTGACACTCAACCACAATACCCGAAGGTAAATGAGTAATACGAATCGCTGAATCCGTCGTATTCACATGCTGACCGCCTGCCCCAGAAGAACGAAAAGTATCAATGCGCAAGTCATTGCGGTTAATGTCTACCGCCTCAATGGACTCAACTTCCGGTAAAATTGCAACCGTACAGGCAGAAGTATGAATGCGGCCTTGTGATTCGGTCTCAGGCACCCTTTGTACCCGGTGCGCGCCCGATTCAAACTTCAACTGCGAATAAACGTTCTCTCCCGTAATTCTACCAATGATCTCTTTAAACCCTCCGTGCTCACCTTCACTGGCACTGACCGTCTCAAGCCTCCAACCGTTTTGTTCAGCAAACTTAGCATACATACGAAACAAGTCCCCAGCGAACAACGCGGCTTCATCACCCCCTGTGCCAGCACGAACCTCCAAAAAGACATTACAAGTATCGTTAGGATCTTTTGGCAACATCAATTTTTGCAAATCTAAAACTAAAGCCTGCAAACGTTCTTTATTTAAATAAAACTCTTCTTCTCCCATAGCTCTCATATCAAGATCGTCTTCGCTCATCAGTTGCTCAGCCGCTTGCATATCCTCTTGCACTTGGCCGTAGCACTTAAAAAGCTCCACCACAGGCTCAAGTTCAGCAAACTCAACCGACAACTTTCGAAATTGATTCTGGTTAGCAATGACTTCAGGATCACTGAGTAAACCGGCAATCTCCTCATGTCTTTGTACAATTTTTTCAAGTTTATTGACTACAGAAGCTTTCATCATTCAAGGTTCATCCTGCTCATCATTTTCGTTTTCCTCCAGCAAACCTAACAACTCTTGCGCCCATCGCAATTTTTCTGTTTTATCCAAAGCACTTGCACGCCTCAAACGAACAGTGGGCTCGTGCATCAGCTTATTGGCCAAAGTTTTGCTCAACTTCTCCAAAACGACTTCTGGTGCCTGCCCAACCAATAACGCCTTACGCGCCTTTTCATATTCTTGTAGACGCATATTCTCTACTTTTTCACGATAGTGGCGCAAAATCCCAACGGCTTTTCTTTCTCGCAACGCTTGCATAAACTCTACAGCTTGATGCGCCACGATCGATTCCGCTTCTTCTGCGGCTTGCTGACGCTGTTGTTTATTTTGTTCAACCGTCTCTTGCAGATCATCAACACTATAGAGAAACACATCCGGTAAATTACCAACCTGGGGCTCAATATCTCTTGGCACGGCCAAGTCTACCAGAAAGGTGGGAGCGTGTTTGCGCTGTTTCATGGCCACTTCCATCATACCTTTGCCCACAATAGGCAGAGGACTTGCGGTTGAAGAAATAATAATATCCGCTTTTGGCAAAACCGATGGAATGTCCTGCAGCAATAAAGGTGTCGCATTAATCAAACTGGATAAATCTTGCGCTCTCTCAAACGTACGATTGGCCACATACAGAGTCGATACGCCTGCTTGTTTAAAATGTTTTGATACCAACTCTATGGTTTCTCCAGCCCCAATCAGCAAAACGGTTGCTTGCGTAAGATCACTGAAAATACGCTTAGATAAATTAACCGCAGCATAAGCCACTGAAATGGGGCTGACTCCAATCTCAGTTTGTGTCCGCACCGTTTTAGCCACACGGAAGGTATATTGAAATAAACGCCCTAAACCTGGGCCTAAAGTATTTGCACCTTGGGCCACAGAGAACGCTGATTTCAACTGCCCTAAAATCTGGGGCTCGCCCAACACCATCGAATCAAGACCACTGGCCACTCGCAGCATATGACGGACGGCATCCTCCCCCCAGTGAACATAGGCATGATGAGCAATTTTTTGCTGAGGCAAGTGATGGTAGTCACCCAGCCATTGAATCACACGATCAGAAAAAACAGGCACTTGCACCTTCTGTGTCGTACAATAAAGCTCTGTACGATTACAGGTAGACAAAATAGCTACCTCTTCCATCAATAATCGCTCACGCACGTTTTGCAACACATCAGGAACAGATTCTGGCGCAAACGCCAAACGCTCACGCAAATCCACAGAAGCCGTTCTGTGATTCACACCTAAGGCCAAAAGCAACATACTGTAACCCACATTACTGTAACAAACCAATCTATACCAGTTTGTACTCACCCAACAATTATGAGAGCTTACAGCAGATTGACTGGATTTTTTTATTTTTAACGCCAAAATGGCCCATCCTGGGGCCACCTTTGGCTCAATCGACATCCCCTATCGAATAAAAATAAGAAAGTCCAGTCAATCTGCTGTAAGCTCTCACCTATTATCTACATCTACAGATCAAGCCTTATAAGATGATCAAAAAAACAACTATAATAACAGCGAATATCTTATAGCACACCGTCTAAATTAATCATATAAAAGGAATTTACCCAAATGCTACTCGTGTCCGCTATTATTGTTGAGTAGAATGCAAAAACTTATAACCAACTGTAACAAGGCATTTATTTGCCAAAAGTTAACCATCTTGTGAGAAAGCACCTGTGCCAGACCAATATACAAACAACTTAAAGCCTACTGACTCTTATATTAATGTTTCAACTGTACATTTTAGACTGAAAACACCTAACTTCTCATTACCTAAACTCTTTTTACTGATCTTAAGCACATTGCTATCAATTGCTTGTGCGCAACTTCATTCAAAAACACCCAATACAAATCAGTTAGTCGCTCAATCGAACCTCTCTAAAACTCCGATCAACACAGAACCCACAGCGATTCAACAAAAAAAACCAGAAAATGCTTTGCGTACGAAGCATACAGAACATACAAAGCCTACGAAAAATGCAGAAACATTGAGTGCAGAAACACTGTTTGACCTTATTATCGCAGAAATGGCGGGCAAGCAAAATCGTCTTGAAATCACTCTAGGCAACTATATTAAACAGGCACACATAACCAATGACCCGGCTGTCATCGCTCGCGCCGCACGCATTGCCAAGTATATGAATGCTCATCAAGCAACCATGGACGTAGCCAAACTGTGGTTATCCATTGACCCTAATAATATTGAAGCTCTGCAAACCATTACCATACAACTCATTCGTGTGGGTCACTTTGAAAAAGCAATTGAACAAATGGACAAGTTATTGGCTCAAAACGCCCCCGCTAATTTTGACTTTTTAGTCCACCACAGCCGCGAGTTATCCATAAAGCGCCGAGCCAAAGTCATTAAAACCATTGACGACTTGATAAAAAAATACCCTCGCAATCCACAACTTTGGTTTACAAAGGCTTTATTAGAACATCAAAGCAAACACTACGAACAATCACTCAAAGCCGCTAACATCTGCCTAGACATCGACAAAAAATACGTCTCCGCTATTATTTTCAAAGCTCAATTATTAAATGAAAAAGGTCAAGCAGAAAGTTCGCGCAAATTGCTTAAAAAGGCCACCCGAAAAAACCCCAATCATAAACGTTTAGGCATTGTCTATGCACGTGTCCTAACAGAACAAAACAAACTAAACGCAGCACAAACTCAGTTTAGTAAACTGGTAGAAAAGTTCCCTGAAGATACAGACTTATTGTTATCTTTAGCTCTGATTTCTTGGGAAAACAAACTGGCAGAACAAGCCAAAACCTATCTGTTTTCACTGATTGAGCGTAAACAAAAAAGCGATGAAGCTTACACCTATCTCGCTCAAATTGCAAATTCTGAAAAAAAGACAATGCAAGCGATTGAGTATTACAAAAAAGTGTCTCTCGGGCCGCAGTTTTTAAATGCTCAAATTCAAATTGCAAAGTTATATGCGCAGACTCAGCAACTTGATGCTGCACGTGCAACCTTAGCCGGTGCCCGCAATTTACAACCACAACAAGCTGTCCAATTCTATATCAGCGAAGGAGACCTCTTACTCACAGCTGAACAATACACACAAGCATTGGAAGTGTTCGAAACGGCACTATCGGAATTTCCCAACAATCCTAACCTTCTTTACAGCCGTGCTATGCTAGCCGATAAAATGGGCTCATTAGAATTGATGGAATCTGATTTACGAGCCATCTTAGAACAAAATCCTCTAAGTGCTTTAGCACTGAATGCTTTAGGTTACACGCTGGCCAATCGTACTAATCGCTACCAAGAAGCTTTAGAATTGATCCAACAAGCTATTGCTATTGAACCCAATGACCCAGCCATTATCGACAGTTTGGGCTGGGTTTATTATAAAATGGGAGACCTTTCAACCGCATTACAACACTTACAAAAAGCTTATAATCTGCTGAAAGATCATGAAATTGCTGCACACTTAAGTGAAGTTTTATGGAAAAGTGGCTATCCCGACCAAGCCAAGCGTATCTGGCAAGATGCCTTAGAGCAAAATCCAGACAGCGTCATCTTAAAAGAAACCATGGAACGTTTAAAAACACAAACGCCATGATAGCCTCTTACAAAGTTTTTAGATGTCTGCTGAGCCTTGTGCTGCTGAATATCATCATTGCATGCAGTCACATACCCAAATCAGAAATAAAAACTTCTCTAAAGCAGTTTTCAACGCAACAACAACAAGCTTGGTCCATCCATTATCAAAAAACCATAGAGCTAACAACATGGCAATTGGAAGGTAAAATTGCCTTACGCAAAGGCAATCAGCGTCATAGTGGTTTTCTTTATTGGCAGCAAGAGCAGAATAATTATCATATAGATCTCAATGGTCCCTTTGGACAAGGACACATCCAGCTGATCGGTTCAACTGAGGGAGTTACCTTACATAAAGCTGATGGTAGCCATGTTACAGCTAATGATGCACAAAACCTGCTAGAACAAGTCACTGGAGCAAAAGTGCCTTTAGCCGAGCTTATTTGGTGGATTAAAGGCATGCCTGCGCCCAATAAAGAAATCAAGTCATTGCAGTTTTTTAACCCATACACACAACAACCTTTAATACGACAACTCTCACAATCCACATGGGAAATTGAATATTTAAACTATATGTCAGTTGGCACACTATATTTACCCAAAAAGCTCAAATTGAAATACGAACCCTATGAAATTACTCTGTTTATTCGACAATGGCACTCGCTAAAAAACCACTAAAAAAACAGAACACCTACTCATAAAGCTTTATAATCTGATGGAAAGTTTGATGGAAATCTGGTGAAAGATTTTAACACCTACTTACAATACAACAAACAAAACCAAACAAAAAACCAGACAAAGCTCAACCAGAAAAAATCAGTGTAATTTCTTATCCTTAACTCATTTTACTTTTACAACTTGTACTTAAGTGTAAATCTTTTTTGATCAACATCATACTTTGATTGTCTATAATTGATAACAGTTTACAATACTGGAATCCCTTTTTAAGTAAATGATTTAAAAAGTTTTTTTCAAACTGAGCTGTAAAAACTTAACTGATTGATGCTTGTTTAGGATATCTAATGCGCCCAAGACCACTAGCTCTTAGCTTTACACTTAGACATCTTACCTGCCTATGCATTTGTCTTCTTATCTTGCTCTTTACAAACCCAAAAAGTCTGGCTACAGAACTGGCCTTAACAGATAAGCCTCTAACCACCTCTATTTTTTCAACTATACAAAACCCTCTGAATATCATGATCTTACTGGATGATTCTATCCCCATCAGAGGCAGTATTGTAACACCTGAGCACTGGAGGCTGGATGCTTACTTGCAAAATGGTATTGGTGTCAAAACCCAAAAGGGCCATTGGAGCAGTTTTTCTTTATCATCAGCAGACCCTTGCTCAAATTCACCATGGATATCTTTTAATCATATTTTCAATCATGATAGCATCACCAATGCTCAACTGGATGAAAACAATTTACCAAACACTCAAACACTGATTGATGAATCTCCTCCTTTTGATCTTCTCAATATGTCCACAGTTTTAGCAACAAGTAATAGAAAAGAACCCTTTTGGGACACAAATACAGCCAATCAAAATAATAATAACTGTGACGACGATGACGATGACGATGATGATGATGATGACGACGGAGACAATTGCTCAAACAACAATGATAGTGGTGCAAATAATAATACCAATAGCAACACCAATTCTACAAACATTCATACCCCCAACAGCTGCAATGCCGTACAAGACAGCTTAGAACTAGTAAACTCCGATTGGCGTATCTATGCTGCCCAATTCAATCAAGTTTTCTACAATCCCAATGTCACTTACACACCATGGCCTAGCATGCCTCATTCTAATTTTGAAACAGCTTGGTTTGGTCCGCGTTCGTCTCAAGCCATCGACTTATCCAGTCAAATCAACAACGGAGCAGGATTTGTCTATATCACAGCACTGGATGATAAAGGTTTCAATGGCAACAAACCCAGCCCAACAAATATGACCACCACGCCCAACAAAATCGTAGACCTATGGGACAGTCATATTCGTTATACTGTCAAAAAAAATCAAATTATAGTAGAGCATACAAGTTATGGTGGCCTTACAGGGAATAACATCTCAGAATGTCCAAAATCAGCTGCACGCGATAACCCACCTTATGCCAGTTGCCTCAATACAACAATATTAAATACCACTGTCATCAACCCCAATGACCCTATTCACGGACGCACACTGGCCGAGGAACAACAGAATATTGCTAACTGGTTCACTTACTATAGAAATACAGAACTATACACCACTGGACTGATTGCACATCTGATATATCTCGACAACAACGTGGAGTTAGGATTCACCACTCTCAACAACCTACAGAATAATTTTGTTGACATTCCTTCCAATTCAAATAACAAAGCAAAAGATTTCACCGATGTACTCAGTGCTATCTACCACCAACATTCAACTTCTACTGATTTAAGTCTCAGCGAAGGCCTTACTGCACTAGGAGATTACTTTGCTGGTGATCATACTGGTTTTGACTCACCCATCCAAAATGCTTGTCAAAGCAATATCGCCCTAGTACTGACAGATGCTACTGGTACTTTTGACCTTGCACAATCATATACGGCCAATGACGATGCTGACCCTTACCCTGGCACTTTCGCTGATATGGCAAAACATTTTTACGACCAAGATTTGAGCCCATTACCCAACAATGCATCCCCACCAGGCAGCAACAAGAATACCCATCAACATATGAAAACGGTTGCCATCGCTCATGGCTTACAATCTCAACTGGTCGATACCGATGGTGATCTATGGCCCAACCCTCCACTACAGGAACACGATAACTGGGGCGATCCTAGTACCGGCAAAGCACAACAAGCCAGCGACTTATGGCATGCTGCTTACAACAGCAAAGGTATGTATTTTGAAACATCAAATGCTGATGAACTCTTTATGAGCATTAGAAAAATCTTAAAAGAGGTGGCTTTCCAAGGACAAGGTTCTAACACAAAATTACTGAGCAGTTATCATAAAATGAAAAACGATACCCTGCTGTATCAATCCTCATTTAATACGCAAGGTTGGACAGGTGGACTCAGAGCCTTGCGCCTTAACAGCAGTACTGGGAAAATCACGCAAGAAGAATGGAACGTACAATCGGTTTTTGAAAATACGACCCAAGCACGTCATATTATTTCATATAATCCTATCGAAAAACGAGGCATTGCCTTTAGGTGGCCAGATAATTTCAATCAACCCAACACAAACGAAATATCACCGAATCAAATTCAAAACCTGCTGCAAGGCAATCGTGGCGAGAACCTAAATCAATACGGCCAAGACGTTGTAACTTATCTTAGAGCTGAAACCTCTAACAATAACACACCGAACAAATCGTATAAAATCCGTGGTAGAGCACATATATTAGGTGATGTACTACACTCAGACCCAGTTTATGTTGGTAAACCCAACCGTGGTTATTTAGTTAAGTGGCCAGAAGGCGCTCCTGAAAACAATCATTCCTACCGAGATTTCATGCAACAACACGCCAACAGAACACCTGTTTTATATGTCGGAGCAAACGACGGTATGCTGCATGGCTTTCATGCCGGACTTAAAAATCTTGGTGGTGGCCAAGAGCTTCTGGCTTACGTCCCGGCAACCATCTACCCTAAACTCTCTGAATTAGCCAATCCTTATTACGCTCATTTAAGCTATGTTGATGGAAAAATAACAGTAGACGATGCTTATTTTAAAGGAACAAAACGCTCACAAGGTTGGCATACAATCCTGGTTGGTATGCTGCGCGGTGGTGGCCAAGGTGTGTATGCGCTGGATATCACCGATCCCAAACTGTTTTCCGAAGCCAATGCAAAAGACACAGTCTTATGGGAAATCACTGATGCAGACGATTCAGATTTAGGTTATACCTATGGCATTCCTTCCATTGGGCGCTTACCCAACGGACAATGGGTCGCTATTTTCGGCAACGGTTATAATAATACCCTTGCTGATGGCTCAGCAAGCAGTACCGGCAATGCTGCCTTATACATAGTCGATTTAGAAACAGGCGTTCTGAATAAAATTGATACCGGCTCGGGTTTCAATCAAGATCCACTCAATCTGAATCGTGCTAACGGTTTGAGCAGCCCAACCTTGGTAGATTCTGATCGCGATTTTGTATCAGACCGTGTCTACGCCGGTGACCTACACGGTAACCTGTGGCGCTTTGATTTTTCCAAAGCGAATAAATATCCTTTAGATGTTTCACAAATTCATGTATCAAAACTATTTGTTGCCAGAAGTAAAGAAAATATCCCTCAACCCATTACAGCTCGCCCCGATGTCGGCTCTCACCCTTCCAATGAAGGAGTCATGGTCTATTTTGGCACCGGTCAATATCTACAAACAAGCGATGCTATGGCCCTGAATCAAAACACACAAAGCCTTTATGGAATCTGGGACCTAGACACAGGCTTAACGGTTCCTCACAACAAATTATTGCAGCAAAACGTTATCAATGAAATAAACCTCATACAACAACAAGACTGGGATCAGGACGGCACACCAGATAATATCAGTGCACGCGTCTTATCAAACAAGCCAATCCAATGGTTTTCAAACACTTCACATCAAGGCTGGTTCATTAACCTAGAGAATTCAATCAAAGAAAATCTTGGAGAAAGAATCATTGCAGAGCCTGTTGTACAAGAAGAACGCTTAATAGTCACGACTATGCTGCCTCCTACTCAAGCATGTAGTGCTTATACAAGCGGTTGGACCCTTGAAATCAATCGTTTTAACGGCGGTCGATTAAAAAACAACAGTCTGGATGTCAATGGTGATGGCACAATCAATGAATTGGATTTTTTGCATGTCGGCGGCACACAAACAGTCGTTTCAGGCATTATGTTGCTTGACAGTGGGCAACCTACTATTCCCACTGTACTGACAGGCAATCAACAACAGGAATACAAATACATAGGTATGTCCGATGGTCGAATTAAAGTGGTTGCCAGCAAACCTAGCTTAGTTTCACGCCGAGTGCAGTGGTTACAAATGGATTAATTTAATACTTCAATAATGATTATTTTTATAATGCTGTATAATACTTTGCGATTTTTCTCGCATTAAAAATAAAAATAGTATGTCAGAACAACAAGTTAGTTGTTATAATCGCGCTGGCTTTATGGATTAACAAGTCAAATCAAAAATAAATAATCAAGGCTGATTTGTTCCAGACAATATTAATAAATTGGAGAAATTATGAATCTCATAGGTAATATGACCCAACAAGCTTCTGCTTTTTTACAACCTTGGGTCAAGTCCGCAGGTGATACGGCGAATAATTTTAGTACAATAGTTACCAATACCGCACTCTGGCCCCAAATAAGTTCTGTCCTCCCAGAGGACGTTCCCAAATCGGCGCTCCTAAAAATGGGGATAGCTGCTTTAGCCACTGTTGCCGTAGGGATAGGGTTGAGTATTCGATCTGCTTTTAGCCAAAGTCGTATGCTGAATGTGGAATCAAAACAGATAATACCTACTCTACCGGAACCAAGTGAACACATACCTACTCCGCTGGAACCATCTAAACCTACTCCGCTGAAACCATCTGAACCTTTAAATTATCCAGATATTTTACACACTATTAATGGTAATGGGGAAACAACAAGCAGTAGTGATATCATAGTTCAATTTAAAGAGCTATTTCCTAGAAACAGCAAGATTAAAAATCTTGATGATAGGGGTACAACGTCTGAAGTAAAGGCAGCTAGAGATAAGATGTTTAAAAGCAAAATGGCAACAGCTGCGGCAATGCGAGGTATAAAACCAAACGTTAATGAGAAAAATCACACAATAATTGAAAATAATCGTAATAGGACAAGCAGCACTAAGCAAGCTTGGCGCCCTTAAACATAGTCTGTAACTTTGGGGTTCGTGTTTTCGAATCCAGCCAGAGTATTTTTGGCTCTTCCGGATTTGCCGTGGTTTTAAGTTTACTTGATTTTACCGTGAAAATCTCCGAATTTAGGCAATAGGTTACCGTGAAAATCTCCGAATTTAGGCAATAGGTTCCCTTCTCCCAGTCTAGGAGTATGAAAATTATGCGACAATAAAATTGTTTTAGCTGGTAGTTA
>JANQJO010000051.1 GCA_028281605.1 Pseudomonadales bacterium
TTAGGAATGGTCACGAAATAACTTTAACATTTTCCGCTGCTGAACTCGCTACGCTCAGACAAGCATCCGCTCCAAATGTTAAAGTTATTTCGTGACCATTCCTTAGGCTCACAGCTTGTATTTTAATTTGAATAAGAGCATAATTGCTTGAGAAAGTTTGTTCAACGTTGATTTGAGAATTGTATGAAAATTTTACTGTATCAGGGGTTGTCACCTGAAAAAATACCAGGCTTTGCCAAGTTTCGGACTGCCATAGCAGCAGATGATTTTACTCAGGCGCAAGTTTGTAAGATAGATAAAAACTTATACCGAGCCCGCTTGAATCGAAGTGACCGTTTATTATTTTCTCTTTATAGTTTTGAAGGCCATACTTATTGTTTGGTCTTAGAATATATAGCTAATCATGCCTATGATAAGTCCCGTTTTCTCAATCGTAATGTTAATATTGATGCTGCAAAAGTTCCACTGGTAGAGAAGGTAGAGTCTTTAGAGTTTGAACCGTTGGTTTATCTAAATACCGATAGTGATTGTTTTAATTTGTTGGATAGAATTCTATCGTTTGATAATGAGCAGAAGGCAATTTATGACTTGCAGCCACCTTTGGTGATTATTGGTTCAGCAGGCAGTGGTAAAACAGCGCTGACGCTTGAAAAAATGAAGCATGCGATAGGAGATGTTTTGTATGTCAGCTTATCTGAGTTTTTAGTAAAAAATGCTCGTAATATTTATTATGCAAATGGTTATGCCAATGAAGATCAAGTTGTTGAGTTTTTTTCATTTCGAGAATTTTTAGAAAGTATCAAAGTTCCACAAGGTAAAGAAATCACATTGCGAGTGTTTGATGAATGGTTTAATCGCCATAAAGCAGGCACTGGTTTAAAAGATTCTCATAAACTGTTTGAAGAGTTTCGCGGTGTGCTGACAGGGGCAGTGACAGATACGCCCTGGTTGTCTCGCCAGGAATATTTGAGTTTAGGTATAAAACAATCTATTTATTCTGAGTCTGAGCGATCTAAAGTTTATGATTTGTTTGAAAAATATTGTCAGTACCTTGAGCAAAATCATTTATTTGATCCTAATATTTTATCTCATGCTTATTTGTCTGAGATTGCGCCTTGTTATGATTTCATTGTGATTGATGAAGTTCAAGACTTGACTAGTATTCAGTTGTATTTGATTTTGAAATGCTTACGTACGGCGGGCGAGTTCCTGTTGTGTGGAGATTCTAATCAGATTGTGCATCCGAATTTTTTTTCTTGGTCTAAGGTTAAAACCTTATTTTTTAAAGAGCAAAGCCTGGTTACTCACAATGAAGTGATTAGAATACTTCATACCAATTATCGCAACTCTGAAGTGATTACTGAAGTTGCGAATCGTATTCTGAAATTGAAACAGGCTCGTTTTGGTTCGATTGATAAAGAAAGTAATTATTTGGTTAAAAGCATAAGTAAAAAGTTGGGTACGGTGCAGTTGTTAGAGGATCAAGATAAAATCAAACAAGATTTGGATGCAAAAACTGCTCGTTCGGCTCATTTTGCAGTGTTGGTCATGCACCCTCATCAAAAAGCTCAAGCTCGTCAGTGGTTTAATACGCCTTTGATTTTTTCAATACAGGAAGCCAAAGGTTTAGAGTATGAAAATGTTGTGTTATTGAATTTTATCAATGAAGAGGAAAAAGCCTTTCAAGAAATTGCCTCTGGGGTTGACCCTTCAGATTTAGATAAAAGTGATTTGAAATATGCTAGAGCTAAGAATAAAAACGATAAATCTTTAGAGATTTACAAATTTTTTATTAATGCTTTGTATGTTGCTATTACCCGTGCAGTTAAGAATTTATATTGGGTGGAAGCTAATCAAAAGCATCCTCTTATGAATTTATTGCAGTTGGAACGCTTTTATGGGGATTTAAGCTTGGAAAAGCAGGATTCGAGCTTAGAGGAATGGCAAAAAGAGGCGCGTCGTTTAGAGCTGCAAGGTAAGCAAGAGCAGGCAGAAGAGATTCGAAGTCGTATATTACAACAAAAGCCAGTGCCTTGGCCGGTATTGGATCGAACGGCTTTTTCTTTATTAAAAGAAAAAGCTTTGTCAACGGCTACAGGTAATAAAAAGGATCGCTTGAGAGTATTTGAATATGCGTTGTTGTACCATGATAAATCGACTTTGAATGAGTTGAAAGCGGTTGGTTTTAAACCTGCTTTACAGAAATCAAAGCGTGGTTTGGAGCAACTGATTAATAATCACTATTTGAGTTATGAATTAAAGCACCCACGTACTGTTTTGAGTGATACGGAGCGTTATGGTGTTGATCATAGAACAGTTTTTAATTTAACCCCTTTGATGGTTTCCGCTAGGGTGGGAAACGTTCATTTGGTTGAGCAATTGATAGAACGGGGTGCAGATCCAGATTTGGTTGGGAGTAATGGGCTTAATGCATTGCAAATGGCTTTGGAGCTGGCGTTTGCAGACGATAAATATGTGCGAGATAAAATAGCAAGAATTTACCCCTTGTTGGAGCCAGACAGTTTGACCGTTCAAGTGCAGGGAAAATTGGTGAAGTTGGATAAAAGGTTGATGGCACTGTTTATTTTCAATGTCATGTTTGCTTTGTTTTACCCTGTGTTGGGTGAAGCGGCTTGTGTGCGAAGTGCTTTTACAGCAAAAGATATTGTGCAGCAGCTGCAAAAATTGCCTGAATCTGTCCTATCAAAGCGTCGTAAACGACAAACATATATCAGTAGTGTGCTTTCTAGCAATGAAGTGAATCGAGATTATAAATACAACCGTAAATTATTTGTGCGTATTCAGCGCGGTCATTATGTGATAAACCCTAATCTTAAGATACGTTTGAGTGAGGAGTGGGTGCCTGTTTATGAACTTTTGCGGTTAGATGATCTGGGTTTTAATGCGAAGAAAACTTATGGTTTAGGAGGGTCCAGACACCATTCGGATTCAACTGGTTTTATCAGTCATTTGGAAGAGATTGATCGCATATATGCGGGGAATTTAGATCGATTTCGTCGGACTGTGCAGCAGTTAATAGAAGATGTACCAGAGTTGGAAGAAGAATCTCTTTCTTAAGGTTTTGTATGTGTTTCTCAGCACTTTTACCGTAAAATACAATTTTCATCACTTGGGGTGACGAAAATTGTATCGCTCATGGCTTGAGTGACATCATTGAATTAGGTATCGTATAAATATGCCAGTGGAGTCTGCATTCTTATCCACCAAAGCCATTGCAAATAATGAACGTCTGATGTTTGCTTTAGATGTGCCAACCTATGCTGAAGCCGAGCGTTTAATTGATCACTTGGGTGATAGCATTCAGTTTTATAAACTGGGATTAGAACTGTGCATGTCTGGACGTTATTTTGACTTGATGCAAAAATTAGTTGATCAAGGTAAAAAAGTATTTGCAGATTTGAAGTTTTTTGATGTCCCACAAACAGTGCGGTCTGCAGTGAAACAGTTGCAAAATCATGGAGCTTCATTTGTGACGGTGCATGGCAATGACAGTATCTTAGAGGCAGCGGTCGCTGAAAAAACAGATCAGCTTAAAATTTTGGCTGTGACAGTTTTGACCAGTTTAGACAAAGGAGACTTAGAAGATTTAGGTTTTGCTAAAACAATTAGTACAAAAGAAATCGTATTATCTCGTGCTAAAAGGGCATTGGCGATTGGGTGTGATGGTGTGATTTCTTCTGGTATAGAGGTGCCAAGCTTGCGACAGTTTTTGGGTGAGAGTTTTGTGGTGGTGTCTCCTGGTATTAGGCCTGTCGATAACCGTATGATAGATGATCAAAAAAGAACGGTTGATGTTGAGCAAGCTTTTTACAATGGGGCTGATTATATTGTGGTAGGTCGGCCCATTAAGCAGCACCCAGGCTTTGTTTCCCCAAGAGCTGCTGCGGAGGATATTCAGCACAGAATTAGCCAGTTGTTTCGTTCTTAACTCTAGATTTTGTTTTCAGTTTTGACCTTTGTTTTTAGGTGTTCTAAAAATCGTTGAGCACTCATTTCCCCCATAACGCTGGCAGAGGATAGAAACTGTCCGCTTTTGTCGAAAAACAGAATGCTGGGTGGGCCAATCAGCTCGAACTCATCTAACAGTGCGTCGGTTTGCTCGTTATCAGTTAAATCCACTTGAATTAAGTCAAACTGAGATAAAAATGCTTTTACTTGTGTATCCTTAAAGGCTCCTTCTTCCATTTCTATGCATGCAATACACCAGTCAGCATAATAGTCAACCATAGCGGGTCGTTGGTTTTTCTTAGCTTGGGCCAGTTTTTCTTTGAGTGATTCTAGGCTTGTAACACGAGTAAACTCCAGGCCTGTATGAGTTACTTGTGTGGTTGAAAGCTGAGGTAAATCTAAAGGGTGTAAAGGGTTTTTTTGACCAGTGGCTGCCCCGATGATCAATAAGGTGCCGTAAATAAACATCATTAAACCAATGCCTTTAAAGAAAGTGGTTGGGCCGGTATTGGTTTGTTTGAAGGCACCTAAGTAGAGGCTCGGTATGATCAATAATGCGGCCCAAATCAGCATCATAATTTGCCCTGGTAGTACAGAACGGATGAGCCAGGCCCCTACGGCTAACAGTAAGATGCCGAATAGAGCTTTAACAGCGTCCATCCAAGATCCTGCTTTGGGTAGTACGTTTGCGCCTGTGGTGCCGATCACGATTAGGGGTGCGCCCATTCCTAGACCTAAGGCAAATAAGGCAAAAGTGCCCATCAAAGCACTACCTTCACTGGCAATGTAGAGTAAGATACCTGCAAGTGGTGCTGTCACGCAAGGTGAGACCACTAAGGCTGACAGGATGCCCATGATAAAAACACCAACAGTATGACCACCACTTTGTTTTTGGTGCAATGTGTTGAGTCGGTCACGCAGGAATGCTGGTAATTGAATTTCAAAAAAGCCAAACATAGAGAGTGCTAAAAGTACAAAGACAAAGGCAAATAGTGATAGGATAATTGGATTTTGAAGATAAATTTGAATGCGTGCTCCAGTGAGGCTAACAATTAAGCCTGCTATGGCAAACGTTAAAGCCATACCCAATACATAAGCAAGGCTTAAAGTAAAGCCTTTCATAGCTGTTAGTGGCTGTTGTTGCCCTGCAATAATGCCACTTAAGATGGGTACCATGGGCAGCACACAAGGTGTAAAAGTCAGACCTATGCCGAGTACAAAGCATAACGTGACTGTGGTAAAAAATCCCGATTGACTTAGGAAATAGGCGATGCTATTAGCGTCTGTACTGTCAATCGTGCTATTAATTTTTGTTTCAGTTTGACTGGGCTCGTCGGAGTTTGTTTGTGTCGTAACTATGTTGGGCAAAGTGTTGGGGTTGGATAAAGTGTTGGGTAAATTAAAACTTTGTTTAAAAGTTGTAGGAGGGTAGCACAAGCCAGCTTCAGCGCAGCCTTGAAAGCGCATGATAAACTCAAATTCACCATGACCTTGTAGAATGGGGAGATTAATATCAATGTACTGATAAAAGACCTCGACTGTGCCAAAGGTGCCGTCCTCTTTTATTTTGCCTGTACGTGAGAATTCAGGCTCTCCTAAGATGACAGATGGGTTACTGCTTTTAAAAGAAAATCTTTTTCTGTACAGGTAGTACTCTTCGGTAATATCCCAGTGAATGAATAGAGTATTGCCTCTTAGTTCTATACTGGGTTTAAAAGCTTCATGAACGGATAAAAATTCTGGTTCTTCTGTGTTGCCAAATAGGGTGGTCGTTTGTGTGTTAGCAAAAGTCAAACTATTCAGCCCTATGCATAATATCAGCATTAGTGATAGAGTCACCTTGTGGCTGATACGGTTTTTGATGGTGAGCGGGATATTTGTATAGGGGTTGTTCATTATCATAAGTGCTCAACTATACCGCTTCTTTTGTTTGACTGCTAGATTGGGTGTGTATCGTTCAAGGTGCTTTCTGTAAAATTTTAACTTACGAAGTTTTAACATGTCTTAATGTTTAGTAACAGCTTTGGGTGCAGTAGGGTCTTTTTTGTTAGTATGAACACAGATTTGGTTACGGCCGTTACGTTTGGCTTCATATAAGGCTTCATCTGCTTCTATAGTTAAGGTGTCGGTATTGTTATTGTTTAATAAAGCTATACCACAGCTGAATGTGGCGTTAAATTCAGTGTTTTCTGTTGTGTGGGTAAATTGTGAAAATCGTACTCTGATATCTTCAAAAATCCTGACGCAATCATCCAATTCAGTATTGTTCATGACGACTGCAAATTCTTCGCCACCATAACGACCTGTAGCGTCTGATTTGCGTAGGCGTTGTTTGAGGAATAAAGATAGGCTTTTAATCACTTTATCTCCAACCGGATGACCGTAGGAATCGTTGATATTTTTAAAGTGGTCGATGTCGACCATGACAAAACACATAGAGGTGCCATTTTTGCGAGCCTTGACAATTTCTTGCTCTAGAGCACTTAAGATAGAGGTATGATTCAGTAAGCCGGTTAGGCTGTCCCGTATCATTAATGATACGAGAGCTCTTGTTCTTTGTGCTTTTGCCCTGATGGTGGTTCTTAAGTGAGCCGGTTTGATGGGTTTTGTGAGAAAATCGTCTCCCCCTTCACTCATGGCGTTAAGTTGGATGTTAAGGTCTTCTTCGGACGATAAAAACACAATGGGTAGTCTCACGTACTTTTGCTCTTGACGAATGACTTTTGCTAGCTCTGTGCCATCGCACCCTGGCATATACATATCCATCAAAATAATTTCTGGTTGAAAGCTTTCTAAGTGTTCAAGCAACAATAAAGGGTTATTGACGGCTTTGGTAATGATGCCGGCTGTGTTGAGCATGTTTTCAATACAGTAACTTTGTGATTTAGAATCTTCGACCACTAATACGCGATAAGGTTCGGGAGGAATGAGGTTGGTGATGGCTTCGATTTCTTCTATGACTAGGCTCATTTCGAATTGTTTGGAGTGAAAATGCAAGCCCCCATAGCGCGCCGCCGTTAAGCGTGTTTCAAGATCATCTAGGTCTGGAGAATAAAAGATGACGGGAATAGGGTCTTCTTGTTGGATAGAGCCAATTAAAGATAGGCCAGAGAGGTGGCCACCAAAATGTACATTTGCGACAATAATGGTAGGATGTCGTTTTTGCATATTGTTTAAGAATTCACTTTGAGTTTGAAAGGTAACAGCTCGAAAACCAAAGAATTGAAGTTGCCTGGTGAGCTTAAGGGCTACGTCGCGATCGTTGAGTAATATATATATAGGCTTTTTTGGTGTAATCAGCTGCGACATTTCATTTTGCTTGAGATCGCTGCGCCTGAGCGCTGCCTGGCTGAGTAACTGTAAATATTCGGACAATTTTTCTAATTTTTCGCTGCTTAAACTACCTGATCTTAAGCCCTTATGGTCGAGTAGTTGGTCAATTTGCTCGGCTAGTTCTGCGTGAGAATGTTCTTCAAAACGGTTAGCATAACGGATGAGCTTTTCGTTGGTTTGTTTGAGTTCGAGTAATCGCTGATAAGACCAGCTTTCTTCATTAGCCAAACGCCATAATTCCATCAAATGTCTGACTTGATCGATTACGCGTTTTGCAAAGAAACGTTTGAGTTCTCTGCCGGAACGTGGTTTTGAATCATTGGGTTTCGATGGGCTCATGCCAATCCTAATTTACATCTATCTTTATATTGCCTAAGTATTATCCAAGTTTGGCTGTTCAAAGTCATTTGCAGTGTATTTATGTGTATTTATTAAGTATGGCAAATGATTGGTAGATTACGGATCTATATTCTTTATATTGTTGAAGTTTGTTATGGTGTGTCTAACTTAAAGTACCATCAATAACCTTAAAAAAACAAGTATCATGACTTATAATATAAATAAAAACAATAGGTTGTGATTTGTAAAGTCTAAGTATTTACAGACATAGGGTTATGTATAAAATGATGTGATTTAAGGAGGCTTTCAATCGCTATAGGCTTATCGTGTTCAATTATTATTCATAATTGATATATCACATAGCTTGTTTTTGGTTTGTGGTATAGTGTCTGGCGGGTATTGAAAGATTATGGAGGTGTAATCGGTTGTGTGGAGCTTCTCAAAACGTTTATATGGTGCACTGGTTGCGCTGTTTTGCCTGTTTCTTCTGGTGGTTGGGGTTGGTTGGTATTGGTCTTTGGAGCCAGCTGAGTTGGAGTTTGAAGGGGTTGTGCTGTCGTCGCTTGCAGTGGATGAGCAACAGGCTTTTGTAGAGGGTGCTGTAGAGGGTGCCCGCACGACGCAGACGTTGATAGCCTTGGTGCAAGCTTTATTAGAAAAACCTGGAGGTTATCTCAGTAATGATATCTTTTTGCCTGGGGTTTGGTTGGATAACATGCCCTCATGGGAGTTCGGTGTCTTAGTGCAAGTGCGTGATATGGCTAGAGCTTTGCGTAAAGATATCAGCCGTTCCCAGTCGCAGTCGACCGAAGATGCTAATTTAGCGATTGCAGAGCCACTATTGCATTTTGACAATAATAGCTGGTGGTTGCCTGATACAGAAGGTGAGTATCAAAAAGGTGCGCAAGCTTTACAAAAGTATTTAGGTGATTTAAGCAGTCAAAATAGAAAGCGTGCGCAATTTTATGCCAGAGCAGACAATCTGCGCAGTTGGTTAGCTGATGTAGAGACTCGTTTGGGTAGTATCTCGCAAAGGTTAAGTGCCAGTGTGGGTAAGACTACTTTTAATTTAGATGTCGTGACTGACGAGGAATTGGAGGTACGTACCCCATGGCTGGAAATTGATAATGTGTTTTATGAAGCGCGAGGCAGTGCTTGGGCTTTGATTCATCTGCTTAATGCTGTATCTGTTGATTTTAAGGGGGTTTTAGATAAAAAAAATGCTCTGGTGAGTCTTAAGCAGATTGTCCGTGAGCTTGAAGGTACACAACAGCCGGTTAGAAGTTTTGTGATTTTGAACGGTAGCGGCATGGGCATGTTGGCCAATCACTCTTTAGTGATGGCCAGTTATATCTCTCGAGCTAATGCGGCTATTATCGATTTGCGTGAGTTGCTTTCTCAGGGCTGATTTACTGCTAGTCTGCAGTTACAGCAGCAATAGACTTTGTGATTTCTGCTTTAGCCTCTTGGGAGCCTGCCCATCTGTCTATTTTGACCCATTTACCTGGTTCTAGGTCTTTGTAGTTTTCAAAAAAGTGTTCAATTTGGCTGAGCAGTAGTTCTGGTAAGTCTTTTGGTTCTTGTACGTGGTTGTATAAAGCGCTGAGTTTTTCGTGAGGTACTGCTAATAATTTGGCATCTTCCCCTGATTCATCACTCATATGTAACACCCCTATGGGCCTGGTCCTAATAACAGAGCCGGTTGTAACAGGGTAAGGTGTCACAACTAAGACGTCTAAAGGGTCGCCGTCGTCAGCTAAAGTGTTGGGTATATAACCATAGTTGCAAGGATAAAACATAGGAGTTGCCATGAATCGGTCAACGAATAAACTGCCTGTGTCTTTGTCTACTTCGTATTTAATGGGTGAGCTGTTGGCTGGGATTTCAATGATGACATAGATATCTTCGGGTGGGTTTTTTCCTGAGGTGATGTTGTTAAAACTCATAGTATTTCAATTTCCTTCAATAATTAAAGTGGGTTGTACATACATATCATTATAATAGGGGTTGGCGGGCCTGGCAGGACTCGAACCTGCAACCCTCGGCTTCGAAGGCCGATGCTCTATCCAGTTGAGCTACAGACCCCTATTGTGGTGTCGGGGCTTGTGACCATTGCTTTAAGTAAGCTTGGCGTATAGCCTCGACTCGCTTACGATTTGTACCAAAGTCATAATATCCCAATCGAGATGCGGATTTTACGGCAATTATACCCTCATGGCTACGGAGTTCTAAAAATATATCGTCTTTGAATCGTAAAATTCGACTGTGAACTACAGCGTGTAGTTTGGTGTCATGTACCATTTGTAGATGAGTGTTAGGCCACTGCTTTATTATAGAGAGCAATGTGTGCCAGCATTGTTTAGGGTTTGTATCTATCGGGAAAGGCTTGATGGCATGTCTGGGGTTGGTGGCATCACTGCTGACGCAATTGGGGCTGTTGGGACAATTTAAGGGCATATTGAGGCGCTCTAAATTTAAACAGTTTAGGTTGGGGCAAGTTTGGCTAATCGCGCCAATGGTCAGTACAATGACAAGGACTTTAGTCAACATTGCTTTATTTAATTGTTCAGTATTGTATAGCGTTTAATGTTTTGGAGTTTTGATTTTACATGGAAAAGCCTATTACTCTCAAGGACTACCCCAGAGAGGTGTATTTATTTCGTTGGCGTTTATATGGAGCTTGTTTATGTGTTGTGCTAGGCGTGTTGATTTTGCTCTTTCGGCTGTTTTACCTGCAAATTTTACAGTATGAGTGGCATAGTACACTCTCTGAGCGTAATCGCATCAATTTGGTCCCTGTTCCACCGACACGCGGTCTTATTTTTGATCGAAATGGTTTGTTGATCGCGCATAATCAACCGAGCTATACGCTTAGTATTGTGCGTGAACAAGTAGAGGATTTGGATAAAACTGTAGCGGCAGTGGCCGACTTAATAGAATTTGATGAGCTTGCCAGAGTGCGTTTGACCGAGCGTTTGCGTAGGCATTATCGTCCCTATGAAGCGGTTCCTGTTCGTTTTCGTTTGAGTGAAACGGAGATCGCACGTATTGCAGTCAATCAACATCGCTTGCCCGGTGTTGAAGTCCAGGCTGAGTTGGTGCGTAGTTATCCGCAAGCTGCATTAACCGCTCACGTTGTTGGTTATGTGGGGCGTATCAGTGAGCAAGAGGAAAGCAGTATTGATACGGTGGCTTATGCAGGGACACATCATATTGGTAAAACAGGATTAGAGCGCTTTTACGAGGCACGTTTGCATGGCGAGGTAGGTTATCAAAAAGTTGAAACCAATGCACGTGGCAAAATCTCTCGCATTTTGGATCGTACTGATCCAGTGCCGGGTGAAGATTTGCATTTGTTTTTAGATATGACGGTGCAAGCAGCGGCGCACCAAGTTTTGGGTCAGCATCGAGGTTCTATTGTTGCGATTGAAGTACCGACGGGGGCTGTGGTTGCGATGGTCAGTACGCCCAGTTTTGATCCTAATTTATTTGTGCAAGGTATTGATCATGAGACTTATAATCAGTTGAATACGTCAGAGGATCGTCCTTTGTATAATCGTGCAATTAAAGGTCAATATCCGCCTGGTTCTACCATTAAGCCTTTGATGGCATTGGCTGGCTTAGCGCATGAAGTGGTTGATTGGTCTTTCACGATTGAAGACCCTGGTTATTATCGTTTGCCAGGTGAGGATCATCAATACCGAGATTGGAAAAAAGGTGGGCATGGACGCGTCGATTTAAGTAAGGCGTTAATACGTTCGTGTGATACGTATTTTTATGAATTGTCTCGGCGTTTAGGTATTGATCGTATAGAGAGTTTTTTAGGTGGTTTTGGTTTGGGCTCTAAGACTGGGGTCGATTTTGGGGGGGAGCGGTTGGGTATTTTGCCTTCTAGACAGTGGAAGTGGGTTAATAGAGGACAGGTTTGGTATCCGGGAGAAACTTTGATTACTGGTATTGGTCAAGGGTTTATGTTGGTTACGCCGTTGCAGTTAGCGGTTGCCACCGCTAGATTGGCCAATCAAGGCAAACCACTGGTGCCAAGGTTGTGGCAGGAAGCGTTGGGTGCATCTGCTATAAAAATGCAAGAAACGAATGTGATAGGTTCGCCTGAAAATTGGTCCAAAGTCATTGCTGCGATGCAGGCTGTTGTACACAGCTCAAGAGGTACAGCGAAAAAAATGGCTAAGGGTATTTCGTATAAAGTTGCAGGTAAAACAGGAACAGCGCAGGTCTTGGCTATTAAGCAAGATGAAGAGTATGATGAAAAAAAATTAGAAAAACGTTTTCATGATCATGCACTATTCGTAGCGTTTGCACCTGTTGCTGATCCTTTAATTGCGGTGGCGGTGATTGTTGAAAATGGAGGCAGTGGTGGTAGTGTTGCTTCACCGTTAGCAAGGGCGGTCATGGATGCTTATTTGTTACAAGAACCATTAGCAAAAGCTAATTTAGAAACAAATTTAGCGATTGCCCAATAAATATTGAAAACTAAATGACTGATTGGTTAACGATGCCTAGACACAATGGATATTTGTGATAGTATGGATACATCTTTGATGATGTTTGGTGCAAATAAATTATATGTGATGTAAATGTATTTGTTGATAATTAAGTTGATATAAAAGAATAGGAGACTACAGGAGAACATATCTAATGATTAGAAAAACAATAATAAAATATACACTTATGTTAGTAGCGTTGTGGGCCGCGGTGGTTGTTTATGTTGTGCCCAGTTATGCCAGTCATTACTCACCTAAAACGATTAAGCTTAAAATTACGGTTACGAATATTACGAAAAGCATAGTTTTAACTCCTCCTTTGTTAGCCATTGCGTCAGAGCCCATGCGTTTGTTTGCCTTGGGTCAATCGGCGGGTATTGAATTAGCCAAGTTGGCAGAAGGTGGGAATCGTGTGCCATTGGCCAATCAATTAATTGATAAGGGTGCTCGTATTATCAAAATGGAAGGGCCAATTGAGCCTGCTAGCTCAAAAAGTGTGATTGTCACTGTGCCCTTGGGGTCTTATTTACATATGGCATCCATGCTGTTACCCACGAATGATGCTTTTGTGGGTTTAAATGGGTTGTCCTTACGATCCTTGGTCAGTAGAAGTAGAACGCTCAAGGCTTATGATGCTGGGACAGAAAGTAATGATGAGTTGTGTGTGAGTATCCCTGGGCCACAATGTGGTGGCGAAGGTTTTTCGCCAGAAGATGGGGAAGGTATTGTGCACCCGCATCCCGGTGTGCATGGTGAGGCGGATTTGTCTAGATCAGCTTTTGCTTGGGGAAATCCTGTGGTCATGATTTCCGCGCGCATTATGAACTGAGTGTGGTGGGTGTGGTGAAAGTGTTTAGAGTTTTTATCAGTTGATCTGTTAAGAAATCTTCGGTTACAACGGCATGGCCAAGACTTCGTAATAGCACCAGTCTGATTGAATCATTTAACACTTTTTTATCGAGTTTCATCAAAGAAAGTATCTGCTCAGTTGATAAGTTTTTAGGGAGGGTGGTAGGCAAGGTTAGCGTTTGCAGCAAGTGCTTGAGTCTCTTGCCTATGCTGTTGTCTAACCACCCTATACGTTCTGATAAATCGCAGGCCATCAGTAGGCCTAGTGCAACAGCTTCCCCATGTAGCCACTGACCAAACCCTAAGCCTGTCTCGATAGCATGTCCAAAAGTATGGCCTAAGTTGAGGATGGCGCGTAGGCCTTGTTCTTGCTCGTCTTGTCCGACAATTTCGGCTTTAATTGCGCAGGATTGTTCAATGGCCTCGGTAACGGTTTCTGGATCAAGAGCGATTAACTTTTCGATATTCTCTTCTAGCCAAATAAAAAAAGATTCACTGTAGATGAGGCCGTACTTGATGATTTCTGCGGTGCCAGCGGCCAGTTCACGTTGTGGAAGGGTCCTAAGGGCCAGTGTGTCAATTAAGACGCAAGTGGGTTGATGGAAGGCGCCAATCATGTTTTTGCCGAGGGGATGGTTAACACCGGTTTTACCGCCGACCGAGGAATCCACTTGGGCTAAAAGTGTTGTTGGGATTTGAATGAAGTTTACTCCGCGTTGGTAACACGCAGCAGCAAACCCTGTGATGTCTCCAGTGACGCCACCGCCTAAAGCAATGAGAGTTGTGTTGCGATGGTGCCCTTTTTTTAGCAAAGCTGATTGGATCTGTTCGAAAGTCTCAAGGGTTTTGTGCTGTTCTCCATCAGCTATAATATGGATATCGACCTGTTTAAGGTCCAATTGTTTGAGTGCGTTGAGAGTTGGCTTTAAGTACCATTGAGATACGGTATCATTAGTGATGAGTATAGCTTGAGGGCCTTTTAAGTAAGGCTGAATCAAGCGTATGTTTTGTAATAACCCAGGACCAATAAAAATTGGATAGCTCCGGTCTTGTAATTCGACGGTTAAGGTTCTCATGCTTCTATTTTTCCTATCCATGGTGGTTTACTTTTTCATTCCTGAGTTGATTTTACCTGAAAAGATTTGATTTTGCATCAGACTGTGAAAATCCTTAAATGCATGACATTGGTGATTGAAAGGGAGAGTGTCCGATTACCAATAATTAGTCTTTTTTTGCTCAAGTTATTTTGTCACACCTCCTTAAGGGAGCGCCTTGATAGCGGGAACTGCTGGGTTAATGCTATTAATATATCTTTGGCTGCTGAACTATGTTTGTCTGCTTGTTCAGATATTTGTAAACCTTCTAAAAAAGCTGCTACCGCTAATCGCCAAGGGATCCAAACATCATGATTTTGTTGATTTAAGATTACAAGAAAATGCTTAAGATGTTCCTCGTGATGTATTCGACAGATCATCTGAATCAACCAATGATAGCTTTCCTGCACATAACCACTTTTAGCTAGTTTTGTTAATACTTCTGCTACTCTATCTTTAGTAGACAACCAGCCTTGAGCCCACAATTGAGTAGCATACACTGTAAATACAGACCATGTTTGCAAAGCATCAATGGCTTGAACTTGAGCTGCATATTTACAAGCCATTTGCATGTTGCCCAGATGTGACAAATTCAACCAAGCTAGACCAACGTAGCCTACAATATTTTGGTTATTTACTTCAATTGCTTTTTCATAACACTCGCGCACATCTGCTATAGACTTTGGTTGATAGTTTAGATATAAGTTACCTAAATTGAAATAGACGTACGCATCAGGCGTTAGCTCTATGGCTTTTTTGTAATATTCTTCTGCTTTTGAATAACGTGCAAAATAATGTTGATTAAGATCACCAAGGCCATTATAAGCATAGACTTTAAATCGCGAATTTGTATCAAGCTCAATCACCTTGTGGTACTGTGCGCTGGCTTTTGTATAATTATGTAAATAGTACTGATATAAATGTCCTAAGTTGCAATGGATGGTTGCTGCATTTTTGGGATTTATGGAAATTGCTTCTTGGTAGCAAGTTTCTGCGATGTCTGGTTTGCTTAAGTGGTCTTTGTAAAGTGTGCCTAGGCCATTCAAAATGTCAAATGCATGTTTAGAATGGTTTTTTTTAATCCCTAATTCTAGACCTTCGCGGTAACAAGATTCAGCTTTTTTATACTGTTTAGAATAATAATGATATAAGCATGCAAGATTGTAACAAGTAATTTCATTTTTATAGTTGAGATTATGAGCCAGAGCATAAGCTGTTTGAGCATATTGAGTCCATTCATCTAACTCATCACCAGCAATATATAATTCACTGGCTAAGTTAAAACAAGCTTCACCCATTTCTAAACGACGTGGTACTGAAGAATCTTTAGCAAAATAATCAAAAGTTGTTTGTAATGTTTCGATGCAATCGGCCACATCAGACTTTTTCAATGATTGGGTGCTTTTATGTAGTGTGAGGAGTAAATCAAGACATTTATGAGTATATTCTTGCCACTTATTATCGTTTTGTAATAAGCGTAACCAAGTCAACATATCTGCATAAGGTGGTAAGTCACTGGTTTTATCACCTTTCTGCTGCCATAATTTCTTGGTTTCGGTTAATAGTTTGCTTTCTAACGGCAAATGACGAATTAATACTGCTACGTCATGAGTGTTGTCTTTATGTGCTAATTTAAGCACCAGAATTTGAGCTAAATCACCAATCGCGGCATCTCCCTTGCGCCAACATCGTAAGTTAAGCTCAATCATGTAATATGCAAAATCTTCAGTGATATCTATGCTAGGCGGTGTTTCCATCGCCTTAACGGCATGTTCTAAATGTGTTAACGTATCATTAAACACTTCTGATAAATATTCTCTTTGTTCATGATTTTTTCGAAAACGATTTTCTTCATAGCGCCAACATTGACGTAAGTAAGTCCTGACTGTTTCATGCAAATCACCACTGGCTAACAGAGAATAACGGCTTGATAGATCCCGTAATCGATGCTGATAAGGTTGTGCCCAAAGTTGATTCAGCACTAAACCATTAGCTTCCAGTAGCAAAGCTAATGCAACAATGTCGTGTAGATCATCACGGCGTTCATAGCGGCTTAAATGCATCAGCCAGCGATCTGTCACTTTACCAATAATTTCGCGTATGGCTTGGTTTTCATCTAAAGGATAAACATGTGTTTCGTTTAATGCTTTCAAAATGTTTTCGTCTTGTTCATCTAACAGATCTAATACCATGCGAACCGCCAGCGGTACGCCTAAGGTTGCCTTATGCAGTTGTAATGCTGTGTCTGGTAATGAACACTTCATAGCCGGTAGCGATCCTTCAATATATCTGGGCAAACGTTTTATAGCAAATTCAATATCATTTGTCGTGAAACGTATTGTTTCATCGAAAGCGATAATGCGTAACTTGTCCCCTAAATCATTTTGCCAACCTTGTGATTGATTTATGTCCGGTCGGCGTCGATTTCCTATAAAAACTAGCAAAGGCAAGGGTTGCTGCAGTAAAGGAGTTAGCAAAAAACGCAACCAAAACTCTAGCTCATGATCGAGCACTTCAGCGGTATCAATCATCAATAATAGGGTATATTTTTTCAATATTTCTACTAAGGTAGTTTGTAAGCCATTGGCTAAGTGTTTATTGGGGTGCACAATGGCCATGTGTGATTCTTGAGAACATTGACTTATGAAAGATGCGAGTAATTCATCATATCGAGTAGGATCATTTTTTAGATATTCAATATTATCTCGTAGCTTGGTAAGATCATTCGACCATAATCTGTCTTGTATTAAGACTTGGCGAAACTGATCATTAATCTGTGTATGGTCTTCAAGTTTAGCGTGATTAAGCTGTGTTGAAAATTGATATTGCCATTTTTCTCTCTGTGGTGAGTATTTTTTTATTTCTGCTAATGCAAGCCAGAATGGATCGGCCACAGAGAAGTTAACAAATCGCTGAGCCAGGCGATAGGCAATTGCTTCAAACAAGTGTTTAGGTTTGTGGGGTTCTGAAGAAAGTGGCTGTCGCCAATTAGGTTTATCCCAGTCAATAATCAAGGAGTTTAATTGAGGGTCACGGTTTTCTGCTTGTAGCCTAGCCTGATGCAAAAACCAACTTTTCCCCATACCGCCAAAACCATGAACCCAAATTAGTCTAACTGTATGGCTACCTGATGTAGTATTACCTGATTTTCTGTTGGCTATGCCTTCAAAGGCTGCTTTTACATCTGTTAAGTTTATCTCGCGCCCAATAAATTGTTTAGAAATGTTTTGCCAATCATCATCAGGATATGGTAGCAAACATGCAGGATATAAAGGTGAAATTGAATCGCTTTTGTTGATAGTGTCAACGGTGGTGCTTGGCGCATTATGCTGTTGTTCCCATTGTTCGGCAATGGTTCGTAAAAGACTTTGAAATTGAGTTAAATTATTAAAAGATTGGCAGGTGCTGACTACATCTCCAATAGCTCTTAGTTTATGGTGCTGTAGGATGTGTAATTTTAAATGTGCTTGTGATGCTACATATCCAGCAATAATAGATAGTACAGCATTTTCACTGCCATCACGCCCCCCTTCAGTAGTATTTTCATTATGGTCGACTAAGACCCAAATTATCAAACCGATTCCATGGAGTAATTTGGGCAGTGTATCGATATCCCAAGATTCTTCTGGCAGAAATTGCCAATTATAGTCGAGTTCTTTAGCGCGTTGAATGCAGCCACTTCCACTGTTTTGGGGACAAAGTAGTAAAATATCTTGACCGATCTCATGTTGCTCACTCAGCGTGACCCATTGTGAAGACTTTTGAATAGCATCGCACATCTCTTCGTAAGTCTCAAGTCGCTGTAATAAATAGCCTTTTAATGGGGGACCTTTAAGCCAAGAATGTCTGTTCTGTTTAATATGCGCCCAGGCGACCTTTTTCCCTTTCCCCAATGCATAGCCAATTTCAAAACCGACATTAGCATTGGGTAAATCGATAAAAGCTAAAAAATTATCGCAGCTATCAATATAAGGTTTAACTGCATCTTGCCAAATGGCTCCCTGAAAAGGGCCATTTGGATCGTTTGGCCATTGTACAATGAAACCTTCTGGTGGTTTATGTGCCACAGACTCTATCGTTAGTTCTAAAGAGCCTTTGATTTGAAAGTCGTAAGCAATGAACACTTTTTCTTTATCTTTGCTCATGATGCAGCCTTATTGACCTCCGAAACCAGCTGTTTAATATAGGTAACTTGATCCATGAACCCTAAAATCATATTGGTAAAACTCTGTTCGTCTAATAGTTTGATTTCTTGGGTATAACATAGTCGTAGATCGCCTTCGTTAAGCGCTAACCAGCATCCACGCATCACACTGACTTCAAAATTCAACATTAATAATTCTCTATAAATATCCACTTGTGTATAACCGGGAAGGCGAATAGTAAGGCAGTGTAAAATTATATTATCGCTTTTTTTGGGTGCTTCAATGATGACGGCTTCTTCATCTCCATCGTACAGGGCGCAAACACCATTATCCAAATGTAGATTTCCGCTACCTGTAACTTGGCCTAAAACCTGTAGATAACGTGCTACTTGTTGTTGTGTATCATATGTAGCATTTAAAATATTTGAATCCTCAGGCTCATCTTGATTTTGTACTTTATTTTTTGTTTCTTGGTGTAGCTTTCTTTTTAATTTAGAAATCAAGCTATGAATACCAGTGTCATCGTCGTCGTATCGCATAATTTAATTCTCCTATGATATGAGTCACAATTAAAGCTATCACAAGTCTCAAATATCCACAAGATATATACTCAAAAGCGATAAGTAACAGATAGAACATAGTTAGTATTCTGATGAATCTGCAAAGAGTATGCTCGTAGACTATTAGCAGCGTTTTTTGATTGAAATTTTGTTTAGATAATTGAAATCAGAATTTGGTCTTGGAAAATAACAAGTAACTAAGAATGAGAAGTGGGTAGAAAAATCTATTGGTTGCTTGATTATTGCTTATTTACTGATGCTTGGACTTCAATATAAGGATCTTGTTTTTGGAGAATCTTAGAGCATTTTTGGGCTGAACGAAAAATTAAAATTCAAGATTGTTGTTCATTAAATCGTTTTTGAGTATGTAGTGTTCCCTGAAAGTTACTTAATTGACATGCATTAAACTCTGTGATTTGCTGTGTCTAATTATGTACGTAGAACAGCCAGTGTTAAATGTGAGTTATGACTTGATCATTTTTGAGAGATGACTTCTACTTTAAAGCCATTGGAGCTTTGAGTTGCTGCTTTAAAATGAGTGTTTATACTTAGGTCGGCGCCTTGGGTTTGGGCTTCGGTTAGGAGGCTTTGTATTATGCATGTGTATTTAAGATATCGCTTGAAGGAGAAAATAAGGCGCCGATACTGGAAATTTTAGGTTCTAAAGTTTGTAACTGTTGTGGGTTCATTCAGGTAAGATCTTCAACGCCATTGTTGTTGGCTTGGGCTTTGTAGCTTGGTAAGTGCTTTTAGTTGTTGTGTTTGACTGGTAACTAAGGTAAGGCACAGGAAATAATCTACCCATTGTTCGCTTCTGAACTCGCTGTGATCAAACATGCATCTGCTCGAAATGGGTAGATTATTTCCTGTGCCTTACCTAATGCTTGCGTCAACGATGCAGATATCTGCATGATCTATTTTTTGATAGTTCATCTGTAATATGGGCCTCATTTTTGTATATTTTTTGATCGTTTTGGCGGCGTGTTGTATCATGATGTAGCTCTAGGTTTAATACAAGGTTCGCGCTGAGTGATGCATTGGCTTTGATTAATTAGATCGTTGTGTATTGACTTATGCTGTGTCAGCATATAAGATTTCGCCACTCAAAAATAGATCCGAATTTCAACATAGCTATTTCTGATTATTCTAGTTGGCCATTATACATTGGGCGGCATAGCTAGTTTTCGTGATGGCTTTACAGGAGTTCTCAATACGTTATGGCTACTGTTAACCAGCTGGTTCGAAAAGGTAGACGCAGCAAGAAAAGCAAGAGTGATGTGCCGGCATTGCAGCGCTGCCCACAAAGAAGAGGGGTGTGCACAAGGGTGTATACAACGACTCCCAAAAAACCTAATTCTGCTCTAAGAAAGGTTTGCAGGGTAAGGTTGACAAACGGTTACGAAGTAACCTGTTATGTTGGAGGTGAAGGTCACAATCTGCAAGAGCATAGCGTTGTTCTTATTCGTGGTGGGCGTGTTAAGGACTTGCCTGGTGTTCGATACCATATAGTGAGAGGTACCTTGGATACGGCTGGTGTCGCTGATAGGAAGCAAGGTCGCTCTAAATATGGCGCTAAGAGGCCTAAAGGCTAGCGTACAATTTACCGTGGAAATGCACTTTCATCACCTAGGGTGACGAAGGTTGCATCGCTCATGGCTGTTTTTTTGATTGTTTATAAATTGTGAGAATTTGAGGAAGTGTCATGCCAAGAAGACGAGTGATTGCAAAGCGACGAGTTCTGCCGGACCCTAAGTATGGAAGTCGGACACTGACTAAATTCATGAATCATGTAATGGTCAATGGTAAAAAGTCATTGGCTGAAACTATTGTTTATGGTGCGCTGGATACAGTGGCTTCTAAGCTTGGTAAAAAGGACCCAATAGAGTTGTTTGAAAAAGCATTGGAGTCTTTAATGCCCTTGGTGGAAGTAAAAAGTAGACGTGTTGGTGGAGCTACTTACCAAGTGCCTGTTGAGGTGCCTGAAAGTAGACGCTGGGCTTTGGCGATGCGCTGGCTGGTAGAGGCGGCCCGCAAGCGTGCTGAAAAGTCAATGGCTTTGCGTTTGGCTGGTGAAATTATAGATGTGCTTAGTGGCAAGGGTGCTGCTATTAAAAAAAGGGAAGATGTGCATCGAATGGCAGAGGCAAATAAGGCTTTTTCACATTTTCGTCTTTGATTCTTATTGTTTTGTATGAAATTTGGTTTGAAGGGTTTGTTTTTTTAAAATTGTTCATTTGAGGAAGCAGTTGTGGGACGTAAGACACCGTTATCTCGTTATAGGAATATAGGTATTTGTGCACACGTGGATGCAGGGAAGACCACAACTACGGAGCGAGTGCTATTCTACACAGGTATTTCACATAAAATTGGCGAAGTGCATGATGGCGCAGCTACGATGGATTGGATGGAGCAAGAACAAGAACGAGGTATTACGATCACTTCGGCAGCAACTACTTGTTTCTGGAGAGGGATGGATCGTCAGTTTGATGAGTATCGTGTCAATATTATTGATACTCCAGGACACGTAGATTTCACAATTGAGGTCGAACGTTCATTGCGTGTTCTTGATGGGGCTGTGGTTGTGTTTTGTGGTACTTCTGGTGTGGAGCCGCAGTCAGAAACCGTTTGGCGTCAAGCAGATAGGTATGGTGTTCCTCGCATTGTCTTTGTGAACAAAATGGACAGAGCGGGTGCAGATTTTAAGCGAGTTGTTGCGCAAATTAAAGATAGATTGGGTGCCTATCCGGTTCCAGTGCAGCTTAATATTGGGGCTGAGGAAAACTTTAAAGGTGTGATTGACCTGATAAGGATGAAGGCTATTTTATGGAATGAGGCCGATCAAGGTATGACGTATGAGTTGGTCGATATCCCCCAAGAGTTGGTTGCTGAAGCTGAAAGATTTCGAGAACAAATGATTGAAAGTGCCGCTGAAGCTAATGAAGAATTGATGGAAAAGTATTTGGAGGATGGTGATCTTTCAGAGGAAGAGATAAAAAAAGGCCTGCGTGAGCGGGTGCTGAATAATGAAATTGTTGTTGCTTTATGTGGTTCTGCTTTTAAAAATAAAGGTGTACAGGCAGTATTGGATGCAGTGGTTGAGTATTTGCCAGCCCCTGATGATGTTCCACCAATTAAAGGTACGTTGGAGGATGGAGAGACTGAAGCCGAGCGTCCATCCTCTGATGATGAGCCATTTTCTGCTCTTGCCTTCAAGATCGCAACAGACCCTTTTGTTGGTACGCTTACTTTTTTTAGAGTTTATTCTGGAGTTTTAAAATCTGGTGATACTATTTATAACCCTGTTAAATCGAAAAAGGAGCGTATTGGGCGCATTTTACAAATGCATGCTAATTCGAGAGAAGAGTTAAAAGAGGTTAGGGCTGGTGAGATCGCGGCAGCAGTAGGTTTGAAAGAGGTGACAACAGGCGATACTCTGTGCGATTTGAAAGAGGTCATTACTTTGGAGCGGATGCAGTTTCCGGAGCCTGTTATTTCCGTAGCTGTTGAGCCTAAATCGAAAGCGGATCAGGAAAAGATGGGCATCGCTTTGTCGCGCTTGGCGCAAGAGGATCCTTCTTTTCGTGTTCAGACGGATGAGGAGTCTGGCCAGACAATTATATCTGGAATGGGTGAGTTGCATTTAGATATTATTGTAGATCGTATGAGAAGAGAGTTTAAGGTAGAAGCAAATATTGGTAAACCTCAAGTTGCATACCGGGAGACTATTCGCAAAAAGGTTGATATTGAAGGAAAATATGTTAAGCAAACTGGAGGGCGAGGCCAGTATGGTCATGTTAATCTGCGCCTAGAGCCTATTGATAAAAATGATGACTTTGAGTTTTCCGAAGAAATTCATGGTGGCTCAGTACCTAAGGAGTACTTTAATGCTATTTCTAAAGGTATTGGTCAGCAATTAGAGCTTGGTGTTTTGGCTGGATATCCTGTTTTGGGTGTTCGGGCTGTGCTTTATGATGGTTCGTATCACGAAGTTGATTCTAATGAAAATGCTTTCAGAATGGCTGCAATGATTGCAACTAAAAAGGGAGTTTTAGACGCAGACCCAATATTGCTTGAGCCTTCGATGAAGGTTGAGGTTGTGACCCCAGAGGAGTATATGGGGGATGTTATGGGTGATTTAAATCGGCGCAGAGCTATTTTGCAAGGTATGGATGATTCGCCTGGAGGTAAAATTATCCGGGCGCAGGTGCCCTTAGCAGAGATGTTTGGCTACGCTACTTCTCTAAGATCTATGACTCAGGGTAGGGCAACATTTTCAATGGAGTTTGATGAGTACACGCAAGCACCTCAGCATGTGACTGAGGCTGTTATTAAGAACTAATCTAAACATCACTTTTATCATAATGAGGATGGTATTGTGGCAAAGGAAAAATTTGAAAGAACGAAACCACACGTCAACGTAGGTACGATAGGCCATGTAGATCATGGTAAAACAACATTAACAGCTGCGTTAACGCGTGTG
>JANQJO010000060.1 GCA_028281605.1 Pseudomonadales bacterium
GGGGTTTGGGGCAGCGAGCCCCAACAAACTATTCTGAATGCCCACAACAATTTTAAATGAAAAAAATTTGCATTTTTTTACATGATTGGGTATTCTGAAAATCTGCATTTACACAATTTAAATTACATACTCCGAAATAAATTTTGGTGAGAGGCATTCTTAATGCATAAATCGATAGTCTCGTCTAGGTATATTATTAATCATGCCAAATAAAGTAGTAGGTAGCAAATCTTCTTGACTGAAAAACCATAAACTGTTTTCAATAAAATCCAAAGAGATTTGCTCCAAAGGAAGCTTTCTTGCTTTTGCTCCCTCATTCAAACGCAAAGCTATTTCCCCTAGCGTCATTTCTTCTACTGAATCAAAAGAATCAGATATTTCCAAAATAAGATCATAAAAGTCAGTCCTATCATGAATGCTTAAATTCATTCTATCCAAATCTTTGATCAGCATTTTGGTGAGTTTAACTGGGTTTTCATAACCAGTATGTGTCAATACTTCGGTCATTATCCTGCGATTGAGCTTATCAAACTTTTTTAATTTTTTATCTACATCCAATTCAATCACAGCGTTCACCAATTGCTGAAAATTATCAATTTCCTTTAAAGGTATTTTTGATATCTCCCCAAGCAAGACAATACCTTCTGTTGGTAAACCTTTTACAGTCATCCCTACAGTTGATTGCTCATGTTCATCCAATTCATCATAATAAAAAGAAAAATCCATACCGGACAAATAATGAATGATCAAACCATCTTCAGCAACTGGCATTGTATTATTAAAAAAGATTCTCCAATTGCTAGGGCCTTCTATCCAAGCCCAACGAGCATTAAACGCTAAATTATCCAATAATCCCTCACCTTCGCTACTCTTACCATCCACATCTATAATCATGGCCTTCGAGTTAGCCATATCGATTGTCACTTTTGTACCTATAATATTAGAAAACTTACCGATAAATTGTATTTCAGGTTCCTTCAGCAAATGAGCAAAAAAATTCAAAGTACGATAGCGCAAAGCAGTTGAACGTGCAGGAATTTTAACCGAGTTTTTATAGTGATCAACAACAATTAAATCTTTATATAACACCATGCCTCCCCAACGCAAAACAACCTCCAATAGCAAAGATACCCGAATGGGTCCATCCTTATAACCTAACAATTTAGCAGTAATGTGTTTTTGGCTGTTAACTTTCACCCTAAGTAAATTCGTTAAAATACCCGTTTGTATCTCAAAACGATAGTCAACCAACAAGTTTTCACTCAACTGCTGATTTTTTTGAATAATCTGGAAACTTTCTATATCACTGTAATCATCAATATTGTAATCTAAACGAAAGTTTTTGGAGAAAACAGTACCAGAGACCGGGTCAAAAGCAACATAATCTTTTACGCCATTGTCAGTACTATCATCAATGTTGCCAGAAGAAACTGTCGTTAAATAAACACGATAAGCTTGCTGCTCAATATGAATCACCATTTCAATCAAATCTGATGGTATATCAGGCTCATTGGATTGCAAAAACTGTGCTGTCAATGCTTTTACACCAACATCACTGAGCATCAACAATAATTCATCATGCTTATCCAAGAAACCCAAGCGTCGAGGCTTTGCTTGAAATGATCCTGTCCCACAATATACTAAACCAGACTCATTCAATTCATCTATTTGAAACGTAATCGGTTTCAGTTGAGTATCAATAAAAGCAAATACCCTGAGTTGATCTACAGGCACGCCCAATAAAGATTTTGGTAATTCATGCCCATTTACGATAATCACAAGCTCATTTAAAGTGGTTGCAGATGAACCTGTCGAACTTAATACAACATTACGGCTTTTATCATATACTTTATATTCACTCTTAACACTTTCGCTGAACAAAATAAGAACAACTGTCAGCCATGCTGGTAAGTTTCTCATATTTAAACCACATTTCAGTTGTATAATTTAAAAGAGATATATAGTAAAGACTAAAGAGATCTGTAAAGCTTTATGTAGAACGAATACCAAATACAGGATTCATATGACTAGAACAATTGTTTTCATTTAGGAACGTGCATGAAATAACGTTAACATTTAGAGCGAATGTATGTTTGAGCATAGCGAGTTCAGGGGCGACAAATGTTAACGTTATTTCATGCACGTTCCTTACCTTAAGCTGCGCCCTTATATAGTTTATATTAAAATAATTGTTCCTTGCTTACAGTATTTTGACACTCAGCTTATAATATACAGCCGACATCCAAAGGAATCATCTAAAAAATACACAAGGAGACAAAAAATGAGAACAAGTGAATACCTCCTAGGCACACAACGTGGCAAACCCACCGAAGCTGAAACCATTAGCCATCAATTAATGATACGCAGCGGCATGATACGTCAACTCGCTTCCGGTTTATATAACTGGATGCCATTAGGGTTACGAGTACTACGCAAAGTCGAAGCCATCGTTCGTAAAGAAATGGACCTCTCGGGCGCTCTAGAGGTACTGATGCCAATTGTACAACCGAGTGAGCTTTGGCAAGAATCCTCCCGGCTTGAACAGTACGGCCCTGAACTGTTGCGTCTACAAGATCGCCATGAAAGGCCTTTTTGCTTAGGTCCAACTCATGAAGAGGTGATAACCGATCTTATTCGTCGTGAAATCCAAAGCTACAAACAGTTGCCTTTAAACCTTTATCAAATACAAACTAAATTCCGTGATGAAATCAGACCCAGGTTTGGGGTGATGCGAGCACGCGAGTTTATCATGAAGGATGCTTATTCTTTTCATCTGGACACCGACTGTCTGGCACAAACGTATAAAATTATGCATCAAACCTATTGTAGAATTTTCGAACGTATTGGTTTGGATTTTCGACCTGTACTCGCTGACACGGGTTCAATCGGTGGATATGCCTCTCACGAATTTCACGTGCTTGCTGAATCTGGTGAAGACAGTATCGCTTTTAGTAATGAAAGTAATTATGCGGCTAATGTTGAATTGGCCGAAGCTGTGATGCCAGATATTGAACACTCTACTCCCAAACAAAACTTAACCGAGATAGACACCCCTAACATACAAAGTATTGAAGACTTATGCGAGCAACTCAAAGAGCCCGCAGAGAAAATACTAAAAACACTCATTGTTAAAGCCACTCCTGAAGCTGACAGTGCTTATATCGCGATATGTTTGCGTGGGGATCATGAACTTAACCCCATAAAAGCGGAAAAACATCCTTGGGTGCAAGCTCCCTTACAATTTGTCAACACACAAACACTGGCGACAGAAACCCAATTACCTGCCGGTTATTTAGGCCCTATCGATATCAACCTACCCATTTTAGTTGATCACAGTGCCGGCACCTTGGTTGATTTCATTTGTGGCGCTAATAAAAAAAATCTGCATTTCACTGGCGCCAACTGGGGTCGCGACTGCCCTACTCACGGGACTCACGACTTACGCAAAGTTATCACAGGTGATCCATCACCTGACGGTCATGGCACACTACAAATCAAACGTGGTATTGAAGTCGGACATATTTTTCAATTAGGTAACAAATACAGTCAAGCACTCAAGGCCACAGTCTTAAATGAGCAAGGTAAGGCTACAACATTGGAAATGGGTTGTTATGGTATTGGCATCAGCCGTATTGTGGCTGCCACCATAGAGCAACACCATGATGAAACCGGCATTATTTGGCCTGACGCTATTGCCCCATTTACTGTAGGTATAATTCCCTTAAACTATGAAAAATCCAAACAGGTCAAGTCGACTACAGAATCTCTTTATAATCAATTTATTGCACTAGGAATTGACACCTTACTTGATGACCGACCAGAGAGGCCTGGTGTTAAATTCACGGATATAGAGCTGATCGGCATTCCTCATCAATTAATCATTGGTGAAAAAAGTTTAGGGCGTGAGGTTATAGAATATAAAAACCGAAAAACACAAGAAAAAGCAGATATTCCCATACAGAATATTGTAGAGTTTATACAACAGCAATTACAAAATGGAGTTGGCCTATAAGCCGGGTTCTGTCAAGAACAACCATTTATCTAGGGCGTGTGTCACCACACGCCTCAAGCGACCTACCCGACCCCAACGCGGACCACGTTTTAAAGGGTCCTATTTGGTCTTGCTCCAGATGGGGTTTACCCTGCCACGGCGTGTTACCACCCGTGCGGTGTGCTCTTACCACACCTTTTCACCCTTACCTAGCTTACGAGCCAGGCGGTTTCTTTTCTGCGGCACTTTCCGTAAGCTCACGCTCCCCAGGAATTACCTGGCATCTCGTCCTATGGAGCCCGGACTTTCCTCTCTTAAGGCGCAATTAATAAATTGGCAAAAGAGCGATTGCTCAGCCAACTCCTAAGCTGTACTCTAACGTGTTTCGAACAAAAGATGCAAACCAAAAGGGTATTTTAAATAGGTCGTACCATGAAAAAGCTTTGTATTGTACGTTTTTCAGCCTTGGGTGATGTAATTTTATGCTCTTGTGTGGTTGATCTGATCGCACGAGCTCAGCCAGATTGGTCTATTACCTGGTTAACACACCCTGTGTTTACTACTTTGTTTAAAGATATCAAAGGAATTCATTGGCTCAATATCACCAAACCACAGCGCCTCAAAGACTATTGGCACACGCGCAATCAACTCAAGGACAAACATTTTGATGCAGCCCTGTGTATGCAAGCCAGTTTTAGAACTAACCTCATTTATCCTCTCATCAAAGCCGACTTAAAAATTGGCTTTGACGATAAACGCGGTCGCGACGGCCACCGCTTATTTGTTGATCAACAAATAGACTATCAAGACAACCATTTATTTGAGGGGTTTCTGCAATTTGCCAAGGCTCTAGAGGTTAACATTGACCTACCCTTACGCTGGCCTATCCATGTTCCTACAGGTGCACAAACTTGGGCTGGTAAGCGACTCAGTGAAAACACCAATTGGATTGCCATTAACCCTGCTGCTTCGAAATCGGAACGAACCTGGCCATTGGAATACCAAATACAGTTAATCAACACCATTCATCGTCAGACGCATTACAACGTTGTTTTAACTGGGGGCTTAAATCCGGTGGAGCTGAGTTTGGCTGAGCGCATTCAACAGAGCATCCTCAACCCTAAACGCCTACTTAATTTGGTCGGTCAAAGTTCTTTGCTAGAATTGGCTGCTTTATACCAAAGAGTCAAGTGCTTGATTGCTCCTGATACAGGCCCTATTCATTTGGCTTGCGCTTTAGGTACGCCTGTGGTTGGTTTATATGCGGTCGCTCGACCTGCTTTGAGTGGCCCCTACGGTCAGGCCATTGAGGTTATTGATGCATACCCTGAAGCTGTAGAAAAATACCTACGTAAGTCCATTAATGAGGTTCACTGGCATCAAAGAGTGCATCACCCTAAAGTCATGAATCTGATTAAACCAGAGCGCGTATTTACAGCACTGACTCATCTAACACAACTATCTTGACTCTTTTACCCTATGTTGCCAAAACAGTAATTTAAAAGTATAGTCTTACGCCTGTAGTATTTTAAGGTACAGTAATGGAGTACAAGTTCATGTATTTTTACAGGTTATCCTGCTTAGTCATTTTACTCACTTTAAATGCTTGCGTGCACAAACAGCGCATTATCGTTGATACAAAAAATATCAACATGGACCAGTATCAGACTGATTTAAAAGAGTGCCAACAGTATGCACAACAAGTACATACTGGTAAAGATATCACTAAAGGAGTGGTAGGCGGTGCCCTTATCGGTGGACTGATTGGAGCTGCCGTCGGTAACAGCGACACCGCTAAAAAAGCCGCTGGTGCTGGTGCTGTATCAAGAGGAGCCAAAAAAGGCAGCAAAGCCACAGCAGAAAAATCTAAAGTGGTAAAAAACTGTTTACGAGGTCGAGGGTATCAAGTTTTGAACTAATGATACGCATAGTTTGAGTCACAACTAAACTGTCGCAAGATTCGTTTTTATTGATAGCTTATGCTAAAGTCTGATAAACCCTTGATTGCTATTTCTATATTTTGATCTGATCGCAGTTCAAAAGCATTAAAACCACTGCGAGATAAATAAAACAATTGGTCTTTTAAGATATCTCCTACTGCGCGCAGTTCTTGCTTATAACCTGCTTCTCGTATGATGCGAGCAAGTGAGTAGCCTCGACCGTCTGTAAAGACTGGAAAATCAATTGCAATCAGTTTAACCACGGTAAAGGCATCGGCCACTTCAGTCAGCTCTGTGGTGTTGGGTATCAACAGTCCTAATGTTTTTTCTGACTGTATTAACTCGCTTTTTTGGGCTTTCCATAGATCCAGTGGTACAATAATGTGTTTTTGATCGGCTTGGTGAATAGGGTTGTCAGCCGTTAATGTGATCCAGTGATCCTGAACAATTGTGTGGTCTTTAATGAGGTTTGTTTGCATAGCTTTAGGGTTATTTTTCATCATTAGATTTGTAAATGGCTTCTCGGAAGGGCTCAATGCCAATGCGTAAGAGCACTTCAGCGAAGGATTCATCGGCCACGCGCAATTGAACGTAGAGTTTGATAATTTTATCGATAACATCGACAACTTCATTACGCTCAAACGATGGGCCTAGAATTTTACCAATGTTGGCGTCTTGGTAGGAGGAACCTGCGAGTAAGATTTGATAGTACTCACGGCCTTTTTTATCTACACCTAAAATGCCAATATTGCCTACATGGTGGTGTCCGCAGGCGTTCATACAACCTGAAATGTTTAAGTCGATGGGGCCTAAATCGTGTAAGTAATCCAGTTTGTCAAAGTGTCGCTGAATGTCTTCAGCCACAGGAATGGATTTTGCGTTAGCTAAGGCGCAAAAGTCACCACCAGGACAACAAATCATATCGGTGAGTCGGCCAATATTGGCTGTCGCGAAACCTAGAGCTTTTAGTTTTTCCCAGACCTCAAACAGGTGTAGGGTTCTAACGTGAGCTAAAACCAGGTTTTGCCGATGAGAAACCCTGATTTCGCCCAGGCTGTATTGATCGGCCAGATCGGCCACAGCCAACATATGATCTCCACTGATATCTCCCGGAGCGTGTCCTGTCATTTTTAAAGATAAAATCACACAGTGATATCCCGGTGTTTTGTGGGGATGAGTATTGGTCTTAAGCCAGTGGGTAAAGCCCGCATGGTTTTCTTTTTGTGTGGCTAAGGCTTTGTCTTCGGCTTGTTGTTTTGTATCGTCAATGTTTTCATATTGAGTTGTGTTGAAAAAAGCTTGCATGTGTTCAATGGTTTCAGGAGTGAGACGTTTGTTGCTATTTTTGAAGTCCCGCCATTGTTGTTCCACTTTTTCTCGAAAGGCTTCAATGCCCATGGCTTTGACTAATATTTTGATACGGGCTTTGTATTTGTTGTCACGCCGACCGTAGCGATTGTAGACTCTGAGTATAGCCTCGAGATAAGAAAGCAAGTCTGACTTTGGTAAAAAAACACGCACTGTTTGCCCGATTAAAGGTGTCCGGCCCAGGCCTCCACCGACTAGGACTTCGAAACCCACTTCGCCTTGTTCGTTGCGTACCAAGTTGAGGCCAATGTCATGCACTTTTACTGCGGCACGATCGGTGCTGGCATGACCGTTAACCGCAATTTTGAACTTTCTCGGTAAATAAGCGAACTCTGGATGAAAGGTTGACCATTGGCGTATAATTTCACAGTAAGGGCGAGGGTCTTCAATTTCGTCTGGCGTGACGCCTGCAAATTCATCGGTTGTTACGTTTCGTATACAGTTGCCACTGGTTTGGATGGCGTGCATTTGCACGGTTGCTAGGTCAGCTAGTATGTTAGGGACTTGTTCTAGTTTAGGCCAATTAAACTGGATATTTTGCCGTGTGCTGAAATGACCATAGTTCTTGTCATATTTTTGCGCGATTGTACCCAGCATACGGAGTTGTGTAGAGTTTAATAAGCCATAGGGAATGGCAACTCGCAGCATGGGGGCGTGTCTTTGAATGTACAGCCCATTTTGTAGCCTTAGGGGTAGAAACTCTTGTTCTGACAGTTGGCCGTTTAGATAGCGTTGTGTTTGATCTCTAAATTGGGCAACACGCTCATCGATTATTTTTTGATCGCACTTGTTATAGATATACATATTCAGTTTCAGTTGTTTGTTACAATGTTTTTGTATTTGGCTGTGATTGGCCTATGGTTGTATGGGTTATTGGATTGTAGGCCCATCATACTGTTTCTTATGGATGCGCTCAAGTGTTACTCTAGCAGTGGATCAGTCTTAATGGCAAATAAGCTGTTAGCATATGGATATAGCCCAATGAATTTGGATTGCTGGCCTCATACTCTGGAGTAAGGGTAACCGTACATGCATCCGTTCAAAATGGGCAGATTATTTCCTGTGCCTTACCTAAGAAGTTGAGACCATGGTATCTTAGGCGGGTGGCATCCACAAGCCGTCAATTACATGTACAAAAGAAGTGTTCTATTTCAATTTAATGTAAATGATGTGCTATAGCGCTCGGTATGTTATTTTCTACATTCTTATGATATAGCTGTAATTTTAAGAGCTGCAAGACAGCATTGAACAACCGGCGCGATGGCGAGCCCATTCAGGCCTTTTTTCAGCATAATGTTCTTTGCCTGCTTGTTCTGCATAAGGTTGGCGTAGGACGTCCAATAAATCTTTAATCATAGTGTAATCATTTTGCTCGGCTTTATCGATGGCCAGTTGTGCTAAGTAGTTACGCAAAACGTATTTAGGGTTAACGGCATTCATTTGTTGTCGTCGGCTGTTATTGGATTGATTGTCCTGACGTATACGTTGTAAGTATCGGTGTAGCCATTGTTCCAAAGTTTTTGTCACTTTAGAGTTTAGTTGTGAGGTTTGGTAAAATGTACCTTTGAAGGGTTCGATTAGGTGAGTATTATTGATAGACTCTATTGGGCTTTGATCACTTATTGTCAGTTGAGCAAGATTGCGAAAAAACAGTGTCATATCAATTTCAGCTGATTGCAATAATGTGAGTAATTCGGAAAGGAGTGTGGAATCTGTTTTGGGGTTAAAAGTGAGAAGTCCCAGTTTGTTTACCATCATTTGTTGCCAACTATGTTTGAAGTGTGATGCATAGTGTGTCAATGTTTCTTGCAGAGGCTCGTGGGTTTTAAATAGAGGTGACAAGGCGTTGGCGAGCTGATTGAGATTCCACAGTGCAATGTGTGGCTGATTGCCAAAGCAGTAACGGCGGTTCTCATTATCGGTGGTATTAGGTGTCCAGTGAGGGTCATAATTTTCGAGCCAGCCGTAAGGGCCGTAATCGATGGTAAGCCCTAAAACAGACATATTGTCTGTGTTCATCACGCCGTGGACAAAACCAACTCGCATCCAGTGTACAATCATTTCTGCGGTTTTTGTGCAAATTTCTTCAAACCACTTGAGGTATACAGATTTTGAAGGTGGGCCTAAGTGGGGAAAGTCGGTTGTGATGGTGTAATCGACGTGACGTTTGAGCAAATCAATTTCGTCGCGAGCTGTTAGTATTTGGAAATGGCCGAAACGGGTAAAAGAGGGTGCCACTCGACAGACAATAGCGCCTGGTTCAGCTTTGGGGTGGCCGTCATAAAACATATCACGTATGACGGGTTGGCCTGTGCTGATTAGGCTTAAAGCACGTGTTGTGGGTATACCTAAGTGGTACATGGCTTCACTGCAGAGAAACTCCCGTACAGATGAGCGTAGCACTGCAAAGCCATCAGCTTTACGTGAGTAAGGTGTTGGGCCCGCGCCTTTGAGTTGTAATGTCCAGCGCTCTCCTTTTGTATTTAAAATTTCTCCGAGATTGATGGCGCGACCATCACCCAGTTGTCCAGCCCAATGGCCAAATTGATGACCTCCATAGCAAGAGGCGTAAGGGTGCATTCCAGACAGTAGGCGGTTACCTGAAAAAACTTCGAGAAAATCAGAAGACTCGCATGTTTCAGTAGATAGTTCTAATACTTGCGCGACTTCTTGAGCATAAGCGATTAAATGAGGTTTGGGTGGTTTGCTTGGTGTTGCAAAAGAGTAGCAGCAATTTTTAACGTGCCTGCTGAAGTTTTGAGTTTGGGTATCAGCAGGTAAGAGCGATGTGTAACTGTTATCGAAAAGTAGTGATGTGAGGTCTTTTTCGCTCATATTAAAATTAATTGTCAAGCGGTTACATTGCTGTAGTTGGAAGAGATTTGAGCAATACTTTCTGAGTTATTTTTAATTTGTTCTTTAATATCTTTCTCTTTTTGTAGAGTTATATGGTTTTCTACATCGGGATTGGTTGCGAACATGATTTGTTGAGGGGTTAAACCAAAGAGCTTGATGTCTTGTTCTTGTTTTTGCAAGATTATTGCTACTTCTGCCATAAAATAGCTGTAGAATAAATGCGGTGGATTTTCTGTTGCTATCTTATTTTCTAAAACTTTTAGGGTAAAGTGCATCAAAGGTGTTTCTCCGGCTGTATTGGTTTTTGTTAAATCAATATGTTGTGCTAAGTTGCTGACAAAGATCTTGGCCGTTAATTGTGGTGTAGTATTATTTGCTAAAATGTTGTTTTTTGATAAAAGAAATAAAAAGCTTTTGATTAAGCTTTCGACTGTGATGATATGATGAGCAAGCGTATTACCTTTATTGTTTGGTTTAAAATTATTTAAGCCTGTTTGGACTAACCATTGGTTAAATTTGTCTTTATCCAGATAATGAGAATCATCTGGAGTAATTTCAGATAATCCTCTAGGTTTGAAATTGCATGAATAGAAACTTTCATTGGATGAGGTTGGGGTTAGTGATCTTGATGTTTCTATGGATTGTAGTCCGTTAAATCCTGTGTGTGATAAAAGAGATCTATAATAGGGGTGGCGTTTTTTTATCTGTTGTATGAGATGATCTGTGAATGATTTGATCTGTTTAATGATCTTTGAACAATTGAGTTTACTTGTTTGATCAGGGTCATATGTTGTGGCCCTTGGGGATTGGAAAAGTCTTAGCATCGTTATTGTGGCTACCCTTTGCTTTATACTGCCATTGTTTTGTTTTCTAGAACAAAATAAGTTGACTAATGGCTTTTATGTGTTTTTTCTGTATTTAATCTTACCAGATGGTTGGGTTATTTATCAACGATATGAAGAACTCTATGAGTTAGATGAGTTTGTGACGTCTGTGCTTGTTTTCTTATGTGGCGCCATGCTACAGTAATTGCCGCTTATAAATTCGTAGGCTTAGTATAAATTAGGGAATTTTTTGCTAATTAAAGCAATATAATTAAGGCTGGTAGTAAGGGAGTGATAGGGATCATCATGTGTGCTGAAAAAATGAGGGCTTTAGCAGGAGTTCTTATCAATGTCATACTTTGTTGTTTATTGTTTGCCTGTGGTGGGGCTGAAGATCGCAGAGAAAAGTATCTTAATAAGGCACAAACTCAATTTGATGTGGGCGATTATATTAAAGCTCGATTGGAAGTTAAAAATGCCTTGCAAATTGATCCCAATCACGCTGATGCTCGGTTTTTAATGGGAGAGATAGAAGCAGCCACCAAAAATTGGCCACAAGCGTTTGCTAATTATTCAAAAGTGCTTGAATTATCTCCAGAGCATCAGCCAGCTAGACTGAAATTGTCTGAACTTTATCTCTTAAATGGAAATTTAACTAAAGCTTTAGAGCAAGCAGAAGCTGTACTTGCGCGTGAGCCTGAGCAATTGCGAGCGACAGTTCTGCGTGCAGCAGTGCAGTTGCGCCAGGGGGATTTTGTCTCTGCTAAGCAGGGCTTGACGGCAGTACTTGGGCGGGAGCCGACCGATGAACAAGCTCGTCTTGTGTTGGCTTCTCTCTATATGCAACAGCAGCAACCTGAGCAAGCGGTCGAAACCCTTTTGATCGGTTTAAAACACACGCCTAACGATTTGCCTCAAACATTGATGTTGGCCGATGTTTATATAAAAAATAATCGTCCTGTGGAAGCTGTAGCGACCTTGCGTAGAATCATTGAACTTGAACCTAAACGAGCTAAGCCAAGATTGATCTTAGTGCAATACTTGGAGCAGTTAGAACGGTTTGAACAAGCGGAAGCTGAATTGAGGCAAGCCATTGAGCAAAGCCCAGCCAATGAGCCTTTAAAATTGGCTTTGGTTCAATTTATCGCTCGACATGAAGGTGAACAGCAAGCTTTGCAAACCTTACAGGCTTTTATTGCAAAACAAACTTCTCAAGAATACCTCTTAAAATTTGCACTTGCCGAGGTGTATGAGCGTCAACATTTAACATCACGTGCACAGCAAACATTGGAATCTTTGTTTGATCATGAAAACCCTGATGTACCGCTCGAGGCACGAGTCAAGTTGGCTAAGCTGATGTTTAAGCAAAAACAAGTGGCGCAGGCCCAAGATTTATTAACACAGGTATTGGAAGAGAGTCGTAACCACACAGAAGCCTTGTTTTTACGCAGTGAATTGAAACTTCAGCAGTCTGATGCTGATGGTGCTGTTTCTGATTTACGTTTGTTGCTTAAGCAGCAGCCTGATGCCTTGCCTGCTTATAAACAATTAGCCAAAGCGTATCTGCTTAAGCAAGAAAAAGTGTTGGCAAAGGATGTGCTGAAAAGAGCCCTGTCTTTTGCCCCCCACGATAGCCAAACCAGCTTATTATTGGCGCAGATTGAAAGTGGGCAGGGTCAATTACAAACGGCTATGAATACGCTCAAAAAGGGACTGAATCATAACCCAGATGATAAGCACTTGATAAAAGCAGCCCTACAGGTGGCTGTGGTTGATAAAAACTTTAAGCAGGCGCATGGACTAGTGGAACGTTTCAAAAATCTTGCGATGACTGATACTGATACAGCAGAGGCCAGTTTGATGCAAGCAACCATCTTGCACGCACAAGGTGATGTTTCGGCGGCTATTAAAGCGTATCAAGCTGCACTGGTGCATATGCCCACTTCAATTCCTGTGTTAAAACCCTTTGCAAAGCTGTTGGTGCGAGAGCAGCAAATGCAACAAGCAGAACAGTTGTTGCAGCAAGCGCTTGCTAAAGCGCCTAACGATGCAGCACTGCATAATTTGCAAGCGGAGGTCTTTATGGCTTTGAAGCGTTTTAATCAGGCGATAGTCTCTTTAGAGCAAGCCATTAAACTCAAACCCCAGTGGGCCACGCCTTACGGCAATCTTGGTTTGTGTTATGAAAGTCAAAAAAAGCCGAGCGAGGCTATTGTGGCTTATCAGCGCGGACTCAACAGCACTGAAGATAAACACTTAGGTTTTCGTATGGCTTTGCTGCATCAGCAGCAACAGCAATACGATGCAGCTATTGCAGCCTATGAGCGCTTAGTCACACGTTATCCTGATTTTGATGTTGCTGCCAATAATTTGGCCATGTTATTGGCCGATGCAAAGCGCTCTAATCCCAGTTCAGCGGATTTAATGAGGGCCAAAGAGTTGGTGGTGCGGTTAGCAGCAAGCGATTTACCGATGTTTCAAGACACCGCTGCTTGGGTATATTATCGTTTGGGCGAGTTAGATCAGGCACTGTCCTTGCTCAGTCGCGCAGCTGAACAATTGAAGGATGAACCTAGCGTTCATTATCATTTAGGGGTTGTGCAACATGCCAAAGGAGACCTTGTTGCAGCAAAAACACAGCTGAGCAAAGCCCTTGCGGTAGGTGGGTTATCTGCAATGAATGCTGAGCATGCTCATCAACTCTTAGAGCAAATGCAAAAGATTTAAGGTGTTTAAGATTGTATGAGACAAGTTTTTATTGTATTAACAAGCTTGATGATGTTTGCAAGCGCTACATTAGCAGAATCCACTCAAACCAAAGTGAAGCAGGCGCTTAGCCTAGGTTCGACGGAGTATCTTGTTCAGCCGGGGGATGTTCTGCGTATTTCCGTTTGGAAGGAGCAAGATTTACAAAGTGATGTGTTGATACAGCCCGATGGCCGTTTTGCTTTTCCTTTGATTGGTAAGGTTGATGCGCGGGGTAAATCTGCCGGTCAATTGACCCGAGAATTGGAGAAGAAAATCAGTCGTTTTATAGCCGATGCGTCAGTGACAGTGATGGTCGCACAAGCCTTGGGTAATAAAGTGTTTGTCATTGGCCAAGTGAAACGCCCGGGTGAGTTTATGATGACGCGTAATACGGATGTTTTACAATCATTAAGTATGGCAGGAGGCTTGGCACCGTTTGCAAAAAGTAGCCATATTCGTATTATTCGTCGCCGTGATTCTGGTGAGCAAGTAGCTTTTAAATTTGATTATAACGATGTCATGCACGGTAAAAAGCTAAAGCAAAATATTGTCCTGCGGGGGGGTGATGTCATAATTGTGCCTTAAAAACAGATCTGGATCAGGGATGATGTATTTGCGCTTGATTGGATGGATGGTAATGGTCAAGGCTCAATCGGTATTGGCTTCACAGTGGTATTGGCAACCCCATTTTAGTGTAGCAACAGAGTATAATGACAACCCTTTGCTCAGTAATACTCTGATTACAGAGACAAGCTCTGCGGTGACTCAAGCAGGCTTTAACGTAGGCGTGCGTGATCAAAGTCGTATGTTGCAGCTGTCACCTCGTTTTCGTTCGAGTGATTACAGTGATGATGCGTTGGCCCTGGATCGAGACGATGGTTATTTAGATGTGAAAAGTCGCATCAATACCTTGCGTTCTGAGTTTCGCATAGACTTGTCTTATGCCGATGAAAGCACACGCACCAGTGAATTGTTTGATACCGGTCAATTGCAGGTCAGAATTCCAGTGACACGATTGACTGTAAGACCTGCTTGGGACTATCTTGTTTCTCAGAACAACACGCTCAGAATCAGTGCATCAAATCAACGTACCGAGTATGACGAAGGTGAGTTAAACGGATTGTTTGACTATCACTACGATCAGTTGGGTGTGGTTTGGGAGCAACAAAGAGGTGGTGCAGCAAGAGCAATTAATACGATTTATGCTGGTGTTTTTTGGTCTGAATACGACGTCGGTTCTGTTGCCAGCTTCTTTATTGCTAATCGTTCTCAGACGCAAGGTGTGCATCTTGGTTATACTCATTACTATACGCCTTTCTTGTCTTTTAATGTGCAGATAGGGATGCGTGAGACGGACTTTACGTTTAATTTAAGCGGCCAGGCGCTCACAACAGAGGACCGAGGGGAAACTCTGAGTGTGAGTGCCAAACAAGTATTTGCAAAGAGTCAGTTGACGGCAACGGCGATGCGTTCGATCATACCCAGCAGTGCTGGAACTTTGTCAGAAAGGGATGAGGTCGTTGGTCGCTATAGGTACGATTTATCTTCTGGCTTGTCTTTGCAATGTTCTTTTAGGTGGTTTGAAAATAGATTCTTACAGGATTTTGTTACTGCTCTAAGGGAAGAACAGCGGCAGTATGAAGCGTTTGATGTGGGTTTGAATTGGCATTTCAGCCCGGTTTGGTCTTTGCACAGCAGTGTGCGAGTCAACGCCCAGCAGTATGATGATAATGAAAGTACCGATTCAACGCGCGTGCTGCTTTCACTGCGTTATACCGGTTTGCAGCAATCCATAGCACGATGAGGGTCAAGCGTTATGTATGAAGAAGACACAGCAGGTTATACGCAAAGAAGTTTTCGTGAAACGTTAGAGGTGATGTCAAGGCGTAAAGCACAAATGATATTGACAGGCTTGATGATCGTGCTCTTGACAGTGATTTTAGCCTTTGGTTTACCTCCTATTTATCGCTCTTCAAGTACGATTTTAATTGAGCAGCAAGAAATTCCTCAAGATCTTGTGCGTTCCACCATCACCAGTTATGCCGATCAGCGTATCCAAATGATCAGTCAACGTGTGATGACCAGTGCCAATTTGTGGTCGATTGTTGAAAAATACGATTTGTACAGTAAGGCAAGAAAAAAAGAACCGCGAGAAGTGGTGATTGAAGACATGCGTGAGGATGTTGTTATGGATACCATCAGTGCTGAAGTGGTGGATCCAAGAAGTGGTCGCCCCACACAAGCAACCATTGCTTTTGGCTTGGCTTATGAAAGCCTCAACCCGCAGCGAGCACAAAAAGTTGCGAATGAATTAACTACCTTATTTTTGAATGAAAACTTAAAGACACGTGTACGCATGACAGAAGAGACTTCGATTTTTTTAAAGGAAGAAGCTAAAAAATTGGAGCAAATGATAGCTGACCTAGAGCGCCAGTTAGCCGACTTTAAGCAAAAAAATGTGACCCGTTTGCCTGAATTGTCACAGCTGAATATGACCTTAATGGATCGTACAGAACGAGAGTTGTTTGAAGTGGATCGAAGCTTAAGGTCTTTGGACGAACGTAAAATTTATCTTGAATCGGAATTGGCACAAATGAGTCCAAGTGCCACGGTGATTTCTCAAACCGGTGAACGTGTTTTAGGTACTGCCGGGCGTCTTAAGGTGTTAGAAGCTGAATATGTGAAGCGTTCTTCAGTGTATTTACCAGATCACCCGGATATTCGAAAGTTGAAGAAAGAAATCGCAGCCTTGCGTTTAGAATTGGGTAAAGAGCCAGGTACGGAGCCAGTGCAAGACTCTACTGAAGAGATTCGTACACAGCTGATGGCCACAAGCAGTGAGTTGGCACTGGCTCGACAAAAATACTCAAAAAGCCATCCTGATGTGTTGCGTTTAGAAAGAACCGTCGCTGAACTTGAGTTGGTTTATCAACAAGCACAACAACGCAGTGTAAATCAGTCATTGATTAGAAAGTTACACTCTGACAATCCGGCGTATATTCAGCTGGCCGCGCAATTAAGGGCCGCTGAGTCTGAACATTATTCTTTGCGCCAAAAACGTGATGAGTTGCAAAGTAAATTAGAAGATTTAGAAAATCGTTTGCTTAAAACCCCACAAATTGAGCGTGAATACAAGCGTTTAACTCGTGACTATGATCATGCGATCTTAAAATACCGTGAAATTAAAGCCAAGCAAATGGAAGCTAACCTGGCAGAATCTTTAGAAGTAGAGCGTAAAGGCGAGCGTTTTACTCTGATTGAACCTCCATTGTTGCCGGAAAAACCAGTTAAACCGAATCGTTTGGTGATTTTATGTGTAGGCTTTGTGTTTGCTCTAATCGGTGCGATTGGTTTAGCTTTTGTGTTGGATGCCATTGATGGTAAAGTACATGGATATAAGCATTTACGCAGCTTTTTGGGTAGCACGGTTGGGCAATCTCCTGTGGTTGTGGTTCCTTTTATTTTAACTGAAAAAGATATGCTTAAGAAACGGCGTTATGTGACTGCTGCTGCCATTTCAACGTTTGTTGGGGTTGCGATTATAGTAGGGTGTTTTCATGCGTTTGTAATGCCTATGGATACTTTTTGGTATGTTATGATGAGACGTTTGGGGGTTTAAGCCATGGAGCAGGTTGAACAGGCACTTAAACGTGCTAAGGTAGAACAACAGCATCAAGCTTTTGAGCAGGGGAGTTCTAGTGGTCACCAGCCTTGTTCTGTTGAGGCTCAGTTTTCTGCTACTGATAAGCGTATTTGCTATACACAAACACACAGAATTGTGTTTGATGAACGTGTGTTAAACGAGGAGCGCATTATTGCAGGGCGTACTCATTATACGCATGAGTCAAATAAAATCAGTAGTGCGTATAAAATTTTGCGTACTCAAGTATTGCAACGTTTAAAAGCTCGTCATTGTAACAATTTTGGTATTGTCAGTGCCAACCCAGGAGAGGGTAAGTCATTGACGGCTATCAATTTAGCGATCAGTTTAGCCCAGGAAGTGCAGCATACAGTATTATTGGTTGATTTTGATTTAAAGAACCCTTCTATTCACACGTATTTTAAGTATTGTCCTGGGTATTGTTTGAATGATTATTTATTTAATGATGTGCCTTTGCCAGAGATTATGTTCAATCCTGGTATTGAAGGACTAGTGGTTTTGCCAGGTTCGGACAGTGTGCCCAACTCTTCTGAGATGTTATCCTCTCCAAAAGTAGGGCAGTTGGTTGAGGAGCTAAAATCTCGTTATGCTGAGCGTATTGTTATTTTTGATTTACCTTCTTTGCTCAGTAGTGATGATGTTATGGCGTTTTCTCCGTATGTTGATTCTGTCTTGTTAGTTGTTGAAGACGGTAGAACGACACAGGATGAATTGATGCAGTCTCTAGAGTATCTCGGTGAAACTGAGATTTTAGCAACAGTGTTGAATAAATCTAAGAGCAATAAGCTTAAGTTGCCTCGGGCCGTGAAGAGATGAACATTGTTGAGACAAAAGTCTGTGTGCTAGGTTTAGGTTACATTGGTTTGCCTACAGCTTCTTTGTTGGGAACGAAAGGGTTTGAAGTGCAAGGTGTCGATATTGACCCTAGCATTGTTAAAACGATTAATGAAGGTAATATTCATATTCATGAGCCGGATTTAGATATTTTAGTTAAATCGGCGGTGCAATCAGGGCGTTTAAAAGCGGCGGCTGAGCCTGGCGAGGCTGATGTTTTTATTTTGACAGTGCCGACTCCTTTAAAAGAAAACCGTGAACCGGATTTAAGTTATGTTGAGGCGGCTGTGTTGAGTATCACGCCTTATCTTAAACCAGGTAATATAGTGATTCTTGAATCGACTTGCCCGGTTGGAACCACTTTAGAGGTTGTTGTGACGTTTTTGCAGGAATCCCATTATGAGGTGGGTCGAGATATCTATGTTGCGTATTGTCCTGAGCGTGTTCTGCCGGGTCGAATTTTAATAGAATTGGTTGAGAACGATCGTATTGTTGGAGGTATTAATGAAGCTTCCACTGATAAAGCGATTGAGTTTTATAAGAGCTTTGTACGTGGGGAAGTGTTAGCCACTGATGCGACTACAGCAGAGTTAGCCAAGTTATCAGAAAATACTTTTCGTGATGTGAACATTGCTTTGGCCAATGAACTTTCCATGGTGGCGCATCAAGAGGGGGTTAATATTTGGGAGTTATTGCGCTTGGCTAACCGTCATCCTCGTGTCAATATATTGCAGCCAGGGCCTGGTGTAGGGGGGCATTGTATTGCTGTTGATCCTTGGTTTATCGTAGCGCGTTCTCAGGAGCAAGCACGCTTAATTCGAACAGCTCGAGAGGTGAATGATTACAAGCCATACTGGGTGATAGAGCGAGTTAAAGCCAGTGCCAATAAATTCAAACGCCCGGTGATTGGTTGTTTGGGTTTGGCTTTTAAAGCGGATGTTGGGGATTTGCGTGAATCACCTGCGCTAGAGATTGTTAAGCAATTACAGGCTGAGCGAGTGGGGGAGTTATTAATCTCTGAGCCTAATTTGCAAACATATGATGCATTTGAACTCAAGCCACCAGAGTTTGTGATAGCTAAGTCGGATATTGTGTTGGTATTAGTTGATCATAAGCAATTTCGTAGTTTAAAAGCACAAGATTTACATGAAAAAATATTAATTGATACACGTGGCATATTTCAATGACACTGAAGGTCATGACGGTTTTTGGTACCAGACCAGAGGCAATTAAAATGGCCCCTTTGGTGTTGGGTTTAGAGCAAATGTCTTGCTTTGAGTCTGTGGTGTGTGTGACCGCACAGCATCGCAACATGTTAGATCAAGTGTTGTCGGTGTTTGAGATTGAGCCTCAGTATGATTTGGATCTGATGTCGATCGATCAGGATTTATATGATGTGACAGCTAGTGTATTGTTGGGTATGCGTGACGTGTTGTCAGAGGCTTGTCCGGATATTGTGTTAGTACATGGTGATACCACCACGTGTTTGGCGGCAAGTTTGGCGGCTTTTTATCAAAATATTCCGATTGGGCATGTTGAAGCAGGTTTGCGTACGGGGGATTTACAGGCGCCGTTTCCTGAAGAAGCCAATCGTTTATTAGTCGATGGCCTCAGTCATTATCATTTTGTACCGACGCAGCGTGCTAAACAATGTTTGTTGTCTGAGAATATCAGTGAAAGTCGGGTGTTTGTAACAGGCAATACAGTTATTGATGCTTTGTTGTATGTGCGTGATAAGGTTATTACGTATCCCATTGTACGGTGGCAGCAGTTGTTTGGTTTGGATTTGTTTGAGCGTATTATGAGTGCGCGTCGATTTCTAATTTTAATCACAGGTCATCGTAGAGAAAATTTTGGGCAGGGCTTTATTAATTTGTGTACGGCGATTAAGGTTTTGGCGCAGCGACATCCGAATTGGGATTTGGTGTATCCAGTGCATTTGAATCCTAATGTGCAGCGTCCAGTGCGTGCAATGCTTTCGAGGTTAGACAATGTTTTTTTAATTGGTCCACAAGAATACGAGGCTTTTGTTTGGTTGATGCAGCGGTGTGATTTGATTGTGACGGACTCAGGAGGAATTCAAGAAGAAGGGCCGGCTCTGGGCAAACCCGTATTAGTGACACGTGAAGTCACTGAGCGCCCTGAGGCAGTTGAGGCTAAAACAGTGATGTTGGTTGGGACAGACAGTGGTAAAATTATTAACAGTGTGGAGCAAGTGTTATTAGATCCGGCAATGTATCAATCGATGTCAACGGCGCATAATCCTTATGGGGATGGGCAGGCAGCGGCTTGCATTTTAGAGGTTTTACAGCGCATGTCACATTCATCAAATGCATTAAAGCAGTTTAGCATACAAAGGCCTAAATTCAATATAAATATGTAGCGCATATATTAACAACTTTTCACGCAAAAAGTGTCCTAAATTAAAATTTAGGGGCCAACATTTCGAGCGATCTCGCTGAGTAGACTGGTCCAGGCTCGTAGAGCGTTGGTGCTACCTGTCCAAGCCGCACTTGCTTCACCTTGGATTTGTTGCAGACGAATGCTGTCTCGTTGGTTTTCAGTAGTGATGCTTTCTTGAACGCTCTGTAGTGCTTGAATTGCTACATCTATTTGGGCTTTTGTGATGGTTGTTGGCTCTCCATCTTGAGGGGGTTCTATGCCTAAACCGCCGTCTTCGGGACGGTCGTAGATGGTCGCATCACCAGGTCTGCTGTTTTGAACTTCGATTAGGAGATTCTCTACGCTTTCAGGGATTTCGACCCTTTCATTTCCGTGAACTGTATCGTCGCTCTTAAATTGACTTTTTAAGGCTTCTAATTGGGTTTTAGCATCATTGTATCGGTCGAGATCTTTGTTTTTACCCTCAAGAATCTTAATACGGCCTTCTAACACTTTTTGATCGGCTTCTGCAATGATCAAAAAGACCAAAAAAACCAGCTGTAGGGTTGTTAGCCCCTGACCAAGGCTATCTTGGATTTGTGAGAAGAGGCCAGAGTCATTTTGTAGAGCGTTTGCTATGTCTTCTGCAGATTCACCTTCGGCTGTTCTTTTGAGGACTTCTTCTTCGACGTCGGTTGGAATTTCGTCATCACCAATGCCTAAGATTTCTCTTATCTCTTCAGAGACTTGACTGACTGCCTCTTCAAGGTCGACTAGGGCTTCTTTATACGCTTCGACAGTACTTACTCCTTCACCTGTGTAAGTACCAGAACCAATCTCGTTACCGTCTTGATCAAATATGACTACTTCATCTCCTCTGACCTCCCATGTTGCATCGGGTGGAATTTGATCGTAACCTGAATCAGGGTCAATTTTAATGTTTTCAGCGTTGTGTTCAACTGATAGCAGAGCCAGTAATTGCTCTTCATTAATAGCTAACAATTGTTCTGTGGTCATTTCACCCATATAAGGTGCTAGTATCATCAGTTGTTCTGGGCTCATTTCGCTGATATCACTGGCAGAGATAAAGAGAATATCTCCAGCATTTGATATTTCTTTAAGCCTTGTTTTTAGTTGAGTTGGTGTTAAATCAAGGAGGCCGTTTAGTAAATTAGGTCTGGAAGGATTTTCTTTTTGGTCGGCATTGACTGTATCATCTGTGCTATCTGTATCTGTATCTGTACTGCTTGTAGCTGCAGCTTCGGCTTGTGCTTTATGCACAGCAGTACTGGTATTTATTGAGGCAGATGATGAGAAGCCTGTGTTACCATATGATGTGTCGGTACCAAGTGCCATTGACTTACCTCAAGTTATATTTGCTTATCCGCTTGATTACTATCTAAAGTGTATTCTTTAAATCTGTTAATTTTTATTTTAAGTGGGGTAAGAAGAATAATGGATATAACTATTGTTATAAAATGCCCTTTGAACTCGAAAAATAGTAACTGCAATGAGTACTTTTTTGCTTTATTGTCTTTGGCTTATAGATGAACCTATAGGACTTTTGTTATACTGGCACGGTTTGCGGTTTGTCTAATTTTTTAGAGTGAGGGTTGTTTTTAATGAGTTATTCAATGTATTTGAAAGCTTACCGGCGTCATAGTTTAAGCTTTTTTTTCTTGAGTTTTGTGGTTTTTGTGATGTCTGGCTGTGCTCCGGCTTTGCTTGCAGGTGGCGCTGCGGCTGGCTATTATGTTGGCAAGGATCAACGTTCTGTGGGCGAAATCTTAGATGATGCAGGTATTACGGCTGCTATTAATGCTAAATTTGTTAAAGACCCTAATGTCAGTGCCTTTGATATTAATGTTGATACTCGTAATGGGGTTGTTACTCTTTATGGTAGTGTTGCCAATACAGATATTGAAGATCAAGCTATTTACCTTGCTCAACAAGTGAAAGGAGTTAGAAAAATCATTTCTAAGCTTACTGTAGTTCAAAAATCAGGCTAGGGTGCGGTTGTGAGTTCTAATATACGGTTGGACTGTTGGTTTTTAGTAAAAAGTTGTGATTGTAAATGTAGGAACATGAGACATTCGCTGAGTATCATTTGTGAGCATTTTTTGAATTGTAAATTAAACAGTACATGTTGGCTATGGGGGTGTTGTTCACGATCAAAAAAAGCTGTTGCGTAAGGGTGTTCCATGTCTTTGAGCCGATTTGCAAGTAAAGTTGATTGTGAGAATAAAGGGTCGGCTTCGCCTGCTGCAATAAAAATAGGGGGCAATTGGTAGTGTAGGTAACGAATTGGAGAGGCCAGAGGTATCCACTCTTCGTAAAGATCATCATGGCTTTGGCCAAATAACATAGCATGCCAGTAGCGCATCAACGGCAGATGAGCGAATATGCCATGATCTAAGTCGTAAACACCGTATAAGAGAAGCAGTCCTTTTAAGGTTTTGGTTGGCACCAGTGTTTTAAGCCCTAAAGCACTGCGTAAATAAGGGTGAGCAAGGGCTGTGCTGTAAGTGCTGATTAAGTTTGCCCCTGTTGTATCACCCATCAGAAACAAGCGCTCGTTTTGACCTTTGTAACGGTCGGCCTGCTGGTATATCCAGTGAGCTGCCTGAGCAATGTCTTGCACTTGATCACCGTAGGTGTATTTGGGAGCCAGTCTGTAGTTGATGTTAAAGACTAGGTAGCCGTAACTGGCTATTTTTCTGCAAACGGCACTGCACAGAGATTTATCTCCAGCAACAAAACTACCACCGTGAACGTAGATGACTACAGGGCTAGTCGTGTCAGTTTGTTTGTCCTGGCCGTTTGTTTTTGGTTGAAATATGTCCAGAACTTGTTCGCTGTGTGGCCCATAGCTGATGTTGGTGAGGCTTTTAACATTATGAATGTGAGGATTTAGAACCAGTTGACGGTATTTAGTAAATACTTCTAGGGGTTGGTACAGCGTTTTGAGGGTATAGCCCAATATTGGTGAAATAACTTTCATTGTGTGTCCGTACTGTATGAAGTTTTTAAAGTGTTTAACAACGATTATACCTGTTTACAAACCAGCCTTGAATATAGGGCGTGTTGAAAGTTTCATAAATTGGGGTTCGAGGACTAGCCGAACCCCAAATCGCAACAGAAAACATTGAGTCTGCTTAATCCTCAGAAAACAAGCGCTTGGCAAGTGCTAGGTAATCGATCACAGTGACGGCCTCGATTGTTGTACCATAGAGGTGCCCAAAATCCTTCTTATCCCCTGTCAATAAATAATCGCATTGATGGGCAATGGCTGCACCGAGAATGGGTCTATCCTTTTCCGTCAACGTCACGTCGGCTTGTAAAGGCACACTCGGCAGACAGGCTATCTTCGTTGTAATATCTAAAAAGCTGGTATACCACTGAGGACGCTTACGCCGAATATTACGACGTGCTTCCTCATGGGCATAATCACTGGTCACCAAAGTATGCGTATCAGCGAGCCGTTGAATAAATCGGTGAATATTACTGCTAGGATTGCTGGCCGAAAACAAAACATTCGCATCAAGAAAAAGCTTCATGTAAAGAATCTCAGTGCGCTTTATCTAAAAAATCACCAAGTGCCTCATCTTGCTCAGCAAATTCAGCAATACGCTCTTCGCTATACATCTCAATTGGAAACACCGCCGCAGGTCGTAACACAATTTCTCCGGCCTCATTGATCTGCGCAATCAACTGCTGCTTACCTAAAAGCCCCAACTCCTTACGAAAAGAAGCCGGCAGGGTTAAGGTACCACGCTCAGTCAAAGGGATAATTTCTTCTTTCATAGACATAAAACTAGCATATTTACCGTATTACTGCAATATAGTATTCAAGAAATACCGCAAATTAATATAAAACAACCCGTTTGACGGCGGTTCAACTTGTACTTTTCGTTCGGTTAGTCCTCGAACCCCAAATTGGCCAAAATCGCATCTGCAGCTTTTTGACCCGCATTTAATCGTAAAGAGTGGTGAATAGTGGTAAATGTTTCATTGCACTCTTGTGATAAGCCTTCTTGTAGCTGTTGCAGTACCAGTGGCGTAATTTGTGTGGCTGTACATTGATTTTGTATTAACTCTGGCACCAATGCTTTGCCGGCTAATAAGTTTGGTAGAGAGACAAAAGGTACTTTAATGCGTGGTGCAATTAAGGCATGTGTGAGTGGGTGCCATTTATAAGCAACTACCATGGGTTTTTTGAGTAACATTGCTTCTAAAGTGGCTGTTCCTGAAGCCAACAGAACGGTATCTGCGGCTCGCATTGCGTCGATGCTTTGTCCCTCAATACAATGTACTTTTTCTTTAAGCTTGGCACTTTGTGTGTTTAGGGTTTGTAAAAACTGTTGTTGTCTGGCTGTATTGACCAGCGGTACTAAAAAATGCACTTCAGGCAATTGGTTTGAAATTTGTTGCATGGCGGCGATAAAAACCGGTGCTAAATATTTCAGTTCACCTCTCCTGGAACCTGGCAGTACAGCTACAATTTTTGCTGTTGGTGACAGTCCAAATAAGCTGCGTGCAGTTGTTGGATCTTGTGCTTGAACTGGAATTTGGTCTGCAAAACTGTGTCCAATGCAGTGACAGGGCATTTGATGTTCATCATAAAAGGCTTTTTCAAAAGGAAATAATGCTAACATGATGTCTATTGTTTTTTTAATGTTGTGTATGCGCTTGCTGCGCCAGGCCCATACACTGGGGCTGACAACATGCACTGTTGGAATGTTGCTTAAGTGTTTCACCTTGCTGGCAAGCCCTAAATTAAAATCTGGTGCATCTATGCCTATAAAAGCGGTAGGGTTGAGTGCAACAATGCGGGTTGCCAGTTCTTTACGTAATAACAATAAGCGGGGTAGTTGAGCTAGTACTTCCGTGATGCCCATCACGGATAAAGATTCTAAAGGATACCACACTTCTAAACCAGCGGCTTGCATGGCTGCACCACCAATGCCGTAAAACCTGGCTTGTGGGCACTGAGACTTAATTGCTTGTATGATTTGTGCGGCTAATAAGTCGCCTGAGATTTCTCCTGCAACTAGAACATAGGTGTGTTCAGAGTTCATATTATCTGACAATACCTCGCTGAGAGCTTTGCAATGTGGAAATAAACAGTTGTAATTCTGCTGAACGAGGCTCAAGCTGTTTTAGTTTAAGAATGGCTTGCTCTAAACTAATGCCTTGCTTGTAGACAATTTTATAAGCTGTACGCAGCTGCATAATCAGCTTAGGGTCTAGGCCTCTGCGTCTCATGTTTTCGAAGTTCATTCCTCTGGCTTTGGCCATATTGCCTTGTACTAAGACAAAAGCAGGCACATCTTTGTTAATCGCGGTGCACATGCCTGACATACTGTAAGACCCGATTTGACAAAATTGGTGCACGGCTGTAAACCCGCCTAAAATGGCGTGATCTTGTACTATGACATGACCGGCTATGGTTGCGTTGTTAGCAAAAATAGTATGGTTACCAATAACACAATCGTGTGCTATATGTACATATGCCATAAAAAGGTTATGGTTGCCGATGGTGGTTTCGCTACGATCTTGTACGGTTCCTCTTTGTAAGGTTACAAATTCACGTACAATGTTGTTGTCCCCCATGACTAAGCGCGTGGGTTCTCCTTTGTATTTTTTATCTTGGCAGGCTTCTCCTATTGAGGAAAATTGAAAGAAACGATTACCTTTGCCAATGTGAGTAGGGCCTTGAATCACGACGTGTGGCCCTATGACTGAACCTGAATCAATTTGTACACCAGCTCCAATGACGCAATAGGGACCGACCTCAACATCGCTGGCTAGTTGTGCTTTTGGGTCAATGATGGCCGTTGGGTGAATGGATGAGGGTAATGATACGTGAGTCAAGTTGAAATGTCCTTTTCTGCCGCTTTCTCTGTATACTCTATGCGTTCAACACGCGTCTAACATGCATCCAACGTTTTTTTTTCTGCTGCTTTTTCTGCTACTACTTTTTCTGCTACTAAAAGCTCTGCTTCGGCAACCAATTGGTCTTCAACTTCAGCTTTGCAGTCAAAGACCCAAAGCCCTCTTTTTTTACTGACTTTTCGGGCGTATAACCATAATTGATCTCCTGGTAATACAGGTCTGCGAAAACGCGCTTTGTTGATACCAGCGATCATATACAAAGAGCCTACAATATCATTGTAAGGGGGCTCTCCTATGGTTTTAAATCCTAAAACACCACATGCTTGTGCTAACGCTTCTATAATGAGCACCCCTGGCATCACTGGGTTTTCAGGGAAGTGGCCTTGAAAAAAAGGTTCATTAATACTCAAATTTTTGTAAGCCTTAATGGATTCATTTTCAATGCACTCTACTACCCGGTCAACAAATAGAAAAGGGTAACGGTGTGGTAAATACTGTGTGATCGTGTTGATATCTGTCATTATCTTTTGTTTACACTTGTCATTTTTGGAGCCTACGTAATCGAGCAACCAGTTTGCGCCATTTTGACTGAGGCCAAAGGCCCGTACCAGAAGCGTAAGTCCCGGCTTGCTTGATGCTTTTAGTCACTTGAGCTTGCATACCGATGTGTGTGCCTTCTGCAATTGAAATATGACCAGCTAGGCCTGCTTGGCCGGCAATGGTACAGCGCTCACCAATATGAGTACTCCCAGCAATGCCGACACACCCTGCAATAGCCGAATAGGCACCAATATGGCAATTGTGTGCTATTTGAACTAGATTGTCGATAATAACACCTTCTTCAATCACTGTATTATCCAAAGCACCACGATCAATACAAGTATTGGCGCCGATTTCAACCCCATCGCCAATGGTTAAGCCCCCTAATTGCGCAATTTTATGCCAACGCCCTTCATCAGGAGCAAAGCCAAAGCCATCGGCTCCCAGGACGGCACCGCTGTGAATAAGGCAGTATTTGCCTATGCGTACTTTATCATAAACACTGACTCGTGGGTGCAAATGGGTTCCTTTCCTGATTTGACAATCCGCACCGACACTGATGTGGCTTCTCAGAATAACCTCAGGCCCAATTTGAGTCCTAGGACCAATGTGACAATAGGGTCCAATATACGCACTTGAGTCAACATGTGCTGTTTCGTGAATCTCGGATGATGGGTGTATACCTTTTTTGCCTTGAAGTGTGTCTTGTAAAAACCAATGAGAGGCCTGAGCATAGGCGTGGTAGGGGTCGGAGGTGACGATTAGGGTTGTATGATTGATGTCGGGGTAAAGGTCGTTTTCTAGACTGTCTTGGCTGATGAGCACAGCACCGGCGGCTGTTGTTTTAAGTAAGGAACGGTAGTGTTTGTTGGCTAAGAATGACAACTCGGACGCTTGAGCAGAGCGTAATGTTGCTAAACCGTACAAGACTTTTTGTGTGTTACCAATGACTTTGGCTTTTAAGCGTCTGCCAATTTCTTCAGCTGTCAGTGCTTTTGTTGGTGCTTTCATGTTGGCGTTTTCATATTTATTTGCTTAATTGATTGATTGTTGTAGTAATTTCTTTAGATATATCGTAGGCCTCGCCTGCATAAATCAAGGCTTGCCGGTGTAATACGATGTCATAGCCACCTTCTTGTATGACTTTTTTAACAGCCTGTTCAAATTTTGGTTTGAGCTCTTTTACAATGGCCTGTTGTCCTTCTTGTTGTCGTTTTTGATATTTTTGAACTAAAAAATTATAATCAATGTTTTTGTCTTCTATAGTTTTGAGCAGTTTGCTTTTGGCTGTTTCAGTCATAATGGGGCCGTCGCGTTCGGCTTGTTGTTTGAGTTCTTTTAACTCATCTTGTAGTTTTTCAATTTTTTTCTGTTCTTTTTTAAGTTCTTTTTTAAGTTCGGCTAACTTTTTCTTGGCAATGTCTGATTGCATTAAAGCGACCAAATTGTCTGCCACGGCGATGTTGAAGGATGCTGCTTGAGTATGAGAGGTTGTCAACATCAAAAAGAGTAGCATGTTCACGGTAACAGCCATGAGCGATATCTTAAGTGTCACCCCAAGTGATGAAAGAGGTATTTTCACGGTAGAATATAAGTTTTTCAATGGCCTGGATTGTAATGAGGTTGATAACATAGTTTGTGCTCCGTTCTGGTTGAGTTTAAAATGAATCCTTGTAGACTGGCCTTAAGTTTGTGTTGGTTTGTGCTAAAAAGTTTGGCCTAGCGTGAAATCGAACACTTGGGTTTCGTCATCATCGCCTTCATTAAAAGCTTTTGCAAAGGTAAAGGTCAAGGGGCCTATGGCTGTGATCCAGACCAAACCGATGCCGGCTGAATAGCGTAATTGATCGATCTCAATAGGCAAACTACCTTCATCGTCTGGGGTGGGTTCATTGTCTCGGTTGGTGTCGAACACTTGGCCGGCGTCTATAAAAAAAGCGGTACGTACAGTGCGCTTGTCTTTGACAAAAGGCGTTGGAAAAATAAACTCCATCGAGCTTTCTGTGAGAAAATTTCCTCCAAAAGGATCTGGGCTGGTGGTATTATCCCGAGGCCCTAGGCTGCGTGTTTCAAAGCCACGCACGGAACCGACTCCTCCAGAAAAGAAGTGTTTGTAAAAGGGAAGGCTGTCTGTTTCTGCATAACCGTCACCAAAGCCAAGTTCTGTTCTCAAGCGCAGGGTCCATATATTGGAGAGAGGAAGATAACGCTCTGCTTGATAGACCAGCTTGTAATATTCCAGCTCACTGCCAGGAATAGACAATTCCAGAGATAATCGGTTCAAAGAGCCTCGGGTAGGCAGTAAACCTCGATTTAAAGTGCTGCGCCGCCAGCTGCTGGTCAGCAAAAAGGTTTCGAAACTGTCTGATTGTAAATCAGGTGCGGGTGGACTGGGTTGATAATTAATAAAATCACGTGCCAGTTGAGCTGCGTCGTTTTGGGCGAAAATGGTAGTGGTGTCCAAACCAAGAGAAAAACTTAAGCGTTCGTTTTCGTTGATGGGGTACCCAAAGCTCAAGTTGGCGCCATAGGCATCAGTGCGATAGCTAGATAAATCGCTTTCAGAAAAATCGGTTTCACTGAAATAAAAATTGTAGCCTCGACTGACGCCGTCAATTGTATAGTAGGGGTCTAAAAATCTAAAGCTGTAAGAGTTACGTAAATCAGTGCGCTGGAGTGAAAACTCTACTTGATTGCCAGTACCTAAAAAGTTACGTTGACTGACATTGGCCCCAAAGACCAAGCCGGTGCCTCCTTGATAACCGATGCTAGCGCCAATTGAGCCTGAAGGTTGTTCTTCAACCGTAAAGTTTACATCGACCTGATCGTCTGTGCCGACGACTTTAGGGTTTCTGACCTTAACCCCTTTAAAGAACCCAAGGCGTTGTAAGCGTAGCTTGGATAATTCAATTTTTTCTGTTGAAGCCCAGGTTCCTTCCATTTGGCGCATTTCTCGGCGCATCACGTGATCGGCTGTTTTGTTGTTGCCATTAAAATTGATGCGACGTACATAGACTCTTTTGCCTGGTTCAACTAAAAAAGATACTTTTACTGTGTTTTTGTCCTGGTTAAGCTGGGGAATGCCCTTTACCTTGGCGAAGGTATAACCGACATTCCCGAGCTTTTTTCTGATTAAATCTTCTGTCAGGGTAATTTGTTTGCGTGAAAAAATGGCACCGGATTTGACTTTGATTAAATTTTTGACCTCTGTTTCTGGGAAGGGTAATTCACCGGTAATGTCCACTGTATCGATGGTGAATTTTTCACCTTCATTAAGGCTGATGGAGATATAGATGTGTTCTTTACTGGGGTCGATTGAAACTTGGGTTGACTCTATGTTGAAGTTAATATAGCCACGGTCCATATAATAAGAACGTAGGGTTTCTAAGTCACCCGCTAGGCGTTCTCTAGCGTATTTGTTATCCCCTTTAAAGAAGGATGTCAGGTGTGTTTTTTTTAACTGAAACAGTTCCAGCAACACTTCATCTTTGACAAGGTGATTGCCGATGATGTTGATGTGTTTGATCAGGGCCACTTCGCCTTCTTCAATGTGAATATTTAAAGCCACACGGTTGCGTGGCTGTGCGACCACTTCTGGGGTAACCTTGGCACCGTAGCGACCTTGAGCGACGTATTGACGTTCTAATCCATTTTTAACGTGGGCCAGTGTGGCTCGTTGAAACACGCTACCTTTAGCTAGGCCTTCTTGTTTTAAACCTTCCTCTAAATCTTCCGTTTTAATGAATTTGTTGCCTTTAATGTCAATACGGCTAATGGAGGGTCTTTCTGATACTTTGACGATCAGAGTTTGGTCCTCTTGTTCTATACGCACGTCTTGAAAATTGCCGGTTTTGTATAGGGCTCTGATGGCAGTAGCGACCTGTTCTGGGGTGGCTTTGTCACCGATATCAAGGGGCAGTTTACGGTATATTTTGCTGACAGAGATGCGTTGGAGGCCATCTACACGAATGTCTTTAATCACAAACGTTTCAAAGGCAAAACTTACCGAAACAGGTAAGAAGCTGGTTAAAAGGCCAAATACCGCCGAGCAAAAATGTCGCTTTATCATAAAGTTAAATAATAATCATCCTGTTAATACTTAAGGTCTATTATCGTGCCAAGCGTGCCAGATCGTTATAAAAGGCTATGGCCATAAGCATAGATAAGATGCCCAGACCAAGGCTCAAACTGATTGTTTGTGCTTTTTCAGATAAAGGTTTGCCTCGTAACCACTCAAATAGACCGAACAAAATATGCCCACCGTCTAAAACGGGAATAGGCAGTAAGTTTAATACGCCCAAACTAATACTCAAGTAGGCCAGGAAATTTAAAAAAGGTTCAAGACCATAACTGGCTGTGTCGGCTGCTATTTGTGCAATAGTAATGGGGCCACTTAAATTTTCTACTGATACTTTGCCAATGATCATTTTGCCTAGTGTTGATAAAGTGACCTCGATGCGTTCCAAAGTCTTTGCTGAGGCTTGCCAAGCCGATTCTAGTATACCGTAGTTTATTTTTCGATACATGCCTTCGGTTGACATCATTTCTAGAGCGGCTGCACCTATGCGCCCGATGGGCTTACCTTGTGGGCCATCTATTGTTTCGGGTGTGATGGTTAAGGTGATGGTTTGTGTTTGTCGTTGTACTTCTATAGACAAAGTTTGAGCTGGATGTGCCCTAACGACATTAACCCATGCTCGCCAGGATGTGATTGCTTCTTCATTTGCACGGGTAACAAGATCACCCTTTTGTAAGCCGGCTTCTTGAGCAGGGCTGTTAGGTAGTACTTCACCGATGGTGGCCGTAATGTCTGGCATATAGGTGTGTAAACCTAGGTAGTTGAGAGGGGAGGTATCGCGCAGTGCATTATGCATAAAATTTTGAATTGGAATGCGCCTGATAAAGGTTTGATTGGTATCAGGTGGGCGTGTTTCAAAGAGTATTTCGCCGCTATCTCCCAGCCGACTGACGAGAGCAAAATTAATGGCTTCCCAGCTATTTGTGGGTTTGTTATCCACGCTGATTATTTCTTCACCATAAATAAAGTCTGCTTGATAGGCCGGTGTATCTGACTCTAAGTGACCGACTTTAGGGATTAAAGTTGTGATGCCACTTAAAAATAAAAGCCAATAAAGCAAACCGGCGAAGGCTAGGTTGATAAAAGGCCCTGCCGCATAGACGGCTATGCGTTGATGTACAGGTCTTTGGCTGAATTCTTCTTGTTGAAGCGCTGCTGGTACTTCAGCTTCTCTGGCATCGAGTAGTTTAACGTAACCACCTAAAGGGAGGCTGGCAATACAGTATTCTGTTTCCTGTTTATCACGCCAGCTGATCAATGGTTTGCCAAAGCCAACGGAGAATCTCAATACTTTAACCTTGATCAGGCGCGCCACCCAAAAGTGGCCGAATTCATGAATGGTGACTAGCACTCCGAGGGCCACGATGAAAGATAAGATGGTTTTTAACAGCTCATACATGGGTATCGTTTCTCACAGTGTTTGATGGTTTGTTGTGCGGCTGATCTGGCTTGCGCATCAGCTTCTAGAATATCGGATAAGTCTTCTACTGTATTAGTGGCAAGTGAAGTTAAACACTTTTCAACAACTTCAACGATTTGGGTAAACCCGATGCGTTGTTTTAAAAAGGCGCAAACTGCTTCTTCGTTTGCAGCGTTTAAAATGGCCGGTGCGGTTCCACCTGTGATCATCGCTTGTCTGGCCAAGCGCAGGCTTGGAAATTTGTGGCTGTCGGGTGGGTAAAATTGTAAATGAGTCAGAGAAAGTGGGTCCAGTGGAGTGACACCTGAACGGGTACGTTGAGGCCAGCTGAGTCCATGGCTGATCATGACTCTTAAGTCTGAGGGTGCCATTTGCGCGATAATAGCACCATCAATATACTCCACCATAGAATGTACGACGCCTTGTGGGTGAATGATCACTTGTATATCATCTGGTTGTAGTCCAAATAACCAGCAGGCTTCAATGAGTTCTAAGCCTTTGTTCATCATAGTAGCAGAGTCTATGGAAATTTTAGGCCCCATAGACCACACTGGGTGTGCTAAGGCTTGTTGAGGTGTTACTTTGTCAAGCTCTTGGCTGGAAAGTTTCCAAAAGGGTCCTCCTGAGGCTGTTAGGAACACTTTTTTTACATGACCGGTTTTTGAGAGTTCTTTAGGGGCTAAGGTACGTTGGTGGCTGCTGGGTAAACATTGAAAAATAGCGTTGTGTTCACTGTCAATAGGTAGTAGAACGGCGTTGTTGTTTTGAGTGGCTTTGGTGAGTAACTCACCGGCAATGACCAGTGATTCTTTGTTGGCCAGAAGAATTCTTTTGCCGGTTTGGGCTGCGGCTAGGGTTGGGGGCAAGCCGGCTGCGCCGACAATGGCGGATACAACAGTGTCTACGCTTTTGTCGGCGACTAAACTGATTAATTTATCTTCACCAGTCAGTACTTGTGTGGGAGAATTGACTGTTTTAAGCTGTTGTTGCAGTTGTGTGGCAGCCTTAGGGCAGGCTAAATGAGCATAGCGGGGCTTATGGCTGCGACACTGCTCGTATAGGAGTTTGTTGTTTTGGTTGGCAGCCAGTGCCAGTACTTTAAAGGTTTCAGGGTGTTGTTGGATGACATCGAGTGTATTGATACCCACGCTGCCGGTTGAACCCAGTACAAGAATAGATTGTCCAGTGTGCTCATTCATTTTATTTTACTGTCCTTAAGTGTTTAGGCATGAAATGAATGCGAGTTGTGTTTCAATTTTTTTTTGAGTATTTTGATTGCAAGTATTAAGAGCTCTGATAAGCAAGCGATGTGCTGTTGTTGTATCGCCTATTCGTAGATATGAGAGAGCAGAGTCAAAATGCGAGTTAGATTGTGTATACAATTTGAAAAGCAAATTTTCAGCTTCAGGACATCCTTGCGCGTCTCTTTTTTGAAGTAAATTCATGGCTTGTTTCCAATTACGCTGATCTTGATTATTGTTTGTCAATTCGTTAAAAATTTTTAGGGCTTCATTCCATGACTTTTTAAGTTGTTCAGATATTTCAAGCAGTTGTTCAGATATTTCAAGCAAAAGTTTTTGGGCTCGTGATTGATGCTCAGGTGATGTAGATTCTGATTGTGCAAGCGGAGCTAAAATAGCTTTGGCTTGTTCATGCTCTCCTTGCAGGATATATTTTTCAGCATTCCTTAGTTCTTCTTCGGTGCGCTTATATTTTTTTACGGCATCTTCATAGGTGTTTTCGTATATCCATTCGCTTAAAGTTGCCATACACTGGCGAAAATGTATTGATAATTTGGGTTTGTTGTTGGAGCCAATTTCTGTGACATTTGCATTAGCCTGTTTCAATATTGTATGGTTTATATTATTGAAAAAAGTTTGTATTTTTTGTAGAAGCATATCTAAATGTAATCTGAGTGTGAGTAGGATACCAGGAAATGTTTTTTGGATAGTACGGAACAACCAAAAGCAAACAAAAATTAAAGAAGTTATACTCGGCAGGGCATCGCTGGAGAACAAGATTCGTTTACTTATTATAATATCCGTAATGTTTATCGTATTTATGATAAACTGATATAAAGAGGCGTTAATAAATTTGGCGATTTTGTTTTGTTGCCACATATCTTGAAGGTCAAGTGTGTTTGAGCAAATAAAGTGAGTCTTATATTTACCCAGACCGTTGTTTATTAAGTAATGCTTGGGCGCACAGCCATTGGGTTCATCTGTTATGAAAAAGTTCATTTCTCTGTTTAAACAGCATTGTGGTGATAGAGCAAATTTATAGAGATTGATCATGAGCATAGCAGACCAGTAGACCAATAGAACTGAATAAAACTTGCAAGCACTAAGGGTTAGTTTACGTAGTGTTTTATAGGTTAATTGGGCCATTCTCATCCAATAAAGTTTTTTTAATTTTGCTTGTGACACGCCGTGGTTTAGTTCTTCAACCAAACTTCGCATGAGAAGTGTCTTTCTTGTTTGCCTTGCGTTTATGTCCCGGACCATTGTATCAAGATTACATAAAGAATGAGCTAATAAGTCCTTAGTGTTGCTCAAGGAAAAAGGGTACGTATTATAAGTAATTTGGGAGTTTTTGTCAGTAAAAGTAATTTGCAACGGCATTTTATTTATGTCAGGAGCCGGTATGTATTTTATTATTGCTGTCCGATCTTTCTGCTGTGTTGAGTATTGGGTGTTGTCTTGGCCTTGAATGTTCTCTCTTTGAAGTTTATATCCAGAAGGTTCTAATTTATTTGTGTAAGGCCTGGCCAACTCTCTGGTTTGGTCTGATAATGCAATTAACCAAGTCCAGGAAACTTTCATTATTGTTTTAATATTACTCTTTGGGCCTTGGAGGAGAAGGTAACGTATAATTTTCGTTTGTGCTGTTTTTGGTATATCTGCCCATCTAAGTTTGTAATTTTTTTCTACCGAGGAAGCTGGGAGATGGGGTTGTGTTATAACTTTTGTCATGAGAGCTTGACTGCCACTGTTGTTTGGTGGTTCTGTTGCTAATCTAAAGTGATCGACTTTGGTTGTAAGAGTAGTAGATTGATGATGAGAATCATTTGCCTGACTGTTACCGGGTCGTTCCCACAGGTTCCGTAATACACGATCGACAGTGATGGTTCTATTGAATGCCTGCATATAAGTTCCCCCAGAAAGTTAGTAATGTAAAAATAGGCAAAGCAGCTGTTAAACCATCAATTCGATCTAGAACACCACCATGTCCAGGTAAGAGTGTACCACTGTCCTTTCTACCGCTGGCACGTTTGATCATGCTTTCAAATAGGTCGCCGATTATACTGGTTGTGGCTGTTAGCAGTGATAAGCAAACGAAATACAGAGCTTGTTTGAAAGTGAATAGGTTGAAGGTATCAGCCAGTATCCATCCCACACAACTGCTTATACACAATACACAGAGGACACTGCCGATAACGCCTTCAATGGATTTGCCGGGACTGACTTTAGGTGCCAGTTTATGACGACCCCAGCGTTTGCCTGTAAAATAAGCTGTGGTATCTGTTATCCAGACCAAGGACATAGCATAAAGTACCCAGTACTGGCCGTGTTCGGGGATGGTTTTTAAAGTAAGTAAAGCGCTCCAAGTAGGGATTAGCAATAAACAACCTATGCCGTACATCTTGTATGGAGTATGCCATTGTTGCTGGTATTTAGGGTAGTGCCAAATCCAGCGTAAACCGCTGATCCAGCTAATGCTGTTGAGTAGACACAGCCCTAATAATACCGAGGTTGGAGCGTGGTATAAAGTAAATAGGATTGACGCGATGACCAATAGATAAGTGAGACGCTTGTTTAGTGTTAAGCGCATTAAATGAACCCATTCCCAAGCGGCTAATAAAACCATTACTCCTAGCCACGTAGCAAAAAGAGCGCGGGAGGTGTAAAGAATACCTACTAATGCTAAGGGTAGTAGAAAAGTAGTAGTTAGAATTCTTTGCTTTAACACGCTAATTTTGTTGTTTTGTTGGCTTCAAGGGTTTGTTCGGAATTTTTACTTGTTGTGGTTGCTGTCAATGTCTTAAGTTGCTCACCAGTATAACCGAAGCGCCTTTGACGTGTTTTAAATTCTGCCATAGCAGTATATAAACTGTCTTCATTGAAGTCAGGCCATAGGGTAGGACAAAAGTATAATTCAGAGTATGCCAGTTGCCACAGTAAGAAATTACTGATGCGGTGCTCTCCACTGGTGCGAATACAAAGGTCAATAGGAGGGAGTGCCGATAGGTTCATATGTTGGCCGAATACATTTTCATCAATATCAGTTGGATGGATCTCACCTTTTACGGCTGTTTGGGCTAATTTACGAGCGGCTTGTGTAATGTCCCAGCGGCCACCGTAGTTAATAGCGGCGCAGAGTGTCATTTGTGTATTGGAAGCTGTTAGGCGCATGGCCATTTGCATGCGTGTTTGCAGATTTTGACTAAAGGCGCTGAGGTCCCCAATGAATTGGATTTTGATGCCGTTTTCATGCAGTTCTTCGATTTCTTCTTCTAGAGCTTGCACAAAAAGTTGCATAAGGTCAGATATTTCTCGTTCAGGTCTGCGCCAATTTTCGCTGCTGAATGCAAATACAGTGAGCGCTTCTATGCCTGTTGTAGCACAGCCTTCAATGGTTCTGCGCAGTGCTTTAGAGCCTGCCCGATGCCCTTCGATGCTGGGAAGATTTCTTTGCTTAGCCCAGCGGTTGTTGCCATCCATGATAATAGCAATGTGCCGTACGGAGTTGTTCACTTGCATGGTGCAGCCCTCTTCTTTAGGTTGGAGCAAACCAGGGTCACTGGGTACTGGAATATAAAGAGAGGGTTATTTTACTGTATTTTTATCAATCTACCTATACTTTTAATATATTCAATCAGTATTACGTGAAAATGGAGAGATTGATTAGGAACGTGCATGAAATAATTTTAGCATTTGTTGCTCCTGAACTCGCTTTGCTCAAACATGCATCTGCTCTAAATGTTAAAATTATTTTGTGCACGTTACTCACTTTATGGGCGATTCAAATCCGCTTGGTTTAAGTGTGATGACCGATGAATCTATTAAATGCAAAATAGACTCCGCAGTGTTTCCAATTAATAAGCCAGGGATTCCACTGCGTGCAACGGTGCCCATCACGACAACGTCAATTGTTTTCTTGCGCACAAAGATAGGTATATGATCGACTGGATTACCTTTAATCAAGTGGCTGTGTATCTTATGTCCCTCATAGCAGGCTATTAATTCATCGAGATGAGTGCGATTGGCTTGTTCTTCTTCTTTTAATAGTGTGGTAAGTTTGTTTTCTGAAATTTTTAAAAAAGCACTGTAGCGCATGGCATTTTCAGAATATAGAGACCAGCAGGATAATACATGTAATTCGCTATTTTCCCATTTTGCTAAGGATGTGGCTAAATCCATAATGAGTGCATTCAATGCTTTTCCTTCTTCATAACTGTCTAAGCCTAGGTCAACAGCTGCCAAAATTTTTTGAGAGTGACCCTGATCTTTTGATCTGAGCAACCATACAGGTTGAGGGCATTTACGCATCAAGTGAAAGTCACTGCTGTCAAAACTATCGGGATGATCATTGGCTACCTTGATCAGCAGATCATGTTTTTCCAAAATGACTTGACGTACGATTTCAATGAAATCCCGCCCGATTGCGACTTTTACATTGACGTGAATCGTGTTACCCAGCTGTTCAGTAATTTTCTCAAGGACTTCCTCTCTTTGGGTGACTAGCATTGTGATCAGTTCCTCTGGCTTTATGATGCCTTTATACTCTGAGATTGTTTCTTTCGGAGGGCTAATTACATCCATAAGTGTCAGACGTGCATTGTTTTTTTTCGCGAGTGCCACACCTCGGGCAAGTGCTGGATTGTTTTCTGGATGCTCGTCATCACTGACAATGATTAAGATATTTTTAAAGCGTTGCATGGTCTTTTCTCCTATCAATAATTTACCGTGAAAATGCGATTTTCATCACCTAGGGTGACGAAAATCGCATCGCTCATGGCTGTTTTCAGGTACCGGTGTTGTGCGTGCTGGGGCAGTGCGTCCTATCAGGTAGATCAGTATACCTATTGAGACCGGCCAAAATGAACCCCAGAGGGCATGATCAGAAAATACGTCAGCGGTAAAAAGCTTGGCTTGGGGAATGATATACACCGTGCCCATAGCTAACAATACGAGTGTCCCGTAAGCAAAAAAACGTGGATTGATCACTGCTGCCGTAGTCATCATGGTTGTAGTCACAGTGGATTCGCGACCTGCTCGCTGCATCAAATCGATAAAGCGTAACATCAATAATGTTGTTCCAATTGCTGTGATTGGTAGCAATTGTGTGAACCAGCCCAACTCTGATGCTGAGTTTTTGAGTGCCGACTTTGCTAGAATGCCGCCGGTGAGAGGTAAGCCGACCATTGCAAGTGCAAGCATTACAATGGTTGACCAAAGCAGCCAGCGTGTGCTTGAGTTGGGAGATAGCTGAGGTGTGAATCCCACACTTAAAAACAAGGCACTTTTGGTGAGAGCATGATGTACTGCATAAAGTAGCAATGCGGATGAGAGGGTTGGCCAAAGTGAGGGCATTAACAATCCTACACCTGTCCCAGCGGCGAGTATGCCCATTTGGCTGATTGTTGAATACGCCAGTAGTGTTTTAGGGTTGCGTTGTATGATACCGGCAATGACGGCAAGAAAAGTACCGCCTAAGCCCAATGTTATCAAGGTTGCGCCCACTTCAACAAGCCTTACCTCGCCCAGTGGTAGGAAGCGCCACCAGCCAAGTAACCCAGCTTTGACCATTAAACCACTTAGCAGTGCACTGGCTGGTATGGGGGCTACCGGGTGAGCACGAGGCAGCCAGAAGTGGGTGGTCAGTAATCCAGCTTTAATACCAAATCCAAACAATAATAACCAGCTGACCCAAAATGGTTGTGCACTTTTGTTAATATCAGCAAGGGTCCCGCTACCGCCATGGATGTTCAAACCGACAAGTGCAACAAATAACAGTACTTCACCGATCACTACCCATTGCATGTAGGTTTTGCCTGCCTCCATTGCTTTGACTGTGCCTGAATGAATAATCAAGCCGTAGGCTGCGAAACTCATTAAAGTAAAAAAGGTGATGAAACTAAAAAGGTCTTGCGATACGGTTAAGCCAAAACTACCGCTCATGCAGAGCAGGAAAAACAGCGTATAACGGAACACATATTTGTCATTTGCCAGATAGTCCCTACCATAGACGCCGGCCAATAACCATAAAAGTGCAGCCAACAACAGTATGATTTGGGCATTTTGATCGAATAATGTGTTCGATTCGGGCGACATGAATAGGGTCGTCAGTAGTGTGGGCAATGCTGCCCAGGGGGCACTGCGGATGCATACCCGACGTGTAGTGGGTATTAATAATCCAAGCATTAATAATAAAGGTATCATCACAATCCATTCGAGCTGTGGAAGCGGCAAGTTCACCGTGACCATTGTACTGACTAATGCCCGGCCATATTCTCTTGCGGTGATCAATTCCACCCAGCTCAGTGGACTGATCGATAGGCTAGCGAAGAGGCCGGCCGCTAGCATTAGGGCAGTTGTTATCATCGGTGGTAGTAAGAGCATCCAATGTGTTTCCAACGCGTGCTGTCTGCGTGGCCAGGCATCGATGGGAGGTTTAAACCAAGCGATATGGAGCATGGGCAAGAAGTAGAGCGCGTTCAGCAAACTGCTTGCAGCGAGAATGAAGAGTACCCAATAAGCTTCGACTTCTAAGGAACCTGTACCGAGATACCACTTGGAAACAAAGCCTGCCACAGGGGGCAGTCCGATCATACCCAAAGCTGCGATGGTAAACGCTGTCGTGGTGAGCGGCATGCGCCGTCCAACACCGCTCATGTCACTGACTTTGTGGATGCCTAGCGTTTCTGCAAAATTGCCTGCACAAAAAAACAGGGTGATTTTCATCACGCCTTGGTGGACGAGATGCACCATACCACCAATAGTCGCAATCGGTCCAGCAATAGCGGTGCCTAGTGCGATGTAAGAGACTTGACTGACCGTTGAATAGGCCAAACGTTTTTTAATATCGTTTTGAAACAATGCTCGGATTGAGCCATAGACAATAGTGAAAGCGGCAAGACCCGCCAAGATGGTGGTGAGTCCTAGGTCGCGTGTGAATTCAATTCCATAAACATCGTATATGACGCGAATAATGCCAAAGGCACCAGCCTTGACCACGGCAACTGCGTGGAGCAGTGCACTGACTGGCGCTGGTGCCGCCATGGCAATGGGTAACCAGCCGTGCAAGGGTACTAAGGCCGCCTTCACACCAAGCCCTGCGATCAGTAAGGCAAAAATCATTTTAAGATGCCCGGGGTCGAGTTGTGGCATTGCCGAGAGTACCCCTGTGGCTGTAAAATCCAAGGGCCCAGTGAGAGCCTTGAGCCACACAACCCCTGCCAGTAAGAGCATACCACCTATCATCGTGTAAATAAGATAGATACGTCCGGCTCTGAGTGAAGCAGCATTACCTTTGTGTACTACCAATGGATAGGTGGTCAGTGTCAGCAGTTCATAAAATATGAGAAAAGTAATTAAGTTACCTGCTAGAGCGATTCCCAACGTTGCCGCCACGCACAGACTGAAGAAACCAAAGAAACGGCTACGGTTTTCTGTACCTTCAAGGTAACCAATGGCGTAGAGAGTGGTTAATAACCAGAGTATGCCAGATAGACTAACAAACAATAGCGATAACGCATCCGCGTGCAATACCAAGTCCATCTCTGGCAGTAGTGACAAACGTGTCTCAAAAACTTCACCAGCATAGACGCCACTGATCAATAACCCAATTAAAGCAAGGCATGAGACATTGCCGATGAGGTTGAGGACTCGGCGTTGCCAAAGGCGTTGCTCACCGGTGCAGAAGATCAACAGTCCGGGAATAAAGGCAGAGAGGACAATCAGCATGGGTAGCAAGCTGTTGAGATTCACTGTACGCCTCCTGCGTTTGCAAGGTGAAGTTCGATACTGCCTTCGAGCAGATTGAGTATCCACTGGGCATTAAAGCCTAATAAGATGGCTAACATCGCCAGTGCCAGTCCAGGCATGGCCAGATTGACTTGCAGTGAGTGTCTCTCTGGTACTGTTTTCATAGGCCCTGTACTTTTTTCTGTGCTTGCTTGACTGAAAGCTATGTTGATCACGCGACCGATATAAGCTGCAGCCAATAGACCACCACCGAGCATGACGACGACCCACCACCATTGCCCGTTCTCTATAGCTGCATTGAGTAGCAGCCATTTAGCGATAAAGCCACCACTGGGTGGTAAGCCAATCAGGCTGACACCAGCAAGGGCGAAGGTGAGCAAAGCGAGAGGCTGATAACACACCAGCCCTTGCAGCTTATCAATTTTGTCGTGGCCACAGCTAGCTAAAATATTGCCTGCTGCTAAAAACATGGCTGCTTTGGCCAATGCATGGGCGATGATAAAGTAGGTCACTGCGGTGACTGCTGCATTGCTTAAGGGGGTTGGTGAGCTGCCGGTCAGTGCCAGTGGAAACAGCATAAATAAGTATCCCAATTGTGCGACCGTTGAATAGGCGATCAGCAGCTTTAAGCGTTGCGTGCGAAAAGCAGCGAAAGAGCCCCAGAGAATTGCAGCGGCACCCAGTACCCCAAGGAAATTTGCAGTGATCCCTGTCACAGTTGGGTTGAGCACATCCAGCCAGAAGCGCATCAGCAGGTAAAAAGATGCCTTAACCACAAGGGCAGATAAGGCAGCGCTTACAGGCGCGGGTGCATTAGCGTGTGCTGGGGGTAACCAAAAATGTAAGGGGAATAACGCTGTTTTAAGCACTAGACCAACACTGATTAAACACAGCGCTGATCCAGTCAGTGGTGAAGCCTGTGTTTGTGTGGCCAGTTGTGCTAGGTCCAGTGTACCATAAGCACGATAGAGTAGTACTACGCCTAATAGATAACACAATGAGCCTAACAGCCCTACTAGAGCATAACGCAGGGCGGCGACTAATGCTGTGCGTGTGCCGGTAAGGGCGACTAGAGCAACGGCGGCTAAGCCAATCATCTCCAGTGCCACATAAATGTTAAAGGCGTCTGCGGCTATAAAGGCAGCGTTGAGCCCCGCCACTAACAGCCACCACAGTGGCCAGAAACGTGTGCTTGTAGCGACATCTGAAAAATACCAGATGCTGTAAAGGTTAAGGACTAACACCAGCACTGTAGTGGTCAACAGTAGTATTAAAGAAAGACCGTCTACTACCAAATCGATACCCAAGGGTGCGCCCCAGCCGCCCAGGGTGTAGCGATAAAGACCGTCAGCATCCGGTATGGCTAATAATAACAGGATGACGATCAGCGTCTGTATTGTGGCAAACATTGTGCTGATGCTCGTGCGCCAGCGGTGCGAGTTGATGATCACACTGACTATGGCTGCGAGTAGGGGTAACCCTACTGTCATTGGCAATAACATCATTATACTAAAGTGAGTCATTGTGGTTGGTCTTTTGAGGTTGTATTGTCAAGTTGGTGAATTTGCAGTGCTAGCCAAAGGCACAGTGCAGTGCCTGCTACGGCCACTACAATACCGGTGAGTACCATCGCGTGAGGTAATGGATCGGTGATTGTGCCGTGACGCGCAGTTGCCAGTAGCACCATAAATACGCCGATGCCCATAATATTGATTGCAATGAGTTTACGAATAATGTGTGCAGCGGCAATAACACCGAACAAGCCGATGCCAAACAGCACGATACCAGCAATACTATAGAGTAGGTCTTGGGTCATTGATTGTTACCTTTCATGGTAAACTCTACCATGGCTTTTAATTGAGTGAAGAGCAGCAATAAAGTGGCAGCAATTGATACGGTGGCCGCGACTTCTATGATCAAAATGAATGAACCGGCATAGGGGGTGGGATACTGTAGCGTTGTGCCTGTTATGATCGCGTTAGCTGCTGCAACCATAACAAACATCAGCAACCCAAGACTCAATGAGATGCGTACGCTTGCCGTTTGCCAAATAAAACGGTGATGTCCTGCCAAGGACAACGCCACACCAGCGCCGGCAACGACGGCGCCTGCTTGGAAGGCTCCACCTGGTGTGTAGGCACCGGTCCACAGCAGGTAGCCACCCATCACTATTGCCAGAGGGATTAGCCATTTCAGCAGACCGACCAGAACCGGGTTGACTGAATGGGGATGCATGTTGGATAGAAACTGTATTTTGGCTGTTGCAGCAGGTATAGGGAGTCGGTCTGGCAGTATCGAGACGGCAACGATCAGTAATACCGCGATTTCTAACAAGGTGTCATAGCTGCGAAAATTGAGCAGTACGGCTGTAACGGGATTTTCCACTCCGCTGAGATTGAGTTTGTTCGTTGCTAGAGTTGCAAGATCAGGCGCTGCTTTCTCCGATCTGATGATGACAAAGGCTAGGGCGGCACTGAGTACAGTAATGAGGATTCCCAGTAGGTAGCGAGTAGCAGATGAGAGTCCAGCACTGCTCAGTTTGTGTTCCTGAAATTCTAATTTAAGAAACATGGTTTGTTCTCTCTGTTTTTGCTGCTGCATCATGCAATTGGCGCCAGGCAACTAAAAGCAGTGCTCCGGTGAGTCCTGCGCCAATAGCTGCTTCAGCAATTGCGACATCCCAGGCACTCAATCGTGCCCAGGTGATTGTTACCAATAAGCCAAGACTCACATAAAGGACAATAGCGGTGAACATCTCGCGCACTAAAAGTGACAATCCGGCTAAAGTAATGATTCCACCAGCCAGTACGGCATCTATAGCTATTTCAATGCTCATCTTTACCTCCATGCTGTGTTGGAATATGATTGACACAATGAGTTAGGCTGTAATTGGCAATGATGAAACTGGCTACGGCACCGGAGATCATGACAAACAGCCAGGTGAGTATCAATTGCAATGCATCAAATCCTGAAGCCGCTTGTGGCACTAAACCCACGCTGATGAGGCCTAAGCCCAAGTTGTCTGCTTTGGTTAAGGCATGCAGACGGCTAAAAACGTCGGGAAAACGAAGTAACCCTAAGGTGCCGGCAACAAAGAAAAAAAGTCCCATCAGTGTTGTCGTGATTGTCAATACATCCCATACGTTCATGATTTTTTACCCGCAAGTTTTACAAAAGTTATTAAGGTCAGTGGTGCCAATAGCGCCAATACCAGAGCAGCATTCAGTAACGCGGCTTGCTGTTGGGCAATAGCCAACAGCATCAGTAACGCAACGCCTGCAGTGCCAAATAATTGTGCGGCGAGCATGCGATCGGCTGCTGTCGGTCCGCGTATCACGCGTCCGAGACCGGCGAGTAATGCGATGAGCAAGAGCCCAGCAACTAGGGTAAGGTATACACTCATATGCTTTCTCCGATTTCTACCTTTGTTGACTCGGGTACGGCGCTGATCAGATTGAGACCAAATAGCGCTGCGACTCGGGTTTCACATTGCTGTAGAGTGTGATGGTTATCAGCACGAGTGTCCAATGCATGGATTGTCAGAGCGTTATGTTTCCATTCGACGCTTAGAGTACCGGGCAATAGACTGACAATATTCATAAAGAAAAATTGAGGCCGACCCGGTGGCAGGCTCATGGTGTAGCAGATAAACCCTGAATACAGACGTTTGTTTGGATGCAGGGCAAATAAAGCACTTTCCCATCCACCTCTTAGAGATTGCTCGAGGAAAAATGGGATGAATTGAAATAATGCGCTTATGCGTACGGATTGATAAGCGTTATCTTCTGGTTTGTGTTGCGCTGGAAACAGTCGGATGGCACACCAGGTTGCCAAGGGGACCGCCACCATGCCAATTATCCAGGAGCGTGTATCTCCTTGGGTCAATAGTGTCCACAACAGAGCGAAGACCAGGGCGCATTTGAGCCACGCGAAAGGGTGCCTATGTGATCGTTGTGATGATGTCGCAGCTTTGCTCTTATGTTGGTTTGTTGGTTTCATGATTGTGCCTCTGTAGAGGCAGTTAATGAAAAAGTCGTTGCTTTGCGGCCGAAGCGCAAGTATTTTTCTAGCCCGACTGCTAGAGAAATCAGCATACCGCAAGCCAATATACGCAGCCAGGCATCCAAGCCGATAGGGGCTGTCTGAAACCACTGGTTCATCACTGGTAGATAGGTAAAGGCTAATTGCAGCAGTGCCATGACGCCGATACCCGACCAAATCCATGGGTTAGTGAATAAACCTATCGTAAACACTGAGCGTTGTAGTGAACGGCAATTCATCAGATAAAAAGCTTCACCTACTACAAACATGGCAACGGCTACGGTGCGTGCCTCAACTTCACTGGCACCCCAGAGTAATTCTAGTTCATACAAACCAAAGGCTGCTAAACAGAGCAGGGACGAGACCAGCAAGATGCGCCACAGTAATATGTGATCGAGTATGGGGGCATTGGGACTATTAGGTGGCCGATGCATAATATCAGCTTCCTTAGGTTCGAAGGCCAGCATCAGCCCCAAGCAAATGGCGGTGGTCATATTCACCCATAGGATATGAATGGGCAGCAAGGGCAAGGATATGCCCAATAGTACTGCTAATAAGATGACTAAGGCTTCTCCGCCATTTGTTGGTAAAGTCCAGACGATAAATTTTTTGAGATTATCAAAAACGCTTCGACCTTCCTCAACCGCTGCGCGCACAGTTGCAAAGTTATCATCTGTCAGCATCATATCAGAAGCTTCCCGTGCGACTTCGGTGCCATTCATCGCCATGGCGACACCGATATCCGCGCGGCGTAAAGCGGGTGCGTCATTGACACCGTCACCGGTCATGGCCACGACTTGTCCTTGGTTTTGTAGTGTCTCGACTAAGGTCAATTTGTTTTCAGGGGTTACTCTGGCGAAAACTTTATATTGGTCTACTAATTGAGACCACTCTGAGGCTTCAGTTTGAGCAAGCTTTTGCCCAGTTACGGCCGAATTTTTATCGTTTTCATCGATAATGCCGAGTTGTTTGGCAATACTAGTGGCGGTGAGTGCGTGATCGCCTGTAATCATTTTTACATCAATCCCTGCACGGTGACAGGCAGCAACGGCACGCATTGCCTCTGGGCGTGGTGGATCAATCATGGCTTGAAGACCTAAAAATTCGAGATTTTCATTGATAACGCTGTGATCGATTGTGTTGCTCTTATGCGGGACTGATTTACGTGCGAAAGCCAAGACTCGCAGCCCTCTTGCAGCCATGGATTCTGTGAGTTTTTGTATATTAACAGAGCCTATGGGTAAGGACTTACCGTCGGTATTTAGCCACGTGCTGCATTTGGGTAAGAGGCTTTCAAGAGAACCTTTTAAGTAGATGAGGTTGTGCTCCTGTCCTTTGTGCAAGGTTGCCATGTATTGATATTCCGACTGAAAGGGGATTGTATCCAGGTGTTCATCAATCTTATCGGGGTTCAATCCACCTTTGCGTGCGGCGACTAATAAAGCGGCCTCTGTAGGATCACCACTAATCCGCCATTGGGGATGTTGAGCATCTGGTGCGTGTAAATTTGCTTCGTTACAAAACAGACCTGCTTGCAGCGTTGCCCATGCGGCTCGATTTTGGGCAATATCGACTGTGTCAGTACCTTGTTGAATCATACCTTCTGGATTGTAACCATTGCCTGTTACCTTAAGGTGCTGATTGCCTGCCCAGAGCTCTTTTACGGTCATCTCATTTTTGGTCAAAGTTCCGGTTTTATCGGAGCAGATGATGGTGGTGCTGCCCAGCGTTTCCACTGCGGGAAGATTTCGAATGATAGCGCGACGTTTAGCCATGCGCGACACACCGATGGCCAACATAATAGTAACCGCTGCTGGTAGGCCTTCAGGTATTGCGCCCACTGCCAGTGCTACTGCGGCCATGAAGGCTTCTAAAGCCGGTTTGCCGTGCAACCAGCCAACAATCAAGGTGATTGTTGATAAAGCAACGATGGCGTAAAGTAAGAAATGGCTGAATTGTTTAATACGCTTAGTCAACGGCGTATCCAAGGTCTGTGTGGTGGCGATCAAGTTGGAGATTTTGCCTATTTCGGTATCATCGCCTGTAGCCGTGACCAACCCGAAGCCGCTGCCGTAGGTCACTAACGTGGAGGAGTAAGCCATATTATGCCGATCCCCCAAAACACTGTCTTGGGCTAGGGTGAGCGTATCTTTTTCGCTGGGTACTGATTCTCCGGTCAGGGCCGATTCGTCGATCTGTAAATCACGAACCTTAATCAAACGCATGTCGGCGCAAACTTTGTCTCCAGTTTGTAGGACCACCAAGTCTCCAGGTACTAGATCCTCAGCAGTGATGGTATTGCGTTTACCTGCCCGGATGACTGTCACGGTAGTGTGTAAACTACCAGATAATGCGCTGATAGCCTGTAAGGCTTTAGCTTCCTGGATAAAACCGATAATGGCGTTGGCGATTACTACGGTAAAAATCACGGCTGCATCGACCCATTCTTGAAGGGCTAATGTGACGCCGGTAGCGGCCAGTAAAATGTAAACTAGAGGTTGATGAAATTGCAACAAAAATCGCTTGATGGGTCCATCACCTTGATGTTCGGTCAATTTGTTAGGTCCATAGTGTGCCTGCCGCTCTGAAAATTCGCTGGCTGAAAGGCCTTCTGTGAGATTTGCTTTGAGTCTTGCAGCCACTGCATCAACAGATTGGCTGTGCCAGGAATCAGTATGTTGCATTAGTTTCTCCAAGTGTCGTTTTCTCTTGCTTTGGGTATAAAGTTGCTTGTTTAACCACTAATTAAAGATAATAGAGATTATGACAGACAATAAAAGTCGAATATTATTGAGCAAATGATCGTTTTATTCGATCTGTTGAGTTGGCTTGAAAAATATAGAGCATGCCCATAAATAAGCATTAATAGCTGAAAAGTGCACTGCGCGCGCTATCACAAATTGCCGCGACAGCAGGGTGTTTAACCTTGCGTTCGGCAGAAATAGCGTAGTATTTTTGTTTTATTTCATCAATTCTACCAATTACCCTAACATTGAAATTACTGCAAATTTCCTCTTCAATGGTGGATGACATAAAGAAGATGCCTGTGCCGGCTTGGCCAAAGGATTTCATCAAGGCACTGTCATCGAATTGTCCAAAAACAACTGGATGAATATCGTTTTCATGCAACCATCCGTCAATTAATTGACGGATTGCGTATTGAGGTGTGGGCAGCAGTACCGGGGTATTGTGCAATGACTGGGGAAAATTATTCCTGCAAGTTTTTGCCAGCCGTGCAGCAGCAAAACAACTTAAGCCACTCTCTCCCAGTAAGTGGTTATATGCTTTGACACTGATTGCATTGGTCACGGGTGTGTCACTCAGAACCATATCGACTTTATGAATCGCCAAGTCAGCTAACATGGTGTCAACGGCTCCCTCACGGCTGGTGAGGCTAATATCGTGAGGTAAGTGCAGGGCCGGCTCAATAATTTTATAAACAATAGTTTTGGGTAAGGCGCTCGCTGCACCAACAATGAACTCTGACGGTCCTACGGCGGGCACACCGCGCAGGACATCACTCAATTCTCGACCGAGCTCAAATATTTCATCAGCGTAGTGTAACACCAGGCGGCCAGTTTCCGTTAACTGCAAGCCTCTTCCTACTTTATCAAATAAAGCGTTGCCGATTCGTTGCTCTAAGAGTGACAGTTGTCCACTGATGGTTTGTGGGGTGATGTGTAATTTCTCACTGGCTTTGGCGATACTGCCTTCATGAGCCACTGTCCAAAAGTAATGTAGATGTTTGTAATTCATGGTATCTGGCATGTTTGTTTCCTCTTGTAGTAATCAACACTTCGATATAATCGAAGTGTTAAGTCAATAATAAACGATTTTTTCTTTATTTTATACCTTGCTATGCTGAATTTGAAAGTGTAACCAAGTAACTTGAATGAGGATTGATTGATCATGATTGTAAAAATACACACTCGAGGTTTTCCACTGTCTAATGCGTTATATGACTACACTGATGCGAAAGTTAGATTGATACTGGGCCTTTATAGGAACAAACTTCGTCGTATCGATGTATTTTTGACTGATGTGAATGGCCCCAAAGGAGGTGAAGATATGCGATGCAAGATAAAAATCAAGGCTGATGGGTATCCTTCCATCGTTGTCCACGAAACGGCTGAAGATTTGTATAATGCCATTAACATTTGCTTGCATAGAATCAAGCGTGCCATTGGTCGTCGTTTTGATCGTGCTTTACCACATCGTAAAGGGCTTATCGAATATGGGCATATTTATAAAGATGATCAGTTTCCCACAACTGTTATTTAGAGAGCTTTGATGATATGATGGCTGATTAAGGAATGGTCACGAAATAACCATATATTCATGATACACGGGGTGGGATAATGCAAAGCGAGTATAGAAAGTGTTTTACCTTGTTGATGGCTGTTGCTATGTTGTTTTCAATGGTTCCGGTTTATGCTCAACAAGATATAAGAAGTGCGTGTATTGCGCATAAAAAAAGCACTACTGGTACAGATAATGGACTTTGCCAAAGTTACGTGGGTGGATTTCTAGACGGGGCTCTGCTGACTGATACTGCGATCATCGATAATTTTATCAATGAGAAATCCAGTTTTTTTCAGCGTGCTTATCAAACAAGAGCTGCGAAAGTTCGAAAACCTTTGCCGGCTACCTATTTAGCTAAATTTTGTTTGCCTCAATCTGAAACATTTCCCAAAATTGTTGACACCATTATTGAAAATTTGGATAGCTCTTTGCTTGAGTTGAAACCACTCAACCATGTGACCTATGAAACAATTAAGCGCATATATCCATGTGAGGAGTAGGTTTGATAAAATCTTGCGATTATGAATAAGAATTCATGCCTGTTTAGGAGGTGTCCCAGAATAAAGTTTACAAGCTTCGCTCCTGAACTCGCTGCGCTCAGACATGCATCCGCTCACATTGTAAGCTTTATTCTGGGACACCTCCTTAGACTAGACTGTAATGATGAGCTGTTTGATTAAATAGTTTTGATCAAAAAGCATCTGCTGGATGGTATTTCTGCGTAGCCAGTTGGTAAGTTAGACTCTGTAAATTCAATCAGTATCAGTTAAGCAGCGAGAAAAACCGCTGTTTCTGAATGGACACTAATTTAGAGACTTACTTTTTCTCTGCTTCATTAATGACCCATTGATAATCGCCAACAGTTGTATGCAAGGTTGTGAGTGTTTTTTCTGTCATGCGTCTTTTTCTGATATTTAAAACAATATTAATGGCTTGGTGTAACATGTATGGAATGATATTTTGCTCCACAGGATCTCCCATGCGTAACCCGGGTCCCTTTTGTATTTCTGTCATAAAAGGTTGTAAATTTTCATCTACCAGAAAATCAGCTCCATATACACCAAAGCAATCGCCTTGTTTGGGGTAATCTTGCAGTAATCTGGATTTACCTGCTTGGACAACGTGGGCTATGTATTGACGAATCTTTGGCATCAACTGGTTTTGGCAAAACCCAAGTTCTGTTATGTTGGCTTCGTAAAGGTATTGATCGAGTTCGCTATAAGACCATTTATAACGTAGTGATGAATCAAATTCTGGATGCATTTTTTGTTGGTAATAATTAGTCATGTGTACCAAAGGGTTATCGAAGTCTTCATTTTTATAGGGCATTGCGGTTAATCGTACTTTTCCTTGTGGGTAGAGCAATACCAGAAGTGGATCAATGCTGGCCAGTAACCAATAAACGCGAATGTCGAACTTTCTGTTGTGTATTAATAAAGGATTTTTAAGATAACGTTGAATCACCCGGTTTGCATCGTCATCATAATGACCCGGTGGGTAGAAATTGTTTGCTGCCAGCTGTCGGGTTTGCCAAAGAATTTGGATGCCACGACCACGAGAATTGCCGCCAGGTTTGTAAATCCATGTGTTTTCTGGATCTTCTGTTTGAGGTTGTTGCTGCATAAAAGCATGTTGTTCTTTAGTATCATTCAAACAGTATGTTTCAGGAAAAAAGTCGTGCATGGAAATGCTTTTATCGGTGCTATAGATGTGATTCTTCTCATAGTGTTTGAGCGCTTCAGTGATGTGTCCTTTATTGGTGAGAATATTTTCATGAATAAAATGATTGAGTAGTTGAAAGGGTTGTAATGATTTTGCGTATTGTTTGGATTCCTTTCTGACCCATAATAAGTCAGCTTTTTCTGCACTACTTACCAAGTCAAAATCATAGTGAGTAAATATTCGAATGGCATTTTTAGAGCGTTTATCGGTGAAAATTTTACTCTGTGGGTTCATAATGTCCTTTAAGATATAAATAGATAGCAAGCAGAATACTAATAATAGATGCGAGAAAACCTATTAGTTGTAGAAAATCATTCAATTTCTGCTAGCTCCTTGCCCGAGAAATCTGAAGAATTATGCAGATTGCGCCTACAACCAATGCAATGACTGTGGATTTGAGAACTATTAGGCCAACAATTGAGATTATGCTACCTAAATACATGGGATGCCTAATAAATGAATATATTCCCGATGATACAAAATATTTTGCTTGAGGCGTTATGCTAAAGGCAGTTCTCAGATTGGCAAGCGAGAAAAGCGAAATTGTAATTCCTATTCCTAATACAATTAATGGCACTCCGATGTAAGTTGCTAGAATATCAGCTGCTGGTAGCAATAGAAATGGTAGAAAGGAACCAAAAAGCGCAATAACATTTGGAAAAAACTCTAAAAATCTTCGTTTTATTGGGCCTGATAGCAGAAGAATAATTGCTGCTAGCAAAAAGTAAACAGCTGTTATCCCGTTATTAATTAGCGCATTAACAATGATAAAGGTTCCATCAACGCCCTTGACCTTTTGAAGGGTAGAAAAGCCTTCTTGGAGATTGGAAAGATAGTAAATTGAGGTACAGCTTAATATCGAGCTGATTAAATACGACTCGTATTTAAAAAATCTATTTAGCACAGTAAAGTCCTTGTTTTTTTGTTCATGCTAGTCCCTGATTCTTCTATTGAGAAATTACAACTTGCCTATCCCGTCATCGCGTATATAATATTGTTATTAGGCGGAGTCCCCTGATACTTGTTGAAATGAAAGCTCCTTGATATTTGCATGTTCTATTGTAATATCAACCAAACTCCCATTTGCATCAAGATCGATATAAATGTTTTCGTTGATTTCCTTAGTTTCATGCACTGATTGCTCAGAAAACTCTATTAAGGCAGTATCAGTATCCTCAAAGTATTTAATTTTCACTTATTCACTCCTTAAAATTTCTATCAAAGAAAGCATTATGAACCGTCAAACCATCTTCAAGAAGGCGACCATCGCTTTGGACAAGTGACTGTACAGGGCAATTAACTGCTTGCTCAATCCACTCCAGCTCTATGTCCGACCTGTCTTTTTTTGTCTTGTATGTAGAAAGTACTGAGTAAATTTCACGTTTCTCTTTACACCTAATGTTTTCTGTTGTCGTCTAACGCCGTTGTAAATTGCAGTTTTGGAGTTGCTACCTTTGTGCCACTAAGTACAAAAGGAGCGATGGAAAAACTGTCGATTTGACGACCTTAGTTATTTCTATGCATATGTTTCTTAGTTTAGCTAAACATTGGATAATCTGGATCTCCCTCCATACTTTGTTTCGTATTAGGATTAACCCAGTTAGAATACAATCCGTGTAGCTGTCCATTGGATATATTATCACAGGCTTCCTTTAGTTTTTCTGTGGTTTCTCTGATACGACTTGCACCGAAAAGCAAAATCCATAACCCACCATAACCTCGGATAAAATTAACTCTCATCACTTAACAACAACTCAACCACAACCCATACAAACCTGCTCTAACTTCTGATAATTTTTATTATGAGTTTCCAATATCTTGCTCTTCGGCATATTGAGCATATAGTAAATCAGCAAAATCCTGCTCATCAAGCTCATTAAGAACTAAGTCTCTAACCGCATCTGCAAGCAGTTCGTTATCACAGATTAGCTCATAATCATTTAGCGACAGATACTCTAACGCTACTGCAAGCCCTGTTCGCTTATTAGCATCTGGTAATGCGTGAGCAATAGCTATACAAGATGCATATTTTGCAGCTATCTCGAAGACATCATTTAGACTTGAGTAAACAATCGCATTATCAATCCTTCCAAGTGCGCTTTGTAATTTGCCGACATCAACGGAGCCCTTCATCCCGGGTTCATGTTCTAAAATAAATGCGTTAATCTCAATGACTCTTTCAAATGGAAATTGAATCACATCCATTACATATCTGCCAATTTTTCAAATGTTTTTTTGTGCGTTCTTAATGCAAGCTTAGTTTCAGATTTTACAATTTGTTGCCCATGCACTCCAGATAAGTCTAACTTTTTATTTGCAGCAATCTTCGGCCTTTTTACTGCTTTTACGCCATATTTTTCAATTTTTTTGTTCATATCGACTCACTTAATTACAAATCACTTACATCTTGAACTAAAATTGCACATACTTACAATACTACCTAACACCTTCTTACTAATCGTCTTCGCGCCACATTCTGCTATATAGAACATGCGTTAATGATACGAAAATTACCCCTAACGCAAGGATAAGCACTATGCTGATTATGGAAATCTCGTTTATCGAATATAGCCAATATAGAAAAGCAGCCAGGATGAGTATGAAAATTGAGCTAATAGTGATTGATCGAAGGTTCATCGCTACTTCCAAAAAGAGTCAAAAGCGACTTCTGCGCCGATGGCTAACATGAGACCACCCACAAACACACCGATACCAACATAAACAGGAGCCCCTGGGCCACAGGCAAAACCTGCTGTAGCACCACCCGCCACAGAACCTAGCAAACTGCCACACTAAATGCTGCGCCTTCCATACCAGCTAGTGCAGATTGCAAATCTAGCATTTCATTACTTTCCATTTATGACTCCTTTGTTTTTGGCATTTAGGTATAACGCCGCAATCACGGGTGCCATAACCAGAGCGAAGCGGCGGTTATGGCATCCCTGTGTATTGCTTTGTTATGCTTTTCGCCGTATAATTGTACATAAGATCTGTACAAGTCATTATAAGGTGTAATATGGAAAATGTAAATATAACCGAACTTAGGGCTAACTTATTAAAATACTTAAAAAAAGCTCAATCAGGAGAGCAAATATTAATCACTTCCGGAGGGCAGGTGCTTGCAACTCTTGTGGCACCGATTGACCTTCGTAGGTCCTCCAAAAGAAAATTGAAACAGCTATCAAAAGCAGCCATTTTAAGAGATGTAATATCGCCTACTGAAGAAACATGGAACGCTGCTCAATGATACTACTTGATACATGCACCATAGTTTGGGACGCTTTGTCACCTAAAGATATAACTTCAAAAGCAAGGACCACAATTGAAAACGCCGATAAAGAGAACTCCCTTTTAGTTTGTGATATTTCTTTTTGGGAAATATCAATGCTTATAAAACGCGGAAGAATAGAAATTGAGACTAATGCAACGGAATTAATTAATCTCTACCTATCATCAAGAAATATTCAAGTACAAAACATATCACCTGAAATTGCCGAGCTTTCCGTAAACTTAGGTGCGGAAATTAATAAAGATCCGGCCGATCGTCTAATATCCGCAACTTCGATTATTAGGAATGCAAGACTCGTAACTGCAGATGAAAATCTACGAAATGCTGAAATCCTTGATACCATTTGGTAAGCATAACGCCCGGCTCAGCGAGCAAATTTTGCTGGCAGTGGTTTTGCCGCACAGCGCAAAAGCGGTGACAGTAAAATTTGTCCGTTGCAGCCGTTTGTTAGTCCAAAACTCGCTCAATGTCTCTACTTAGAGATACGAAAACCTCTTCTGCCTCTTGTTTCTTCAATTTCGATAGTGGCTTATTAGGAGAATTAACCGCTTGAAAAACTCCACGTCGCGTTCACCCGCACCTAAAGTGGAGCACCTTTTGTGTTAAAGTGAAGCGAAGCGGAACACACAAAAGGCGCGGAGCTTTGGGTGTCGGCGTGCAGCGCTTTGTTAGCTTTGGCCTGGTAAAGAACCGTATTCTTTTTTAAATTCAATTTTTATATATTCTAGGAGCCCTTCAAGATTCTGCTGATCTGTATAAAGGTCAGCCATAACATCTTCATCGGTGGAATCTGGATCAGTTGATTCTATTTCTTTTAACCTTGATGTAATAGATTCGATAATCAAAGCCCAATCACCCATTGTCATTGGAATAGATAAGCTATCTAGTTTATTCATTCTTTTCTCCTTAACTAACTTTTTTGCAGTAAACTGCTAATTCTTGTAACAACCCGAGATACTTTGTAAAAGGCATATTTGAAACTGGCGCGATCATGAAGTGATTAGCTCTGCCGGGGCGCAGGTCTTTTACCAACCGGAGTCCTGTTGGAATAGGCGTATTTCTCGCCAACTTCCAAGTATTGCGTTTATTTGGATCAAATGTTGATGAAAGAGAAACACCATTGCCATTTGCAACTACTATTTCAATTCCATTTACCTTGTTAACCGCCACATCTTTAAATGCCCTTACATGATCGAGACGGGGCTGAGAGGAATTCCCAAATCGGTAAAGGTCAAGCAAAATGAAATCTGCTTCTTCAATGTACAAAAATTCCGGTCTTATCATTTCTTCTTCCTATATGTTTGAATTAAAAGCTAACATAACGACAAATTCCTATACCACTCTCTTGCTGTTCATAAAACTCTCGCCCACTAACCATATCTCCCACAGCTTCTTCTAATACTACTACATCTTCAATCTTCATGACTTATAATACTCGCGAAGTTTATCAAGAGGTATAAAATTAGCCTCACCACTCTCGATTTTTCTTTTACGAACAGCTAATACATCAGTATGCCAATCAGGGGAGCTTATCTCAGAATCTTCATTTATCAAAGAACCCCACAGAGCCTCCATGGTTCTCAGCTTTTCTACAACACTCATATTTTCTATCTCACTGTTTTTCATATCTAGTTTCTCCTAATTCTGATTTTTGCGTGATGCTAACGCCCTAATAACTGGCCCAAAAAACCTTCCAGAGCCTACCCAAGAACTCCGTACTATCAGCAACCCCATTCTCAAAAGAACCCAAGGTTTTTTGGGTCCAGTTCATTAGTTGGTTATATGGCACGGCCTCTTCTATCCAACTGCCTATTACTTATCAGTTTAGACAGACTATCAGAAGCCCCGAATAAAAATTAAGCACCATCGCCTCCGCCTCGCAACAACTCAATCACAGCTACACGAACCTGCTCTAACTTCTCCTTTGTCACATCACCTACAATACGCTGAAACAACGATTGATTTGCTGTAAACAAATTTTCCAGGCCTAACATAACTCACTCTTTTCAAGCTACCTGACTGAAGATCTACATCACTTACTTCTATTGCCGATGTATCAGAGTAAGGGTTACTGGTAATTTGTACACAAACCCAATCCCCACGACCAGAACATGCTAGAACCAGAGCCGGCCTTAACTTTGAAGCCGACAAATCAGAAAATGGAAAAGGAACCAGCACCACCGCACCTATTGAAGGTGTGACCATGCCTCATCCTCCTCTGGCTTTAACCAATCTGTTGATAAACTAGACTCAGACAGCAATGCTGTCTCAAGTGCTTCAAGCGGTGGCTCTTCAAGAATAGTGACCAATGCACGACGTACACCTTTCACTTTAAGTGGCTCCGCTAAATGAATCTGGCCTTTTTCATCAACCGTAGCTTCCACTGTACGTATCATTTTCAAATCCTCACTATATTTTCACTACTCAGATGCCTTATAACGCCGCTATCACAGGTGCCATAGCCGTAGCGAAGCGGAGGTTATGGCATCCTGTGGATAGCTTTGTTAGGCCATTCCTTTTTTCAATATTCCTTGGTCCAACTCAAGGGTATAGGACAGTATCGTATCAAGATTAATCCTATCTGATGCTTTGAGTATTTCTATTCCTACAAGTTTTCCGTCATTAGTGGTATCAATATTGATGCCTTCTGTTATTTCTATGGCACCCTCTGGTTCTTGATCACTTAGTTTTAAATACAAAGCATCAACTTCTTCATCATAATGTACTTTCATTTTTTCTTCCTTTTTTCAGGGGGTAATTTGTAATCACAGTAATGGTATCACTTTCAACAGACATAACTACCTTTAAAGGATATTGAAAACCAGATACCTCTCTTATAATTTCGTGTTCTCCATCCGCCAGATCTAAAGTACTTAATATATCTTCAATAGTAGATTGACTAATTTTATAAAGCTTTGCTCTTCTTTTTGCATGTCTTGAAAATTTTATTATCACTTTACCTTATCTCTTAAATAGAGTTGTATCTTTGGAACTTTCTCGGCCTAACGCCCGCCACAACGGCGCGAGCTTGCGAGCGTCCGGCAGCCGAAGGCTGCGAATTGCTGGCGTTTGTTATACGTGGGCATCACTTCTGAAGCCATCCATGTAATAAATATCATTGTGGCTCCACTTATCGATACCGTACACCTTGACTCCAGTGGCCACGATGAGAGATATCGAACTAGCTCCATGTAAGGGAGGTATGACGACATCCCTATCTACGAAATATACGTCATGATCTCGAATTTTTACCTCTTTTAGATAGCTTTCCTTTGCACCATCTTCCCAAGCCTTAATTTCCGCTGGTGTTGCTGGCTTAGCAAAGGAAAAGAAATGGTGCTTTATAGATTCTAGAAGAGACTGAGATTGTTCGTTCGCCCTTTGAATATCATGATTCATACTCCAGATTTTTGATTGCGCATTGTGTAATTGCTGCCTTAATATTTCTGCTTCGCTGGTAGTTTCTCTTTTATTTTTTGATGCTTCTAACTTTTTAACGGACTGCTTTATTTTTGCACAACTTCCAGTTACTGCATCAGTTAAGTCAAGGTCTTGATCATCGTAGAAAGATGCGGTCACTCCGGCCAAATCTGTTGGTAAACGGAATGTGGTTCCAGCCGACTTAGGAACAAGAATAAAGCACTTTTCTAAACCAAGAGCACCAATGAACATACCCAGCTCTAGGACTACGTTGTCCCTAACAGAGCTGTACTCTTTTTCTCGTATTAGAGTTTTATCGTCCGCATGGAAAACAAAAACCGCGTAATCAGCCTCTTTCGTTTTACCAATGAGAGTCGTAATAGCGATGGAAGACAAGTCGAAAGCATTTTCCCAGAGCTTTACTCTCATTTCTTGCTCAAGCTTAATATGTACAGCTTCGGCAACTGATATAGCTTCAGATGAGGATGCTATAAATACTGATGGCTTATCACTCATATTTGTTTCCTTGCACGAATTTAAGCGTATAACGCTAAGCTCACCGGCGCTGATGTAGCGTAGCGGAATCGGCGTCCGAGTGCAGCGAATTGTTAGCAATATTATTGGGTTTTCGACGAACTAACCGATCGCCTACCTGAGTCTGATGGGTTTGATAGTCTTTACATATGGCATCAAGATCATAATTAAATTGCTTGGAATGTTCGTCTCGGTAATATCTAATTTCTTCTACAATGGGATCTTTCATACTTCATCTCCTAAGAACTCTTCTGGTGAACATATTTCTGGACATATCCAACCCCGACTTTCTATTATTTGCCTTATTTTCTTTCTTGTAAATGGGTTGTTTATGTGCTTGAAATTCCAAGTTACAATGACGTCCATTCCATTGGCTGCTGCAACTGCAATGTGTAGTGCGTCTTCAGGGCACTTTTCGGGAATTGCCTTATCAGTAAGTAACTGTTTAGCAAGTTCTTTTATTTCATCATCGATTGCTAGCACCTGAAATTCGTCCAGCATTTCACGACGAAGTTTTGCTTGGACTTCATCGCCTTTTGATGCTTCTTGAATAACGATATCTGAAATAAATACGCTATAGTCATTAAGATGATTCCAGAAATCCTGTGTAGATGCCTGATGAGCTGCAACTACAATGTTTTTCGATGGTCTTGCCACCAAATAACTAACAACACTGGTTTCTATGTATATATTTTGTCCCATTTGTTTATCGACTCAATGTAATTATTAGTGCTTATCTTGGCTCCGGTTTTTCAAATATGAAACGTGCTGAAAAAGGGCCTCGCCTGATTACCGGAGCACTTCCAAACAATGTAAAGTTCCATGGTTGTTCTATAAAACCTACTTCTGTAAATTTCTCAATCAACAGTTCCGCTGGCATATAAGAGTATGAAAAGGGCATACTTTCTCTTCGATTCAGAACATAATGCCCCCAATAGTCTTCTAGAGCTAGAACCTCAGCTTGTTCCTCACAAGAAAGATCTAGATAATCGTTACTTATCGAAAAACAATCTTTTTTCCAAGGGCCATCAGGCCATATATCAGCAAATTCAAATCTTCTACTTACCTCGGTAAGCATCTGTCTATAAGTAAGGTGTGGAACGTCTCCATCACTATCCGTCGGTGCTTTGTGGTTACTCAAAAAGCCTTCTATAATGATTGCTACTCCACCAGGACGAAGAATTCTAAATATATTAACTATTTGTTTTTCCATTTGCCCTCGAGTCATGTGGTGAAGGCACCACTTTGTTACCACAACATCCCTAGAGTTGTCTTCTATGGGAACTTGAGAGGGGGTAGGTTGTATTCTATAATCTAACCGATCCTTATACTTTTCATCAGCTTCATGCCAATCATGAACATCAGTACCAATAACTGTTACATCTTTTGAACCATATTGTGCATTCTGTAAATTTTCTATCCAGTTTAGATATGAAGCTTTGTCTGATACATTGTGAAAGTAGTCTAAAATTGCCTTGCCTAATTTATTTCTTCCAGCGCCTATATCGGCGATATCTAAGTACTGGTGTTCAGGGTGAATATAAAATAAGGGCTTTATTAATTTTAAATCCGAAGCATACAAAGCAATTTCGTTATAACTGTCTTCTACCGCTATATGATCGGCTAAATGATTTCCATGAGGTAACATTTCTTTCCAAAACTCCTCACACACCTGATCAAGATCGTCGTCAATTCTATTTAGAATAAATTCAACTTCTCTTTGAGCCTTTTCGAGTGGGGAAATCTTTTTAGAGAAATATGTGAAGTAACTTGGTATGTTTGGCAGACGATAGTAGTCACTCAATATATCGGTTCGGTAGCGATGAGCTAACATCCTAATAAAGAGATTGGATACTTTATCATTTCTCAAAATTTCTAAAGGGTTGCTTATGTTCCACATATTTATCGACCTTTAATTAGTACGAGAAATCGGCTTTGGGTGCTAACGCCGCCATCACAGGTGCCATAACCAAGGCGAAGCGACGGTTATGGTATCCTGTGGATGGCATTGTTAGCATTTACCCGATAATTCATAACCTGACGATAATGCAGGCATTTGGTACTCTCTTCCTCTAAGAACACTTGATTTTCCACGTCAGGAAAACATTGCACAACACCTCGATGTCTAAATATCTCATCAGACAATGGATATCTAGCAAAAGGGTTATGGTAAACTTGTAAGCCATCCGTCAAACTTTCTTCGTGTTGATTTCTGGAACGAATTCGCTTTTCAGGTTTCCCATTCGGATCTGTTGCCCAGATTGAATATATTTCGGTGTGCACATCAGCATTGTCAACTATCGCGTTCAGTTTACCCCACGTAGCAGTACAACTAAATATAATCGCGCTTATTTGAGATAAAGAGTCATCCATAAATATTCCTAGTGGAATCTCTGCTCCATTGTCTTTCTCTATAAAACCAAGTTCTTTAGCCGGAGGGCCTTCAGGATATCGTTCGGGATTTTTTAAATATTCATCCTCATCGACATAGTAATCATACAATAGTGCCTTTATGGGTCGGTTGTATTGAAGATTGAACCCAGGTTGTTCAAATGGAGCGACAGCTATAACAAAAGCTTTATTTTTTACATGGTTTAACCTTGAGTATTTCTCATCATAAATTCTACATTTACTCAAAATACTATTTGATAAACGGATAATTGATTCCTTATTCAGCTCATTAAATGAGATATCTTTGAGTTCTTCCTTTGTTAACATTCGATCCCATTCATTTGGTTTTAATTGTGCTGAATTGGCAGTAACGGCCTCAACCAGAAATTGCTGATTTTTTAACTCCATACAAAAATCAGGTGAAGTATTTTTCCAATCAAAAATGGCTCCATATTCTTTGAAAACTGCATACAAGTATATTTCCCAAAAACACGAGTTGAATGTTTCTTGAAACTGTCTTACAAATTTACCATCTCGATCAGGAAACCCATCTGCCCACTCAATAAATTTGTTTCTTTCAGGCTCTTTCCAAGTAGCCAATACAGACTTGAAATTCTTGTGCTGCTTAGCAGTGTCAATTACAGGGTCAAAAAGCTTCACAACACCTCCAGTAGATAGATGCTAACATTGTTCTTAGACAGAAAAATTCCGTGTTTAAACACAGATTTTTTCCATATAATATTCCAAATCTACAGCCAACAACTCTCTAAAAAAACTTAAACCTCAACTAAGTAATGCCAAAACAATATAAGAAATTCGCTCTCTTGTCGTACCTCTTACTTGGACAATATCATCTACTGACTAGCTTTTATATACGGCTCCGGCCCATGGCTTATAAGAAGCCACTTATTTAAGATACCATGATTTCGACTTATCAACCAACATTGCATTTGTGCTCGAGAAGCCAAAGGATAAAAACAGTGTAGAGTTACCCTTAGCTCCAGAATTGGGGTCAGCAATCCAAATTCAATGAGCTGTAGTTTAAGATGGGATTGGACAACATCGACTCGTTAGTAAGGGAATTACTACGAGCTGTTTGAATCTCCCCTCAAGTCAACAGAGGGTTTGGGCTTGAGATTGTCAAATATTCTGTTTAAAAAATTGATTTAATTACTTTCGCTCATGCTGTAATCATAGCGCTTCATAGCGCAACGAGCGAGTGCATTGATGGGTTCATCGATGCGGACGTATCCTTGAACTTCCATTGCCATGCCTTGGATAATTTCGTCCATTGCATCTAAAAACCGTTCTCGGCCTTGCGCGATGGCACTGTCTAGAAAGGCTTGCCCAGGGTAAAGTTCAGCGATTCTGGCTTGTTCGGCCTCATCGAAACGATTCGGGTTTTCTGCAACGAATGGCGTTAATTCATCGATCATATACTTCATGCCATCTTTATGGCAATCCATGCAAGAAGCACCATTGATCAACCTAAGATCGCCTTCTCCTGAAACACGATCATTACACGGTCCTCCCCTAGAAGGGTCGCATACAACAAAAGTAAACGCGTCCAGACGACGTTGATTGAAGGCGCCTGCAATATAATAGCCGTCCATACCATTGGGCATTTCAAAAATAATTTCTGCGGCTGAGCCTGGTACTCGAATGGGTTGGCTGAGTTCTTGATCAAAACCTAAAATAGGATTGGAAAATAGGTTAGGGTTGAGAAAGGCAAAGGCATCCATAGAGCGCCAATATTGTCGGCCGTCTTCGGTTTTGGCTAACCAAACAATTCGGTCGTTTTCATTGATTGAAATTTTATTTTTGACGGTAAAGAATTTATAAGAATCAATGCCATCATTTTTGACCACTTTGAGCTGGCTTTCCAAAGTACTGGCAAAACGAGGCAGTTCCATGATCCTGTTATAGACTCTGGGTCGGCTTATGTTATAAGCTAATTGGCATGCATCAATATAATCGTTAGAGAGGCCTTTTTGAAAATTACTGCTAACACCTTGACGTATACGTTCCCAGACTTCAGTGGATTCTAGAGTGTTATTCTCCCAATAGTTTCTAATATCGATACGATAAATTAACTTTAAATTTTCAATTGGGGTTGGGTTAACAATTGTTGGTGCGTAACGTGCGACGGCATTTAAGGCTTTGGATAGGCCAATACGATGCAGCTCCAGTTCCGCTGTGTTGGCGCCTTCGTTATAGGCTTGATGTAAAGAAATATAAGCCGCAAAGGCTTGGTCTTCCAGCGGCAGACTATTACGATTGTTGATAATTAATTCACCCAGAGTCTCTTCGTTGAAAGGGGCTTCTAATCCAGGTTGCTTGGCCGCGGGTACTTGTGCCGTTTCAGCCCATTGAGCGATAGCTTGCTGCATTAAAATTGCGCTATCGGCACAATTGAGCCCTTCAAAGCAGTTGTGCCGATCTACTGCAAGTCTGGCGACTAGGCGTGATTGTGTGGGATTTTGCAAAAATACCAGCTTGTTGGCTAGAGTGTGTGCTAAATTTGAGTCGAGATCCGAGTGTAGAGGCGGGATGCCTTGGGTATCGGAGCTGTGGCAGGCCGCACAGTTTTCACGTAAAGTTGGGTAAAGAGTTTGTTTGAATGCGGTTAAGGAGGTTTGGCTCGGGTACATGGTATTTTGTCCTGAGCTGACTCGTTCACTGACTAAGCCGCTTTCAGATGTAGGAAAGCCATTGCTACCACAACCACTCAAAATAATTGTAAATAGGATTGTTATAAGTGATAGAGTTGTTTTAGTCAATGTAAGGTAGTTGTAGGTTTGAACGCGTTTAAGTAATCTTTGTTGCAGACTAAACATACTTGTAAACCTTATTTAGTTTTTTGACTCACTAGTAACGCAGTATGGCTTTAATCCGGTTATTAGTCTTAGTAGTATTATTATTTTGAAAGTTAGAATTTTAGGCTAACAGCAATAGCATTGTGAAAACAATTCAGGTTCATAAGATTTATGTGATTTTTTACCATTGCAATAATGAGTTTTATTTTAGATGTTTCCGTTTGTTTTTTGATCAAAAATAATATATATATGAGGGTGGATGCGCAAAATAAAATAACAGTGTAGAATACCTGCTATTAGTTGTATTTGTTTGTTTTTTATTCAGATTGTAAGTTAAACCAGCCATGAGTGAGTGACAATGAGTGATATTCCTTCTGATTTGAAATTTTTATCCAGTCATGAATGGGTTCGTGTTGAAGAAGGCGAGATTGTTTTTGTGGGTATTTCAGACCATGCGCAAGCAGCTATGGGTGATTTGGTTTATGTCGAATTACCTGAAACGGGCATTCAGCTCAGTGCAGGAGAAGAAGCGGGTGTGGTTGAGTCAGTTAAAGCAGCTTCAGATATTTATGCGCCTGTTTCAGGAACAGTGCTTGAGGTGAATGAAACGTTGCTGGAGAATCCAGAAGCTGTTAATACGGACCCGTATGATGACGGTTGGATGTTCAAAGTCAAGCTTTCAGATCTTACAGAGTTGGATTCTTTGTTGTCGTCTGAGGATTACGCTCTACAGCTTGAAAGTGAAGCTTCCTGAAAAAGATGAATTAAATCGTTTATTGTTAGTTAGTTCACTGTTTTTTTGATCTATATTTTGGTTTATTTATTCTATGCCTTTTGCTCCTCATACACACAAAGAAATCGTTCATATGCTTAAAGCCCTGGGTGCTTCCTCAATTGAGGAGTTGTTTGATGAGGTGCCTGATTCTCTCTTAGTGTCTCATGATCTTGATGTGATGCCCGCGCTCAATGAGCTGGAATTGATGCGGCTGATGGAAGCGCGTCAAGCGCAGGATGCAACAGACTTGAGTTTTTTAGGCGCAGGTGCCTATGAGCATCATATCCCTGCAGCGGTTTGGGAGATTGCGGCTCGTGGCGAGTATATGACAGCTTACACGCCCTATCAAGCTGAAGCCAGCCAAGGGACTTTACAAGTCATTTATGAATATCAATCTATGATCTGTAGATTAACGGGCATGGAAGTAGCAAATGCTTCTTTGTATGATGGCGCGACTGCGCTGGCTGAGGCTATTTTAATGGCGGTGCGTGCGAATAAACACAGTAAAACCAAGCGTGTTCTTATGCCAGAATCGTTGCATCCTTTTTATCGTGCTGTTTGTCGAACGCTTACTGAGCATCAACAAATAGAGTTGGTGCCTATTGCTTATCATGCCAAAGAAGGCGGTGTGGACTTTGAGTCTTTAGTGACCTGGGAACAAGAAGATTGTACCGCGTTGGTGATTGGTCAGCCGAACTTTTTTGGTTGCCTTGAAGAGGTGGATGCGCTGACTCAATGGGCTCATCAAAAAAATTGTTTCGTGATTGCTGTGGTTAACCCTATCAGTCTAGGTTTGCTTAAGGCACCGGGCCAATGGGGAGATACAGGTGCTGAGATTGTTGTAGGTGAAGGCCAACCTCTTGGTTTGCCGCTGTCTTCAGGGGGACCTTACTTTGGTTTTATGTGTGCTAAAAAGAGCATTGTGCGTCAAATGCCTGGGCGCATTATTGGTCGCACTGAAGATCATAAAGGCAGAACTGGTTTTGTTTTAACATTGCAGGCTCGAGAGCAACATATTCGGCGCTCTAAGGCCACTTCGAATATTTGTACCAACCAAGGCTTGGCAGTTACGGTTGCTACTATTTACATGAGTTTAATGGGTGGTTATGGTTTGCAACAGGTGGCTTTAAAGTGCCACGAAAATTTACAAAAATTGCAGGCTGCTTTGTTGCAGCTACCGGGTATTCAGGCTTGTTTCAGTCGATCCTGTTTTCACGAATGGACTGTGCGTTTATCGGTACCAGTAGAGGCTGTGTTAGTAGAGCTAGCTAAGCAAGGGATGTTGGCCGGTGTTCATTTAGGCTCATTTTATTCTGAACTGGAGCAGACTTTATTGTTGTGTGCCACTGAAACTAAGACAGCAGAGGATATCGAACGTTTCACACAGGCTTTAGGCCAAGCCATGAATACTGTGGCGCACAACCATACTCACATGCTCAGTTGATTAGATAGACCTTAATAGGAAGAAAACCTGTGTTGATTTTTGACTTAAGCGCTGAAGAACCTAGGGCTTCAACCCATGTGTCAACAAAAGTTGATAAGAAAACAGTGACCCAAGACTTGCCTAAAACATTGTTGCGTGCAGAGGCACCAGCGCTGCCTAATGTTTCTGAGCTTCAGGTCGTGCGACATTATACAAGCTTATCACGTAAAAACTTTTCTATTGATACTCATTTTTACCCCTTAGGGTCTTGTACCATGAAGTATAACCCTAAAATTGCTCATAAAGTAGCTATGTTGCCAGGTTTTTTGCGGCGCCATCCCTTAGCACCTGCTAGTCACAGTCAGGGATATTTAACTTGCCTGTATGAACTGCAAGAGATTTTAGCCGAAGTGACAGGTATGCAAGCGGTCTCTTTGACTCCTATGGCTGGGGCACAGGGTGAGTTTGCTGGAGTTGCGATGATTAAAGCTTATCACGAAGCTCGAGGTGACTTGGTTCGAAACGAAATTATTGTGCCCACGGCAGCGCATGGGACCAACCCTGCTACAGCAGTTATGTGTGGTTATAAAGTTGTGGAAGTCCCGGTGACAGAGGAGGGCGATGTTGATATTGAAATGCTCAAAGCTTGTCTGAGTCATAGAACAGCTGGATTGATGATGACTAATCCTTCAACCTGTGGTGTCTTTGAACGTCGTGTTGAGGAAATTGCACGCTTGGTGCATGAGGCAGGGGGGCTGCTATATTACGATGGTGCTAATTTAAATGCTATTTTGGGCAAAGTGCGCCCAGGAGACATGGGTTTTGATGTGTTGCATATGAACTTACATAAAACGTTTGCAACCCCGCATGGAGGAGGGGGACCCGGTGCAGGCCCTGTGGGTGTCAATGATAAGCTAAAACCTTTTTTACCTGGTCCTTGGGTGGTGCGTGAACACAACCAAGGGCGATCTTACTATCGATGGTCACAAGCTCAAGAGATGAGCTCTTCAATGGGGCGTTTGTCGGCTTTTATGGGAAATGCAGGTGTCTTGTTGCGGGCTTATGCTTATGCGCGTTTATTAGGCAATCAGGGAATGGTGCGGGTCAGCGAGTTTGCTGTGCTCAATGCCAACTATGTCATGGCCAGGCTCAGTGATATTGGGGTAGAATTGGCTTATCCGGCACGTCGTGCCAGCCATGAATTTATTGTTACATTTAAGCAGCAGGCCAAGGTTCTAGGGGTCACTGCCATGGATTTTGCCAAGCGGTTGTTGGATTATGGTGTTCATGCGCCAACCACTTATTTCCCTTTGTTGGTAACAGAATGTTGGCTAATAGAACCGACTGAAACAGAAGACTTACAGACATTGGATGCTTTTGTTGAGATTGTGAAAAAGTTACTGGATGAAGCGTCAGAGCAGCCAGAGTACTTATGTAAAGCGCCTTACAGTTTGCCTGTGGGTCGATTGGATGATGTAAAAGCAGCACGCAGTTTGGATGTTGCCTTTCTTTAAGATAACGGTTCTAGAGTGTATGTATTAGGCTGCGGCTTGTTTTAAGGTGATTGTACTATGATTATTACAAAAAAAAACAGAATATTTACCAGATTAAAAAGAGCTGACCATTTGGTTGAGCAACTGATAGAAGAGTTGCCAGGTCGGCAGCAGCCTTTATTAGAGGAGTTGCAAAGCTTATTGGCTCAGACATTAGAAGAGATTGTCAAGCCTGAGAAGAGAGTAGGAGACAACAGTAAAGAAAAAACACAGGAGCCTTGGTTTGGGACAGCCAGGCGCTATCGTTTGAAAGAATTGAGCAAAGGGGTTTGGGTTTACGAAGTAAAAGGCCGCTCTCATTTAGTTTCTTTAGATCAATACTATTGTCCTAATTGTTTTGAAAGGCAGAAGATTTCAATGTTGCAAATCCATCGTGTAGATGAGCGTGGTGACTTGTATGTGTGTCCGAGCTGTAAGGCTGAAATTCTAGATCACAAAGTTTCTCGTCAAAAGACAGAGCAGACAAGAGCGGCTTCTGACTGGTTGCTTTGAAACAGCCATGAGCAGTGTAATAAGCGTCACCCCAGGTGATGAAAAAGGTATTTTCACGGTAAACATGCCTAGTTAAGCTTAAGCTTTTTTGTACAGAGGGCGGTTGGGATGTGTTCACGGTTATTTAAATGCTTCTTGTATATGATGGTATTGCCATTATTTATGGTACAATCTGCTTTAGCTGAATCAGTAGGTGCCTTACCTCAGCGTTTAATTGTTGAATTTAGTCCTCAAGCTTACCAGCAATTGCGTGATGAACAGTCTCAAAAAGACCTAATTTTTCAGTGGCAAGAAGAGTTGGGTATTTTGGTTATTTTTCATAGAACGCTACTGAATAAATATTGGTTGTTGTCCTTTACAGCTTTGCTGGATGAAACCGATGAGCAAATAATCGAAAAAATAAAAACCCTGCCTGAAGTTCGGTCTGTGGAGTTAGATGCTCTTTATCAGATTCCTGCCCCTTATCAGCCAATGCGTGTACAATCTCTTGAGGCAAGTCAATAACAATCAATGTGGATGGTAAGCTAAATGACAGTGGTTGCGTTGTTCATATTGGATGATCGTATAAAGAATTTACAGGAGCAAGCTTCACAAAGCCAACAAGATGTTCAGTTGACTTTGGGTGAAGAGGTCGGTGGGGAGGCTACACGTCAACAAGAGTCGGGTACTGAAGTCAGTGTGTGTTATTGGTTGGCGCAGAGCCTGAAGTATGGATTGGTTGACAGTTTAGCTAAATTAAATCCAAGTTTAGGGGATGAGCCGTGGGTGCATTCACATTACTTACGATCAATTGTGAGTAAGGTGCAGCCTGTATCCTTTCCTGATATTAAGCCTTTAAGTGTTTATTTTTCTATGAACTTTACTTTGTGTAATCAAGACATTGAAAAAGATGCTGGTAACATTATCAATGAGATTTATGTCAGTTTTGGCTATTATTTACTGGTTTTAAGCGATACAAAGGATAAAGACGATATGAATGTGGTCCGTGCTCAAGGTGATATAAAAGCAAACAAGCAGTTGTCTTTTGGCATTCGAGTTGAAACCGATCAAGCGTATTTATTTGACCCGAATTTTGGTCTGCTTAGAACAGATTTTCCTCATGAATTGCAAGCTTTGTTAGCTAATTGGTTGCAAGATAAGACACCGGAGGCAACTGATACACACTATTACTTGTGGCGTGTGACCTTATGAATCCTAATGTTTTAGATTTTGAACGCCCTATTATTGAATTAGAAGAGAAAATTGAAGAGCTGCAGGCTGTGGATCAGTGTGGTGAAGTAGGTTTAGCTGAAGAAGTCTCACATTTACGACAAAAGTTGACGGTATTGATAGAATCTATTTTTTCCGATTTAAGCCCCTGGCAGATTGCACAACTGGCTAGACATCCTTTGCGGCCGCATTCGATGGATTTCATTGGTTTAGTTTTTGCTGAGTTTGATGAATTGCATGGCGATCGTCACCAAGCAGACGATCGAGCCATTATTGGAGGTTTGGCGCGTTTGGATGGTCAGCCTTTGATGGTTATTGCTCACGAAAAAGGTCGTGACGTTAAAATGAAAGTGAGGCGCAACTTTGGTATGCCCAAGCCGGAAGGTTATCGTAAGGCCTTACGTTTAATGGAATTGGCTGAGAAATTTCAGTTGCCTGTTGTTACGTTAATTGACACGCCTGGTGCGTTTCCAGGTATTGATGCGGAAGAGCGGGGTCAAAGTGAGGCCATTGCGTGTTGTATTCAACGCATGGCGCATTTAAAGGTGCCGATTGTTGCGACAGTTATTGGTGAAGGTGGCTCTGGGGGGGCTTTGGCGATTGGAGTCAGTGATCATTTGCAAATGTTTCAGTACAGCACTTATTCTGTGATTTCTCCTGAGGGTTGTGCTTCTATTTTATGGAAGGATCCAAAGAAAGCGCCAGAAGCCGCGCATGCAATGGGTTTAACGGCTCAGCAGTTGTATAAGCAACGTTTAATTGATGAAATTTTACCAGAGCCTTTGGGAGGAGCGCACAAAGATATGGTCGTGATGGCGCAAACTTTGAGGTCCGCGTTGTTAAAGAATCTGCAACGGTTACGGCAATTGAGTACGGATGATTTGCTGGAAAGAAGGTTTACCAGGATCATGGCAACGGGAGAGGAGGTCAGTGCCAAGTAGAGTCGATGACGAAAAAGATTCGAGCATGACGATTTCTGTTTTAAAAGCGGCTGTGTTGGAATTGGTGCGGGCTTGTGAACCGCTACCGAAAACAATATGGGTGGCCTACAGTGGTGGGCTTGATTCTTATTTGTTGCTGTGGGTGGTTGTTCAGCTGAGATCGACTTTAAATATCCCGTTTAAGGCGATTCACGTCCATCATGGTTTACAGACTGAGGCAGATGCATGGGCTGGGCATTGTCAAGTTGTGTGTGAATCTTTATCGGTACCTTTGTTGATTGAGCATGCAGGCGTAGGAGAGCAAGTCGATAAAACTGGTGCTGCTAAAGGCCTTGAAGCGTTGGCTCGGGAGTTACGTTATGCTGCTTTTGCGAAGTGGGTTGGTGCGAAAGATTTATTGTTGCTGGGGCATCATTTGAATGATCAGGCCGAAACTGTATTGCTTAGACTGGTGCGAGGCACAGGAGTTGAAGGTATGGCGGGTATGGTGGGTTTGTGCTCTAATCCTGTTTTATGTCCGGGCTATATAGGACGTCCCTGGCTAAAGATATCAAAGCAAGTGCTGCGTGAGCAGGCTTTGGCATTGGGTCTTAAGTGGGTTGAGGATGAGTCTAATGAAGATCTCAGATTTGATCGTAACTATATTCGTCATGTATTGCTGCCGGGTATTTTTAATCGTTGGCCGAGTGGTTTGCAGGCTTTGGGGCGTTTGGCGCAATTATCTGGTGAGCATCAAGCGGTATTGTCTGGGTATTTATCAGAATCTTTGTGTACATTGGTTGATACAAAAACCGCTGCATTGCGTTTGGATCTTCTGCAGCAATACGAGCATATCCGTCAAAAAGCTCTATTAAGACACTGGCTGATTACTCATACAGGGATTTATCCCAGTCATACATTGATCGAGGAAATTATGCAGACCGTGATGGGGGCTCGTAAAGATGCGCAGCCTTGCGTGAGGTGGTCTCAATGGCAAATTCGGCGTTATCAACAAAGTCTTTATATATTACTGGCTGTGCAGCCGCCTGTGCCAGAATCCAAAGAGTGGAATTGTGCCCAAGGGGTTGATATGCCTTGGGGAGAGCGAATCATTAAGTGGCAAGGTTCAGATTGTGAATCTTTGCAGCAGCTTGGATTGGGGCGAGTGAGAGTTCAATCACGTCAAGTGGGTCAAGTTGAAAGCATGACGAAATCGGTGAATAAACGTTTAAAGAAAATATTTCAAGAGCATGCAGTGCCGCCTTGGCAGCGTGATTTGTGGCCTTTATTGTTTGATTCTCATCAGAAACTGGTCAGTGTGCCTGGTTTGTGGCAAGCTGACTGTATAACGAGTACGTTTTCAGGCATAAAGAAGGTAGGTTTTTTTTGGATATAAAAACGAAAGGTGGTTTGACATATAGCGAGATTCAGAATGACTCGATCTATCATCCGCCTTGGTTGCTTCGATCTGGTCATATTCAATCGGTTTACCCAACTTTTTTCAGAAGTCCCAACCCGATTGCCTATCGGCGTACAAGAGTGACGCTGACGGATGGTGATTTTATCGATTTAGACTGGAGTTATGCTTCACAGGCAACAGGTTCTTCGGTGAGTCTACCCTCATCTAAGTTAATGCTTATTTTGCATGGTCTGGAAGGCTGTTCGAAATCAAATTATGTGTATGGAATGTTTCACACTTTTTTAGAGCAAGGTTTCGATTGTGTAGCGATGAATTTAAGAGGATGCAGTGGTGAGCCAAATAAAAAGTTGTATGCTTATCATAGTGGGAAAAGTGAGGATCTTAAAGAGGTGGTTGAGTATATTTTACAACAGTATTGCTATCAAGCTCTTTATTTGATTGGTGTCAGTATTGGTGGGAATATCTTGCTTAAATATTTAGGAGAAAATAGTAACGTTTTACCTTTTGAGCTTGTAGGGGCTTGTGCTATTTCTACGCCTTGTGATTTGCATTCTTGTGCAGTGGAGTTATCTAAATGGCAAAATAAACTCTACATGCAGCGCTTTTTGCAACTTTTAAAACAAAAATTGATTTTGAAACAAAAAGTCTATCCTGATCAAATTGATTTAACCGATTATAATAGGATTCGTAATTTTTTTGAATTCGATGATCGTTATACAGCACCTTTTCATGGTTTTAAAAATGCGGAAGATTACTATGAAAAATCTTCTGCGATGAAATATATGTCTAGTATTAAAGTGCCTACTTTATTGATTAATGCTATCGACGATCCTTTTTTGGGTGAAAGTTGTTATCCGGATAAATCTATTTTTACAAATCAACAACTAACATTGCTTCAACCGCAATACGGTGGTCATGCTGGTTTTGTGCAGTTTAATCAGAAAAATCGTTATTGGCATGAACAGCAAGCATTGAGTTTTGCTCAGCGTTGTGGTTGATTAGAGAGACGCTTTATACAAATTATTTTTTAGCAAGGTAAGGCTTTAATAGAGCTTAAGATCGGCTGTTGGATACTGGTAATGGTTTCGGTATAGTTAAAGCAGTAACCTTTATAACTGATGGTTAGAATTGCCGGTGGGTTTGAGTTTTTAACTTGCATTGACCAAGATTGAGCTTTGGCCAGATGAGTTGTTTCAATAATTGCTTTAGCATTGATAACATCAGCACGAGGATAGCCGTTTACTAAAGTGATTTTTTTATCTCCAAGAAAAATAACATCGCTGTTGCCTCCTTTTGCCATCCATTCTATATGGCTAATAGCCATAGCAGATTGAATGTTAGCTTGGGCTTTTGCTAGTGTACGTTGAGCCGATTGGTCTGAAAATAAGCTGAATTGTTTAAAACCAAAAGCAGTTAGGATGCTCAATAGTGCTAAAGCAATAATAATTTCAATTAATGTAAACCCACACTGTAGAACCGTTGGTTTCATCATAGTGTTTTACGTTGAGCATAAAGGCTAATTTATAGTCTTAAGTAAACATCAATTTGAGAGTAATGCAATGATGCTGTTTTCCATGTGACTGTACAGATGTCAGTTAGGTTTAACTAACCATTTGTTTTAGAATAAGAAGATTTAACTTTGAGAAAAATCTGTGGGTCAGTGACTTGTTTCGTTTTGATCTCTAGTGTACGGTGGCGAATTTAACCTACTGGAAGATGCTTGAGTGGCAATATGAAATGGAACTCTGTGACTTTGTCTCATGTCGGACATGTACGCTCAGTGAATGAGGATGCGGTGTTGACAAGGCCTGACTTGGGTGTTTGGGCCGTTGCAGATGGTATGGGTGGCCATGAGGCAGGGGATATTGCCAGTCAAAAAGTTGTATCGGCGCTCAGTGTTGTAGAGCTGAATGCTTCATTATCAGGTCTAGTGGATAGTGTTGAAGAAGCCATTGCGCTTGCGCATAATGACATACAAACTTATTCTGCTCAGCAGTTGGCGGGGCGTACTATGGGTTGTACGTTGGTGGTTATGGTTGCAGCGGGTCGTGTGGGCCTTTGTTTGTGGGTAGGGGACTCTCGTTTGTACCGTTGTCGTGCGGGTGGTTTGGAACAATTGAGTATGGATCATACACAGGCGTATGAGCTTGGTCTTCGACAACTTCCTGTCACTAAAGCAGAAAGCAAATCGAATGTGATTACCAGAGCGGTGGGTGCGTGTGATCCTTTGCACGTAGATGCTTTGTTGTTTGATGTGTGTGAAGGAGATACTTTTTTGTTATGTACAGATGGCTTGACTGATGAAATCAGTGATGAAGATATTACCAAAGTCCTAATACAACAGGATCAATCTTTGCAAAGTCAGGCGGATCGGATATTGGAAACAGTGTTGGCAGGACCGGCGCGTGATAACGTTTCTATGGTGCTGGTCCAGCACGTTCCTCTGAGTACTGAGCAAGCCCGAAGTGTGATCAGTGTTGAAGAGGGTACGGATGAAGATAGCATTAAGCATGAAGAGCAGACTGCTTTGAGGTGTTTGGTAGAGCAGTATCAAAAAGGTATGTTGACTCAAACAGAGTATCGTTTTGCACGGCGCCAGATTATAGAGCGTTGTTTAGAAGGTGGGTCTTTTCACAGTGGCCAAGAGAAAATTGACACCCGTAGTGCGCACATAGTGACGGCGCAATATCCTGCACAGGTTTTGATGCACCCGAGCTGTTTTGATAAAGGGCGTATGCCGAGATGGTTTGTTTGGGTGGGGCTCGTGTGTGTGTCTCTGGTTTGGGTGGGGCTCGTGTGTGTGTCTCTGGCAGCCTTAATTTATAGTCTTTTATAATTGCGAAGTAGAGAAAGAGAAGTAGAAATGATGAGATTTAAAATTATAAGCCCTGTGACGATTGTTTTCTTTATGGCAATGATGCTGTTAGGGTTTTCAAATAACACTTTGGCTGTGCCCAAAACGGTTTTTTTGCGTAAAGTCTTGTGTGATACTAAACACCTTATTTGTGTTAAAGGTTCACTTTATTATGATGCAAATGATTATGAATTATCTTTTAATGGACGTGTTCAGAAAAGTACACGAGCAGGTGTTTTGACGATTGTACTAGAAGGCTTGACTGAAGAAGGTGATCTTTACAAAGTCAAGTTGCGTACGGCTGTTGAGGGTAAGTACTCTGAAATTGTTCGATTGACAAGAAGGCATAAAAAAAAATTTGGTCCTGCAGAGCAGTGGAGTGTGCGTAAAATTCGTTACAAATTACGAAACGAGTGATTTCAGGGAACGTGCACGCAATAACTTTAACATTTGTCGCTTCTGAACTCGCTTTGCTCAAACATGCATCCGCTCTAAATATTAAAGTTATTGCGTGCACGTTCCTGTTTTGTTTTAATGATCAATACGATGCGTTTCGAGCCGTTAAGAGGGGCTCGATGCCATAGATATGACTGTCCTTTTTCTTTGCGCAAACGTGCACCACAAATGAGTACAGCATCCTGGGGTGCTGAATGTATGTGAGCCTCGTCAACTGCTGGGTGTACAAATACATCATAACCTGGTGCTGTTTGAGGGTACTCGCTTGGATCGTAAAGTAAGTACTGTGTGGTAGCGTTGCCTTCAATAGTAGCAATGGCACTGATGATACCCCGATCTAGGTGCCACCAATGGGCTTTGTATTCCTCTTTGGGCCAAGTTTTAACATGGGCTTGTTCTATATGGATGTTTTTATTGTCGGTGTAAAACTTGAAATGATGCATGATGGTCTGAAGAAACTCACCGATGGCTTCTAGGTCCTGAGTGAATACTTTGATAGCTTGCTGGGTATAGAATGTATGATTGTTGAGTTCGGTGTTAAGTAAGGTTTCTAGATTCGATAAACTTGGAAATTGTGTGTTCATCCAGTGAGAAAAATCTATTTGATCCAGGGAATCGTGTGGCATCGTTAATCTGAGTTTTAAATTTTTTTCTAATACCGTGCAGATTGTGTTAGGTAATGCTACGGCTAGAGCCATATGATCAGGCAATACAGATAAGAAGTGTATTTGCATGAATTTAGGTAGTATTGCAGTTAAGATTTTAATCAGTTTATAATGAATGCGTTTTTTTTTAATTATTGCAAGCGTTTTGTATAATCTTTTTATGCTTGTTTTAGCATAAGAAAAATTTAGAGTGATGTATCCTGTCTTATCGAATTGGCTTTTATTTATCTGGGTTGTCACTATGGTCTAAATATTTTAATTAAGTTCATTATTACATTTGATGCAGAACTTTCAGCACTTCTGCTGCTTGCACCCATTAAGCCACTGATTATTTTAACAATATTTTTTAAAAAACTCATATTTCCCTTTGGGTGGGTAAAAAGTTTTTTAGAGGAGGTAGTTTAACACTAATGCCTTTAGAGTCTAAGAATTTTCTTATCGGTGTGCTGTTCTGGTTCTCAGCACGCTCAGGGTTTTCTAATTGATGGTTTGCTATTTTTTCTTTTACTTCTGGCGTTAAAAGGTCTTTGAATAATGCCCAATCTTCTTTCAATGTGTACTTTACTGTACGGTAAAACGCATCTACTGATGCTTGAACGCATTCATCAGAAAATTTGTGATTCGGGTCGTATGCCTGCCATTCCTGAGAGAAGGTGCAAATAGGTCTAAGATCAGGTATGTCGGGTGCAATAATGCCACTTGCAAGATTGGCTTGATGAATAATGCTGAGATACAGGTAACTGTATTTTATTAACTCTATCATATTTGCTGGAGATGGATTACCTCTGAACTCTACTACTCTATGGTCAGCCAATCTTTCAACAGTAGCATGCAGCAAAGAAACCAACTGGTACTTTGAAGTTACATCTTTTAAGCCTTCATCACCCCAATTTGAAGCTAAAGTGATCAGATAAAAGCATCCACCAAAAACCAGGTCATTGAGGTCATGGGCCACACTTTCTATAGATTTATGCTCTAAAGATCCACCATATTTTTTCAGATATTGTATATAGGCATGAGCCCATTTTTCCTTGCCGGCAGCCAATGGCAAAGCAACTGCTTGGGTATCGCTGTCAGTAGCACCTAAACGAAGGAATACTGAAGAATGAACTTCAGAGATAGTATTCACAAGTGCTCTTGAGTTTTTAAAAGCACCCACTTCAACATGAAGATGCCCACCGCCTGGCAAAACGCGTGTAGAAAAAGGAGGCCTAGAAGGGACTAAGCCAAACTGATCTGCGTAATCAAAAATTATTTTTTGGAGAAATTCGTGATGATCTACCCATTCACGGAAAGTTAAATCTATTTGAAACTCACCAAAATTATCGATATCTTGGCTCAATTGTAGGATGATTTCAGGGCCATCTTCAGATGGGTGGCAAGTCACTTTATAAAATCTATCAAAAGCATCGCCTTTTTTACCATACTCGTAATCTATTTTGCATTGAAAGTCTTCCGCTAATTTTTCAGCCATCCGTTGGCGAGCGGCATCAGAATCGAAATAAGTTTCGTTTTTGGCTTTGAAATCCATCTCCCAGCCAATTCGAGTGTCCAATATATCACCAGAATTAGCCTGAGTCATGCCTTGTTTCCAAATTTTGTGTTCCTGTAAAATTTGACGTGCCAAACTGAAATCTAAATCCTCATGCCTTTGCTCATGCATATTACGCAGTGTAAAAGATTTGAGAACTAAATATGCCGGATGTTCGGGGTTCTTAAAGGCATCTTCTATGAGCTTTTTGTCATAAGGGTCGTTTTTATAGCGTTTCTTAAGTTCTGAGGTTACTGAAGGGAGAAAGGTCGAGCTGTCTAGCATCAGTAATGAATCAGTGTCTAATTGTTTTGCATCTTTTTCCAAAGAACTCTTATATTGCTCAACCGGTAAAGACTTTGAAGTCATCGACCATATTTCCGAGCGCTTTTCCAGGCTATATTCCATTTTTTCTCTTTCTGATAAGGGTTTGTTCTTGATAAGCTTTTGGACTAAATTGAGCCTGTTGGTTAGAAAGCTTGCGTTATCCACATGCACAGGCATTTTTTCTATTAGTTTCGTTAAAATACCCTCAACTCGGTGTAAATGTTGAACATGCTGTTTTTTGGTTTGCATACAAGAAGTGATGCTTAGATCTATGACTTGCAATAAAACAGGTAACCTGGTTTTAACAAAACAGTTTGTTTTAATAGCTTTGTCCTCTAGGCCAGTTCGCTTGAAGGCCCCTGCCACAACCAAGTTTTCAACGATTTCTAACGATGGATTTAAAATACTTGGCAACTCCCGTGTATTTTGTATTATTTCATTCAAATGCTTAAATAAATTTTTATGTTGAGCTGGATCGTATATTGGTAATTTTAACCAGTGATCTAATTGAATTGTATTTGCGTTTACATTTAATTGGCTTTCGTCTAACAAGTTTAGATTTATCAATTCACTTGAAAGTCTAAACAAAGAATTAGGTAAAGGGTTAAGACCAACTAATTTTTTAGATAAGTCAGAAAAAACGTCAGTATACATATGAGGTTCTTCACCAGCTAGCGTAATGGCTGTTTCAGTTAATTCATTAAACTCTTCTTCTTGAAATAATTGATTTAACTTTGCTTCTATTTCCTGTAGATGCGATACTTTTTCTTCGTTAATTGAGGATGAACAAATACCTTCTATATCTGAATTCCCATTTTGACTACTTTCTACAGAAACCGCGCCTACCATGATACCAGAGTGTGAAGTTGCTTGAGTTAAAAATCGATCAACGATTGTTGTAATTTTTTCCCAAATAATAGTAGCTTTACCTGAAATACTGCTGTTCATTGTAGAAACGAGAGCTTCTTGTACTGTTTTGTTCGGATGGTCAGCAGCAGCTAGATGGTGAGGAGGTGGCAAAGAAGAACTGTTATTGTGTGCAGCTGAAAAACTGTAGGTGCTAAGTTCACTGGAGTTTCTTGGTGTTGGGTTTTGGCTTGACCTTGACCCTGTGGGTACAGGAGCAGTTTTTACAAAGCCAGCAGCACCCGTCATTAATGTCAGTAGAAAAATGTACCAACGTTGCAGAGCAAAGTGTTTTAGCCCTTGCTGGTGTCTTCTGGCACGGTGTAAAGTAGCTGTTTTCATGGGGCCTTTAAGGTCGTTTCGTTTTGTTTCTGCTGTTAATTTAGCTTTATAATAACGTTCCCCGGTTAAATTAGTGTCAATTGCATTCATCATTGATGGGATGCCAGTGCTCGTTTCTAGCTCAGCTAAATTATTTTTTTGATGTATAGTTGTGTCTGTTAGAGGGATAGAAAGTGAAGATCCAGTAGTGGTCAAGTTAAAGCTGCTCATAAATTGGCCTTGCTGTGAAATTGTTGGTGCGAAGTTAGCTCGATCAAAACCGCTCCACACTTTAACACAGAAGTAGCTATGAGGTGAAGCAAATCATAAAATGCTCGTTCCTAGTTTATTCCTGGCATTCAAGAGCCAATATTAAGGGTTGTTCCAATTTCTTTTGATGTCATTTGTTGGCTGGCCTTGCAATAAGTTGATTGTAATGTGTGTTGGTTTTCTTGGTTAATTTTTTGATAAATTTGGCTTAAGGCTTGATTCAGTGTTGCGGAAGAATCTGCGTATTGAAAAATACCGTTGCCTTTTTCTGCTAGCGTTTTTAGAAAGCCTATGGCTTCAATATCGTTTAAGTTGAAAGCAATTGTGTGAGTTTGAATGGGTTGTACTCTGGTGTTTTGGGCTGATATGGAAAAATGTTTGGAAAGCCATCCAGTCAGACTGCGGGCACATTGTTCTCCTAAAGATAGAGAATCTTGATAACAGTGAGGGTTCTTGATAAGCGTACCAATGATTTTCTGGCTGTGATTGATTTGTGCGAGGCTGTCAGTGATTATAATAATGTGATTGGATTGGCAAGCACTTTGAATCGGTGAGCGATAGCGAGGCCTGTTTTGTAAACGCTCGGCTCTGCAAAAAATGTTATCTAACGAAAAAAGAGAGCACCCTGTGGGCCGAAACAATTTTCCGGTTTGTAAACTGCCTACATGACTGACTCGGTTAAACCTTGGATCAACAGGGCCAGAGGGTAGTTCAAAGATTTCTCTGTTTTTTCCAAAAAACACATAATTTCCATTGTAATACAAGGCTGCTTCTAGTAAAGCATCCGTGATGGAGCCGCGAGTGTTGGCTTTTAAGCTGTGAATTTTTTGCAGCAGAGCGTCGCGTGTTTTGTAACGTATATTCGAGTCGAATGTCTTATTGGGTGCTTGAATGATCAGTTTGGCTAATTCTGTTGCAAAAGGCAGAGTGTTTAGATTTGTCTGTTGTGAATCTTTATGTAAATTGAACTCAATTGTGATGTTGTTTCCAGGTTGCCAATAGTCTGAATTTAACATGGATTGTATGGTTTCACTGAGATCATAAGCAATGGCTTGTCTACCATTTTCAAGAGTAGTGGGCCAAGTTTGTAGAGGTGTCTGATTGTCGGGCATGCTGTGCTGGGGTTGTGAAGCTGCCGATTGTGTATGAGTTGTCATTGTTATGGTTGGAATAAGAGTACTGCTCATGTTTGTGTTAGCGTGTTGTACGGGAAGCGTCATGTAAGCTCGTTGAATTTTGTGTTGGGCTTTTAGCGGTAATTTAGGAAATTGCCAACTTAACGAGGAGGGCGACTGTTTCTCTTCGGTTGATAATTGATGAGGCTTGCTTGCAAATAAGGTACTGTGACAAGTCGTTTGTTTGGAGTGGTTAATGGTATGATCTGGTTTTGGGTACGTTGTGATGGATAAGCGTACGGCTCTTAAATTGTTGTGTATGAATGTATGTTCTAGTTGTAAAAAGTCTTTCGCTTTTTGTGGTAATACGTATATCGCTAACGGGTTGTGGGCACACCAATAATGTTGTTGTTTTTTTAAGAAAGCGTTGAATAAAGAGGCTAAATTAACACTGCGAAATGTTTGATTCTGATAAGAAGAGGGTGTCAGGCGCCAATGTTCAATGTTGTCCAAAATTGGACGTGTTTGTAGGTCAAATTGGGTTGTAAAGGGAGTTGGGCGAATATTGTTTTCTAGGGCAATGTTTAAATCAATAGGGTGGTGTGGTGGGGAGTGACTGCTGAAAGTGAGAAAGGCCGTTTTAATCCTTGCTTTTGGGTCTAAAGGTACTTGATCAAACCACAGTTGTACTTTTGGCTCAGTATGAAGCGCATAGCTATGGTACTTGATGTTGAGCTTTAAGCTTTTTTTTGAAATTTTTTCAGTCACTGCATGGGTTAGCTCGCGCTTTTGTGCTGTTTCATCTGTTTTGATGAGTAAGCCTATTTTATTATCTTTGTGCCAACTTGGGCTTTTGAGCACGTGATTTAATAAAGTTGCTAGGTTAGGTGAACGGTGTTTTTTTCCTTTTTTCCATGCAGGCAATACCCAAGTGATACTTTGTTGTGTAGTTTTGGTTTTGTTGAATAGAGTTTGTAAGGTGATGTTTGTATCAACAGTGGAAGCATTGGTTGGGCCTAAATCTACCAATGTAAGCTCTATAGTTAGGCTTTGGTCGGTATTGGTTGGTGCTTTAATTTCCCAATACACTTCGTTGATATTCGATTGTTGTGAGAGCTTCAATGGTAAAAAAGGAATTAAGGTCAGTTGATTGGCTTGTAGGGCCCACGCTTTTTGTGTATTTGTAGAATGCATCAGCTGCTGGATCCAGCCTGCATTATGGCTAAATTCCTGTTGTACTTGCTGCCAAACAGGGCTTCTGGTTAAAGTTTGTTCTTCTTCAATCATTTGTTTAAGATGTATCGAGGTTGTTTCTGTAGAACTGGTTAAAAAGCCCTGGAGTTCGTAGGTGTGGGTTTGTTCTAGGGTTTGAGTATTTGTCAGTTGGTGATAATGGGTGTTTTGGTCGAGTGCTTTGACAGGGTAAGTAATCGCTCCTCCTGGACTGTTAAATTGCATTAAGCCAAAATTGATATTGGGTTGTTGCTTGATCGTGTTGGTGACGGCTTGTTTGAGAGCGGCCAGTCGAGTTGTAATGGGTGTGTCCTCTATTTGGCTGAGAATAGGGCGACTCATTGAACGAGTGTTATCTAATAGCAGTAAGACATTGGGGCGCAAGGCAACAGGTGTTTTGCTTTCAGTATTATAGGCTATGCCTATTTTCGAAAAACTCAAAAGTAAACTAATTGTGAGTATATTGAACAGATAGCATTTTATCATGTTTTTTTAAACGACCTTCGGCTTTAACGGCTTTAAATCCTGTGTAATGAATGGTCACGAAATAACTTTAACATTTGGAGCGGATGCATGTTTGAGCGAAGCGAGTTCAGCAGCGGAAAATGTTAAAGTTATTTCGTGACCATTCCT